>NZ_JBFAYA010000023.1:0-96056 GCF_040681095.1 Streptomyces sp. NPDC051909 | reverse complement strand
GGCCCCCCCCCCCCCCGGGGGGGCGGGAGTGTCTCTATCCCCCCGATACCGACCCGCTCCGGCGCCTTGCGATGTACCGCACCAGACCCCGCGGCCTGTCCGGCCCTGGCCCGCCGGGCAGGACCTAGCCGGCGCCGCCGCAGCGCGGCGACCAGCAGGGCCGCCCAGCTGCCGGCGAGGGCGAGCAGACCGAACAGGCCCTGCTCGCTCAGGATCAGCAGGTACATGTTGTGCGGGGACAGCAGCGGCTGGCGGGCGAACGCGGCACCCGCGCCCGCGGTGTCGCTGCCGGAGGACAGCGCGAGCGAGGCGTTGGAGTCGCGGTAGGCGGGGAAGCCCTTGAGGCCGACGCCGGTCAGCGGCTCGGAGCGCCACATGCGGCCGGCCGCCGCCCACATCGTGTACCGGTCGGTGACCGACTGGTCGGGGGCGGCGGCCACCTGGGTGATGCTGGTGACGCGCTCCTTCACCATGTCGGAGCCGATGCCGAAACCGCCGACCAGGACCACCCCGAGGGCCGCTCCGGCGAGCGCGACCCGGGCGGCCAGACGCGGACCGGCGAGCAGCAGCTGGAGACCCACGGCGAGCACGGTCGCGATCCACGCGCCCCGGCTGAAGGACAGCACCAGCGGCAGGAACAGCACACCCGCGCAGACCAGCGCCGCCGTCCGGGCCCGGCTGCCCGCCCGGCCCCCGAGGGCCAGGCCCGCCGCGATCACGAGCCCGTACGCGACGACCGTCGCCATGCCCATGACGTCGGTCGCGCCGAAGGTGCCGACCGCCCGGACGTCCGCGCCCTGGTACGAGGCGCCGGTGCCGGTCAGGAACTGCAGCACGCCCACGCCGCCCTCCAGCAGGGCGAGCCCGACCAGGCCCCAGGCCACCACGGCGAAGTCCCGCCGGTCGCGGATCATCACGAGCACCGCGCCCGGCACCAGCACGAAGATCTGCAGATAGCGGGCCACGCCCGGCAGGCTGGCCCCGGGGTCGTTCGAGGTGATCGCGGCCAGACACACACCGAACACCGGCAGACCGAGCACCACCGCCGCCGCCCGGGTCAGCGGCCGGGCGCCGCCGCGCACCACCCGCAGCAGACAGATCAGCACCAGCAGGCCCGACGCCGCGTCGGCGACCGTGCCCGAGCCGCCCGTCCCGCCCTGCGCGCCGCCGCCGCCCGGCACCAGCAGCAGGGCGATCACCGCGAGCACCGGGGACAGCGCCCCCGCGCGGCGTGCCCACTCCCGTACCTCGGAGCGTGCTGCGGGCCCGGTGTCCGGCACCGGCACCGTCACGGCCGTGGTCATCGTCAGCTTCCCGTCGGTCGCACGAGGCCGGCCGCCGTACGCAGCAGGATGCAGACGTCCTGCCAGAGCGACCAGTGGTCGATGTAGTGGTTGTCGAAACGGCAGCGGTCCTCGATCGAGGTGTCACCGCGCAGCCCGTGCACCTGGGCAAGGCCGGTCAGCCCCACCGGCATCCGGTGCCGGGCCGCGTAACCCGCGTGGACCCGGCTGAACTGGGCCACGAAATACGGGCGTTCGGGCCTCGGCCCGACCAGGCTCATGTCCCCGCGCAGCACGTTCCACAGCTGCGGCAGCTCGTCGAGCGAGGTCTTCCGCAGGAAGTGCCCGGCCGGGCTCATCCGCCGGTCGTTCGCGATGCTCCACTGGGTCGCCGACTCCGTCTCGTCGGCCGGCTTGAGCGTACGGAACTTCAACAGCGTGAACAGACGCCCGTTCTGACCCACCCGCTCCTGCCGGAACAGCACCCCCGGCCCGTCCGCGATCCGCACCGCGAGCGCGCACACCGCGAGCACCGGCAGCGCCAGGGCGAGCGCCGGACCGGCGAGCGCCACGTCCAGGACACGCTTCGCGGTCAGCCCGGGCCGCTCGCCGAGCGGCACCAGACGCCGGCAGCCGTACCCCCACAGGTGGTCGCCCATCGGACCGCCCGCCCGTTCCCCGCCGACCCGCCAGGTGGCGCAGCCGTACTGCTGGAACAGCGTCACCAGACCCTCGTCCGCCGCGTCCGAGGCCAGCACCACGGCGTCGCGCACCGTGTTCTGGATGACCGCCCGGTGGATCTCCTCGGTGGTCGTCAGGACCGGCAGACCCGGCTCGCCGTCCGCGCGCGGCGCGACGATCCCGACCGGCCGCACGCCGTACTCCGGGTGCTGCGCGAGCGCCCCGGCGAACCGCCGGGCCGGGCCCGCCGCACCCACCACGAGCGCGGACCGCGGATGCGTCCGGGCCGCCCGGCGCCGCCGGGCGAGCACCAGACCGCGCACCGCGAACACCGCCGTCACCTGCGTGGCGTACGCGGCGCACAGCCGCAGCGGTCCGATCGCGAGCGCCGGGGCGTACGCGGCGACCGCCGCCGCCGTCACGCACCAGGCGATCCCGGCACGGGCGGCGAGCGCCGGCACCTCGTCGAGCACCCGGGCGGGCAGCGCGGCCGGCCGGTGCAGCCCGGCCCGGGCGTCCAGCGCGACGACCAGGACGACGACCGGCAGCGCCAGCTCCCAGCGGCGGTGCGCCGCGGACAGCACACCGACCGCGAGCAGCACGGCCAGCACGTCGGCCGCGACCAGCGGCACGGCCGCGTACCGCTCCCGTACGGGCCGGCGCAGCGGCAGCGCGAGCCGGTCGGACGCGGTCCGCGTCGATGCGAGACCGGGGAACTGGGCCGCCACGTGCCACGGGCCCGGCGAAGGGTTGACGCTGGTGCTTTCGGTTGTCACTGTGCGATCGGCTCTCTGTGCTCCGTGCACCGCACTCCGGCCACTTCGCGGTAGAGCTCCGCGACGGCCGCGCCGGTGCGCCGCACATCGAATCTGCTGAGTACGTGCTCGCGGGCCTCCCGGCCCAGCGAGTGCCGCAGCCCGGCACGGCCCAGAAGGCGGCCGAGCGCGGCGGCGAGCGCGGCGGGGTCCCCGGACGGGACCAGGCAGTGCTCCTCGTGGCCGGGCGGCAGGCTCTCGCGCGCCCCGTCCACGTCGCCGACCACCACCGGCCGGCCGCTCGCCATGGCCTCCAGCGGCGCGAGGGCCATGCCCTCCCACCGGGACGGCAGGACGACCAGGTCGGCGGCCCGGTACCAGGGCGCGGGGTCGGCGACCGCGCCCGTGAAGTGCACCGAGAAGTACCGGTCGGCGGCCGCCCGCAGCGCCGCCGCGTCCGGGCCGTCGCCGACCAGGACGAGACGGGCGTCCGGCACGGCGGCGAGCACCTCCGGCCAGGCGTCGAGCAGGACGTCCTGCCCCTTCTGCCGGCACAGCCGGCCCACGCACACCACGAGCGGCCCGGAGCCCGGGAGTTCGCACTCCGGGCCCGGGCTCGGCGCGGCGTCCGCGTCATCGGCGGGCGGCGCGAAGCGGGCGGCGTCCACCCCGTTGTGGATCACCGACCAGGCGGCCCGCACCCCGGCGTCCTCGCCGGTACGGCGTTCGGCCGCGCTGACGCACACGATCCGGGCGGTCCAGCGGGCCGCCGCGCGCTCCCAGACCCGGGCGAGCGCGGCGGTCGTCCCCCCGACGGCCTCGAAGGACCAGGCGTGCGGCTGGTACACGGTCGGCACCCGGCCGCGCAGCGCGAGCCGGGCGCAGAGCCCGGCCTTGGCGCTGTGCGCGTGCACGAGCGTCGGGCGTACGGCCCGCAGCAGCCGGCCGAGCTCCCGGGTCTCCCTCAGCAGCGCCGGGCCGGGCTCGCGGCCGGCCCGCCAGTCGTACGCCTCGGCGCCCTCCGCCCGTACCGCGGCGGCGAGTTCGGTGCCGGGCGGACAGGCCACCGCGACCCGCAGGCCCGCGGCCAGCTGGTCGCGGACCAGGTCGATGACGACCCGGGCGACCCCGCCGTCACCGGGCTGGACGGCGTGCAGCACGTCCGGCCCGGGGTCAGTCCGCGTCGGCCGCTTCGAGGCCACGTGGCTGTTCGAGGTCCGCCTGGAGGAAGAGCGCGCCGAGCCAGACGGCGTCCTTCCGGCTTCCGAGGCGGATGTGGAAACGATCGGCCCCATGGCGCAGCGCCCCCCGCAGATCGAAGACGTCCGAGTCGTACCCCAGGGTGTTCTGATGAGCGGGCAGTCGTTCCATCCGACTTGTTCCCGATTCCGTGATGCTGGAGTTCATCACGTCGTCCGCGGAATTCGCGGAATCGGAGATCACGCTGCGCGTGACGCTCTTCGCCCGGCCGGTCTCCACCGCCAGGTAATCCCCGGCAGTCCCCCGGTCGCCGTCGTAGCCGACGATTCCGAGGTGCCCGTCCGCGCCGACCGGAACGCGGTGCGCGCCCAGCGCGAGCGGGACCGTGAGCTCCTGGTTCTTCGGCCCGAGCGTCTCGAATCCGTCCCATACGGCCAGTCGGCGCAGTGGCTCGTCGGCCTTCTCGTACGCGGCGACCAGCGTCCAGCCGCCCCAGCCGCCCACGGCCGAACGGCCCATGGCGACGTTCACCTGGGCGACCGTCCACAGGCCCGAACGGGACGAGCGGACCAGCTCGGTGACATCGGCGGAGGCCTGGAAGGCGTCGGCGCCGTCGGCGGTGCGGTGGCCGATCGTGGTGTCGGCGAGCACCGCCTTGTACTGGCCGCCGGGCTCGGCGATCAGTACCCGGCCGTTGTCCTCGGGCGGCTTCTGCTCGCCCACCCGCAGGTTTCCGCCCCAGTACAGGCGGGCCCAGCTGACCCGGGCACCGGCGGGCACGCGCAGTTCGGCGCGGCTGGAGTTGTAGGTGTTGGGATCGGCGTCCACGTCGACGTACGCGATCGTGGCGCCGTCGTTGGCCGACTCGGTGCCGGCGGCGCCGGTGGCCGAGGAGTTGGCGGCGCGCACGACCCCACCGTGCTGCACCGCCTCGAACCTCGCCTTGAAGGGCAGTCGGGCGGACTCCTCGGACCGGGGCGCCGGCGGGGGCGCGGCGGCCGAGGCGGCCGGGAGCACGGCGGACAGCGCCGCGCACGAGAAGGCACACACCAGACCCCGACGTACGGCATGAACCGCTGAATTCCGCATACAGGTTCTCCGCTTTGATGAGAGAGAGAAGGGAAGACCCGTGGTGACCGGGGGAGGGAGGGGAGAAGTCGGTCGCGCGAAATGGATGAACGCGCGACGGGACCGGAAGCAACGTCCGGGAACGTTATAACCCCCGCGACGGGCGATAGTAAGCATTAGATGCTCACAAACGCTAACTTCCGTATCCAACCGGCACGTTCCTCGTTGAGCGTGTTGCGCCTTTCTGGGCCCAGTCACTCGAATGACGCTCCTATGGCCCAAAGATCGGTTGAACGTCACCCGTTCGGGAGAGCAACCGATGAAATCCAGCGGCGTTGTTGATGCAGCCGGGCAATACCGTCCGTGCCGTCCGAGTTGAAAATCGATCGAGGAGACGTTCTCCATGTCCCGTATCGCGAAGGCTGTTGCTCTGTCCGTCGGTGCCGTCGCCACCGTTGCCGGTGCCGCGGGTGTCGCCGCCGCCAGCGCCGGAGCCGAGGGCGCCGCCGTGGGCTCCCCGGGCGTGCTGTCCGGCAACCTCGTCCAGGTCCCGGTCCACGTCCCGGTCAACGTCTGCGGCAACACCGTGAGCGTCATCGGCGCCCTGAACCCGGCCTTCGGCAACACCTGCGTCAACGCCGGCTGACCTCGCGCGCCGGATCGCGGTCCTTCCGAGGCCGGCGCGGCGACCCGTCCGGGTCGCCGCGCCGGCCTTTCGCCGTCCGCCCACCGTGCTGCCCCCTGTGCCGACTCGTTCGGATCTCGTTCGAACCCCGTTCGGACGCACCCCCGTGCGCCGTCGGGTGCAACGGCGCACGCCCCGTGGAGGAGCAGGTCAGGCGGGTGGATTCACTCGAACGGATTCGTGGCGCTCAGTAGTCCGTCGGTTGCGGAGCGCTATAGCCGCAGGCACGGTGGCAGAGCTGTTGTCCGACGCATAAGGAAAAGGAACACATATGCGTCCCCATGCTTTGCCCCGCTTCACCGCCCTGGCGATATCCGCCGCACTCACCCTCGGCATGGCGGGACCCGCCTTCGCCGACGAACACCGCCCGTCCCGCCCGGCCGCCCATGCCGGCGCCCGAGCCCCCCTCCCCGACGCCGCCGCCCTCCTCGCCCAGGCCGACGCCCTCGGTGAACTCGGCTCCGTGAGCACCCCGGTGACCGAGCTGATCACCGCGGTCCTGAAGGCCGACGACGGGCAGCTGCCCGCCGCCGACGCCGAGGCGTTCAAGGAGAAGATCGCGACCGCCGTCGACGCGGCGAAGGAGACGGCCCCGGCCCCGCTCCCCGAGACCCCGGTCACGCCGCCCGCGGCCGAGACCCCGGTCACCCCGCCGGCCGCCGAGACCCCGGTCACGCCGCCCGCCGTCGAGACGCCCGCGGCGGCCTCGTCGGTGACCTCGGCCGTGACGGCTCCCGTGACCTCCGCGATCCCGGTCGGCGTCCGGGCCGCGGCGCCCGCCGACGTCGTCGGCGACGCGCTCGCCACGGTCCAGAAGGCGGTCGCGGACCTGCTCGCCGCCGTCACCTCCGGCAACGCCACCGGTGTCGTCCCCCAGGTCACCGCGACCCTGACCTCGCTGGTCAACCTGGTCGTGGCAACGGTCCTCGGCAGCGGTCTGCCGGCCCCGGACCTGGCCGGGCTGCCCACTCTGCCGAGCCTCCCGGTCTCGACCGACACCCTGCCGGTGAAGCCGCCGGTGTCCACGGGTGACCTGCCGGTCAAGCCGCCGGTCTCCACCGACACCCTGCCGGTCACGCCGCCGGTGTCGACGGACGCCCTGCCGGCCACGCCGGCGCTGCCGGTCCGCTAGCCGGATCCGCGCACTCCGGGCCGGGCCCGTCCCAGAACTCCTGGGCGGGTCCGGCCCTTTTCGCGCCGGCGTGCGCGGGTGGTGGCGCGGGCGGTACGTCAATCACACCAGTTCCATTCCTTCGGGTGCAGTGTCGGGAAATCCCCGCTCACGGAGTTTCCGGGCGGCGGACGTCTCGTTACAGAGAGCGGAACGACGTACGGGATTCACCTCAAGAGGCCTGTACGGCAAGCGACTTGCTCACCGATGGAAGGAAACCCTTCATGAAGCCCACCAAGGTTGCCGCGGCCGTCGCCGGTTCTCTGCTGGCCCTGGGTGTCGCCGCGCCCGCCATGGCCGCGGAGAGCCCGCTGCCCACCAGCCTGGACGGTGGCCTCGGCGCGCTCACCGGCAGCGGGCTGAACACGGACGTGCTCAGCAACACCACGGAGGGCTCGCCGGTCAAGGCGGTCACCGACACCGCGGAGAAGCTGAACGAGGTCGGCCAGGGCGGCGCCAAGCTGCTCGGCGGCGTTCCGCTGGGTGCCGGTGCGCTCGGTGGGCTCCCGCTCGGCGGCTGACGGCGACTCGGCCGCCGATGCGGTGAACGGCCCTGGCGATCCCGGCCAGGGCCGCATCTTTTTGCCTCCCTTCGAGGTCCGATTGAATGATTTTCTGATGGTATGTCGTGTTGCTCCCGTTTTCTCGGGTCCCGCTTCCTACGCTCGCGTTCGTCCCACGCAGTCGGAGGCGTGGCATGTGGAGGAAGAGCGGAATGCGACCCAACATCAGCAGGAAAATCCTCACGACCGCCGCGGCGGCCGGCATCCTGTCGCTCACCGGCGGCATCGGTCTCGCCGTGAACTCCGTGGCCGCGACGGGAGATCCGTCCGCCACCGACGCCGGTCACCACGCGCGAGTGCCCCTGCCGGCCAACATCTGCGGTGACCACGCGGGGTCGGGGGAGCTGTCCGCGGCGGTCGCCGACATCTGTCGCCAGGCGGTCGAGTCCGCCGTGAAGGGCGGCGGGCACGACGACCCCGACGGCTACGGCGACGACGAGGGCGGCCACCCCACGAAGCCGCCCACGGGCCACCCCACGACGCCGCCCACGGGCCACCCGGGGTGTGAGGAGGGCGGGTACGGCCACGGTTGCGAGACGACCCCGCCGCCCACGACGACTCCTCCCACCACAACCCCGCCCACCACCACCCCGCCCACCACGACGCCGCCGACCACGACTCCTCCCACGACGACCCCGCCGACCACGACCCCGCCGTGTGAGGAGGGTGAGCACGGTCCGGGCTGTGAGACCACGCCGCCCACCACCACCCCGCCGACCACCACCCCGCCCACGACCACGCCGCCGACGACGACTCCTCCCACGACGACCCCGCCCACCACCACTCCTCCGTGTGAGGAGGGTGAGCACGGTCCGGGCTGTGAGACGACGCCGCCGACCACCACCCCGCCCACCACGACGCCGCCGACGACGACTCCTCCCACGACGACCCCGCCGACCACGACCCCGCCGTGTGAGGAGGGTGAGCACGGTCCGGGCTGTGAGACCACGCCGCCGACGACGACTCCTCCCACGACGACCCCGCCCACCACCACTCCCCCCTGCGAGGAGGGCGACCACGGTTACGGCTGCGAGACCGACCACCCGCACCTGCCCGACACCGGCAACGACTCCACCGCCCTCATGGGTGCCGCGGCCGTCAGCGCCGCGCTCGTCATCGGCGGCACCGTGATGTACCTGCGCGGCGGGCGCCTGGTCCGCGGCGGCCGTAGGCACTGACGCGACGTCAACCGAGGCCCCCGCCCTCACCGGTGGGGGCCTCGTGTTGCTGCACTCAGGGGAATCCCGTCACGTATCGGCCGGGCAACTCGTTTGCAGGACATGAATCTGCGATCTCACGCCGGCCTGGGTCTCCTCGCCGCCGCCCTCGCCTCGGCGGCCCTCGCCCCCACCGCCTCCGCCGACGCCCCCGTGGTCGTCCCGCTGCAGGGCCTGGAGCCGGTGCTCCCGATGGACGCCCCCACCGTCGCCACCGGCGTCCCCACGCCGATCCCGGGCGCGCCCACCGGCTTCCACAAGGGCACCGGCGCGCTGCCGGACCTCTCGCTGCCCCGCCTCCCGCTCGCGAGCACCCTGTCGGAGACCGACATCGCGGCGCCGCTTCCCGAGGTGCTGCGCGGCAGCGAGCCCGGCACCGCCGAGCTCACCAGCCCGCGCTCCGAGATGAACGCCGTCACCCCCGGCGCCACCGTCGGCAACGCGCTGCACGCGCCGCAGGGCGACCCGCTCGGACTGCCCGGGCTCGGGGTCCCCGAGGTCGGCCTGCTCACCCCCGCGCTGAACGGCGCGCTCGACCCGCAGCTCGGCCTCGCCCCCTGACCGTTTGCGCAGTTCTTGTGCAGAGCGGTGGACCGGCGGGTGAAGACACGATTCTTCCCGCCACCCATGGGGTCCTTGCTCGTTGCAAGTGAAGGCTTGTCGCATGGCCGCGGCCCGCGGAACACCGGTCCGGCCCGTCGTATCCGACGGCGGGCGGACGGGCGCTTCGCGGGCCATCTCTTCCGATTCTGATTTTTCTTCGCTCCCATTCGGCGCAATGCCCGTGACTCGTGTGAGCTTTCGCCGTTGAAGGACGCGTGTGGCCGTGATTCTCGCGGTCGCTTTCCCCGTTCAAGGAGTTCTTGATGTCTCGCATCGCGAAGGCTGCCGCTGTTATCGCCGGCACCGGTGCCGTTGCCCTCAGCGGGGCCGGCCTGGCCGTCGCCGACGCCGGCGCCGAGGCCGTCGCCGCCCACTCGCCCGGCGTCGCTTCCGGCAACGTCGTGCAGGTCCCGGTCCACGTGCCGATCAACCTCTGCGGCAACACCGTCAACGTCATCGGCCTGATCAACCCGGCCTTCGGCAACCAGTGCGCGAACGTCGACGGCGGCCACGGCCACGACGACGGCGGCTACGGCGGCTGACCGCCCGCCTCCCCGGAGTGACCCGGCGTCCCCCGGCCCGTACCAGCGGGCCGGGGGACGCTTTCGTGTGCCGGGGCGGCGTCCGTCACGCGTAGCGGTAGACGGCGCTGTGGTCGAGCAGCTCGGACGGCGAGACGTTCCACGGGCCCATCCGCTCGCGCAGCGCCGCGACCTTGCGGTACTGCGGGTCGCCGAGGGGCGGCGGGTCCTTCGGCAGATAGCCCGCGCTCGGGTTGCGGGCCTGCCAGCGCGACCACAGCAGGTCCACGTAGGCGTGGTGCAGCCAGAAGACCGGGTCGTTGACCGAGCCGCCGCCGAGCATCAGCCCGCCGACCCAGCGGTGCACCCGGTTGTGCAGCTGGAAGCGGGCGTTGCCGGTGCCCTGCCCCCAGCCCTCGACGCGGTTGCGGAAGCCGGTGGGGCTGGTGGAGTTCCACGGAGCCGTGTCGTACGTCCGTTCGCGCAGCGCCGTGTCCACGTCGGCCGCGGTGGGCAGCGTGATCGGGTCGCCCGGGCGGCCGAAGTCGCGGCTCAGGTACTTCTGTTCGGTCATGCCGTAGCGGACCGTCCAGCGCCCGGTGGCGTACGCGAAGGGGCCGGTGGTCACCTGGTGGTCGCCGGCCCGCCCGTTGCCGCCGAGGAAGTCCTCGCCCCACAGCGAGGCCGCCGGGGTGTTGTCCCGGGTCCAGTCCCAGTACGGCACGGTCACCGACGGGTCGATCTTGCGCAGGGCCCGCTCGAACTCGAGCAGGAACTTGCGGTGCCAGGGCAGGAAGCTGGGGCACATGTGTGCGACACGCAGCTTCCCCTCCCCGTCGGAGACGTAGTAGTCGATATGGGTGCGGACGAACTCGTCGTACCCCCCGTTGCGCTTGAGCTCCAGCACGGCGGAGACGAAGCGCCGGCGCTCGGCGCCGGTCAGGTCGCGCTGGTTCTTACGCGTGTACGCCACGCGGGCTCCCTCCCGGATAGGCGGCCCCGGCGTCGTGGCCGCCGTGCGCGGCGGCGTAGCGGCTCAGCGGCTCGGGTCCGAGCCCGGCCACGGCCGCGCGGGTGGCCGCGAGCGGCGTGGGGCAGGACTCGTAGTGGTCGACCGGGGTGACCCAGCCGCCGTCGGCGCAGCGCATCAGGTGCAGCGGCCGGCCGTCGACGAGCACCACGGGCTCGCCGGTCGGTCCCGCGAAGCCCTGGATGCGCCGGCCCGCGTACATCTCGTCGAAGGCGTGCGGGTCGCCGGCGTCGTGCGGACCGGTCCGGTCCTGCCGGTCCGGTATGGCGGTGATACGGGTGAGCGCGCCGCCGGTGAAGGCGGTGACGGCCAGTGCGAAAAGCGAACGCACGGCCACCCGGCGCGGGACGATCATGGGTGATCTCCTGGGGTCGAAAAGGTGCCCTATGGGCACAACGATGAAAACCCCGGTTCGTTGCGGCGGAAATGCCAGCGGACGGATTCTCGGCCGAATGAGTGAATTCGGCT
This sequence comes from Streptomyces sp. NPDC051909, assembly GCF_040681095.1. NCBI lineage: Bacteria > Bacillati > Actinomycetota > Actinomycetes > Kitasatosporales > Streptomycetaceae > Streptomyces > Streptomyces sp. NPDC051909. Next base: position 84,811 of record NZ_JBFAYA010000023.1, on the reverse strand, counting down.
CCGGCTACCGGGTGTTCGTCCCCTAGCATCCGGATTCATGACCACTTCCAACGTCGCGTCCAAGGCGCACAGCGCGCATTCGATGGGGACGCTCACCGTCATCTCGTGGACCCTGGGGCCCACCGATGACATGCCCGCCACCCCCTTTCTGATGGTGTATTCGCTCGGGGACGGCCTGCACGGCCCGGAGGCCGTCGAGGCGGAGCTGCGGACGACCCTGGAGGACATGGGCGTGCAGATCGGCGGCGTCGTCGTCGACGCCGGCCAGGACCGCGGGGTCGGCGCGCATCTGCTCGTCGAGGCGGAGCGCGCGGTGCTCACCCTGCCGTTCATGAACGCGCAGTGCATGGTGCCGGCCGAGTGGCAGGCGGCGGCGTACGAGACCGGCCACGTCATCGTGAAGATCCCGGTCGTCCCGTGGGCGGACGCGCAGCCGGGCGTGCCGATCGCGGAGGACCGCCTCAAGGCCTTCCTCATGGACGACCACGTCGTGCGGAACTCGGGTCTCATCGCGGTGCCGGTGAGCCGGATCCAGGGCTGAGCGGACAGGGGGCGCGCTCATGGCGACGGTGAACGTACGCGGCGGGACCGGGGTCCCCGGTCAGCGGCAGCTGGAGGAGACCGAGCGGGCGGGCGGAGCGGGGACCGGCGCGAGCCGGGCCTTCGCCTGGCTGCTCGTGGTGACGGGCGCGGCGGGTGTGCTGGCCGGCTGGGTCATCACCATCGACAAGATCAGGCTGGCCGAGGACCCGGGCTTCCAGCCGGGGTGCAGCCTGAATCCGGTGGTCTCCTGCGGCAACATCATGAAGAGCGCGCAGGCGGCGGTGTTCGGTTTCCCGAACCCGATGCTCGGCCTCATCACGTACGCCGTCGTCGTCGCCGTGGGCGCCGGGATCCTGGCCGGCGCCCGCTACCGGGGCTGGTTCTGGCTCGGGCTGAACGCCGGGATGCTGTTCGGCGTGGCCTTCTGCACCTGGCTGATGCAGCAGTCGCTGTACGAGATCAACTCGCTGTGCCTGTGGTGCTGTCTGGCCTGGTGCGCGACGATCACCATGTTCTGGTACACGACCGCGCACAACCTGCGGCACGGGTTCCTGCCCGCGCCCGCCGCCGTGAAGGGCTTCCTGACGGAGTTCACCTTCGCGCTGCCGGTGCTGCACATCGGGATCATCGGGATGCTGATCCTGACCCGCTGGTGGGAGTTCTGGACCAGCTGACGTGCGTTCCCTGACGATCTGGCCGCGAGTGGCGCCGACGGTGCTGCTCGCGGTCGTTCTCGTGTTCCTGCTGCCGTACGGGCGGCTCGCGCCGGACGGGCGGCACTCGCGGGCGGAGCCCGTACCGCGGCGGGTGACGGTACCCTCCGGCTTCTTCACCGGCTCCGACGAGACCGGGGTGCGGCGGATCGCCGGGGTGGAGGAGTGGCTGGGCGGGGCGTCGCTGACCGTCGGGCACACCTATCTGCCGGGAGACCGCTGGTCGAACATCGAGGGGCATCCGGCGCTGTTCGAGCCGTGGGCGCGCTGGAAGGCGGAGCGGCCCGGGCGGATGTTCGTGCTCAACGTGCCGCTGCTCGACCGCAACGAGGAGGGCCTGACCGACGCGGAGGTGCGGGCGGGCCTGCGGCGCGGGGCGGCCGGCGCGTTCGACGGGCACTTCCGGACGCTGGGCGAGCGTCTGGTGACGCACGGGCTCGCGGACGCGGTCCTGGTGCTCGGCTGGGAGATGAACGGCACCACGTACGCGCACCGCTGCGGGCCGGACCCGGAGAGCTGGAAGGCGTACTGGCGGCGGGTGGTGGCGGAGCTGCGGGCGGTGCCGGGGCAGCGCTTCCGCTTCGACTTCACGCCGAGCCGGGGCCTGGACGCCGTTCCCTGGCCGCGCTGCTACCCGGGCGACGACGTGGTGGACGTGATCGGGCTCGACGCCTACGACCAGCCGGCCGGTCTGTCGTTCGAGGAGCAGGTGACGGAGCCGTACGGGCTCGACTTCCACGCCCGGTTCGCGGCCGAGCACGGCAAGCCGGTGTCGTTCCCGGAGTGGGGGCTGTTCCGCAACGGGGACAATCCGGCGTACGTACGGGGGATGCTGGACTGGTTCGCGCGGCACCGGCCGCTCTACCAGACCTTCACCGACTACTGCCCGCACGGGGTGTGGGAGTGCCCGGAGAACCCGGCCTCGGGCGAGGTGGTCAGGGGCGCGTTCGGAGCGTCAGCCCGGCCTTGAGGGTGTCGACGGTCCGGTCGAGGAGGTGCACCAGGTCGTCGCCCTGGCCGTGTTCGGCCCAGTGGACGGCGGCCTCGCGCAGGGCGCCGAGGACGGCGGCGGTGAAGACCCGTACCTCCAGGTCGTCGCGGGAGCGGCCGGTGCGTTCGGCGATCGCGCCGGAGAGCAGCCGGCCGGTCTGGGCGGTGGTCTCGGTGAGCCGGGCGCGCACGGCGGGGATCTCCACCATGAGGCGGGCGCGCAGCCGGGTCTCGGCGGGTTCGGCGGCGAGCGCGGTGGTGACGGCGTCGAGGACGACGGTGCGCAGCGAGTCGAGCGGGTCCTCGCCGGCCGGGCGGGCGCGCAGCCGGGCGAGGAGCAGTTCGTCCTGGTCGTCGGTGAGGACGATGTCCTCCCTGACCGGGAAGTAGCGCACCACGGTCGAGGGGGAGACCTCGGCGGCCGTGGCGATGGCCTCGGTGGTGGCGGCCTCCCAGCCCTGCTCGGCCGCGATCCGGTAGGTGGCCCGGCGGATCGCGGCGCGGGTCTTCAGCTTCTTGCGCTCACGCAGGGAGGGGCGCGGGGACGGTTCGCTCACGCCTGGTAGGCGACCAGCGAGATGCCGACGTAGTGGACGATGAAGGCGGCGAGGGTGAAGGAGTGGAAGACCTCGTGGAAGCCGAACCAGCGCGGTGAGGGGTTCGGGCGCTTGATGCCGTAGACGACACCGCCCGCGCTGTAGAGCAGACCGCCGACGATCACCAGGACGAGGACGGCGATGCCGCCGGCCCGCATGAAGTCGGGCAGGAAGAAGACGGCGGCCCAGCCCATCGCGATGTAGCACGGGGTGTAGAGCCAGCGGGGGGCGCCGACCCAGAAGACCCGGAAGGCGATGCCGGCGGCGGCCGCCGCCCAGACCGCCCAGATGAGGGGCCGTCCGGTGGAGTCGGGGAGGAGCAGCAGCGTCAGCGGGGTATAGGTGCCCGCGATGATCAGGAAGATATTGGCGTGGTCGAGGCGCCGGAGCACCGCCTCGCCGCGCGGCCCCCAGTTGCCCCGGTGGTACAGCGCGCTGATGCCGAAGAGCAGGCAGGCCGTGAGCACGTAGACGCCGCAGGCGATGCGGGCCCGCGGCGAGTCGGAGAGGGCGACCAGAACAAGCCCCGCGACGATCACCGCGGGGAACATTCCGGCGTGCAGCCAGCCTCGGAGTCTCGGTTTGAGCGGGAACGGCAGCGCCGGGCGCTGCTCCGTTGCGGTGAGGTCCGGCGAGGCTGCTGTCATGGCTCGCCATCGTACCTACGCCTCCGTAAGCCACGGATATGAGTGGTGATGCTCACGTGTGCGGCCCTCTGGACATATGGGCGCCGACATCGGATGATCAAATGAGTGCGGTCGGCACCGGATGAGCGCCTACGACGCAACACACGCATCCGGGTCGCAGCCCCCAAGGGGCATACATCTAAAAACCCCTCTTCAAGGAGCAATCGTGGCGCGCGACAACGCGGCTCCCTCCACTGTCCCGACCCAGCACCAGGAGCTCGTCTCCTGGGTCAACGAGATCGCCGAGATCACCCAGCCCGACCGCGTCGTGTGGTGCGACGGGTCCGAGGCCGAGTACGACCGCCTCGCCGAGGAGCTGGTCGCCAAGGGGACCTTCAAGAAGCTGGACCCGGTCAAGCGCCCGAACTCGTACTACGCCGCCTCCGACCCGACCGACGTCGCGCGCGTCGAGGACCGGACCTTCATCTGCTCCGAGAAGGAGGAGGACGCGGGCCCGACGAACAACTGGATGGCCCCGGCGGAGATGCGCGAGCTCTTCGCGGGCGACAAGGGGATCTTCCGCGGCTCCATGAAGGGCCGCACCATGTACGTGGTGCCCTTCTGCATGGGCCCGGTCGGCTCCCCGCTCTCCGCCATCGGCGTCGAGATCACCGACTCCGCGTACGTCGCCGTCTCCATGCGCACCATGACCCGCATGGGACAGGCCGTCCTCGACGAGCTCGGCACCGACGGCTTCTTCGTCAAGGCCGTGCACTCCGTCGGCGCCCCCCTCGCGGAGGGCGAGGCGGACGTGCCGTGGCCGTGCAGCACCACCAAGTACATCTCGCACTTCCCCGAGACCCGCGAGATCTGGTCCTACGGCTCCGGCTACGGCGGCAACGCCCTGCTCGGCAAGAAGTGCTACGCGCTGCGCATCGCGTCCGTCATGGCGCGTGACGAGGGCTGGCTCGCCGAGCACATGCTCATCCTCAAGCTGACCCCGCCGCAGGGCGAGTCCCGCTACGTCGCCGCCGCCTTCCCGTCGGCCTGCGGCAAGACGAACCTGTCGATGCTGGAGCCGACCGTCCCCGGCTGGACCGTCGAGACCATCGGCGACGACATCGCCTGGATGCGCTTCGGCGCGGACGGGCGCCTCTACGCGATCAACCCCGAGGCCGGCTTCTTCGGCGTCGCGCCCGGCACCGGCGAGCACACCAACGCCAACGCCATCAAGACGCTGTGGGGCAACTCCGTCTTCACCAACGTCGCGCTCACCGACGACGGCGACGTGTGGTGGGAGGGCCTCACCGAGGAGACCCCGGCGCACCTGACCGACTGGCGCGGCAACGACTGGACCCCGGAGTCCGAGACGCCCGCCGCCCACCCGAACTCGCGCTTCACGGTCCCGGCCTCGCAGTGCCCGATCATCGCGCCCGAGTGGGAGGACCCCAAGGGCGTCCCGATCTCCGCGATCCTCTTCGGCGGCCGCCGCGCCTCCGCCGTGCCGCTGGTCACCGAGTCCTTCGACTGGAACCACGGCGTCTTCCTCGGCGCCAACGTGGCCTCCGAGAAGACCGCCGCCGCCGAGGGCAAGGTCGGCGAGCTGCGCCGCGACCCCTTCGCCATGCTGCCGTTCTGCGGCTACAACATGGGCGACTACATGGCCCACTGGGTCAAGGTCGGCGCCTCCGCCGACGCCGCGAAGCTCCCGAAGATCTACTACGTGAACTGGTTCCGCAAGAACGACGCGGGCAAGTTCGTGTGGCCCGGCTTCGGCGAGAACAGCCGCGTCCTGAAGTGGATCGTCGAGCGCCTCGACGGCAAGGCCGAGGGCGTCGAGACCCCCATCGGCATCCTGCCGACGAAGGGCGCCCTGGACACCGACGGCCTGGAGATCGCCGAGGAGGACCTGGACTTCCTGCTCACCGTCGACAAGGACGTGTGGCGCGAGGAGGCCTCCCTGATCCCGGCGCACCTGGAGACCTTCGGCAGCCACACGCCGAAGGAGCTGTGGGACCAGTACAACGCCCTGGTGGAGCGCCTCGGCCAGCCGTAGGTTCCATCCCCGAACTCGTGGCGGGTTGCCCCGATTTCCGCCCTGACCAGCTGGGGTCACGACGGCCCGCCACGACGCATCCGGCCCCCGGAGCCCCCTCACGGCTCCGGGGGCCGGCGCATGCCCGCGCAGATTCCCTAGAGAATCGGCTGGGTGGCCTCGACGGTGGCGATCGCGCGGCGGCAGGCGTCGCGGAACTTCACGAACTCGGCGTTCCAGGTGGCCGCGCGGGCCGAACGCGAGGACGAGTCGTCGAAGAGGCTCGTGCGCAGCTCGGTCGTCAGCTCCAGCTGCGCGCCCATGCGCAGCATCGTCCGGTTGCACGGGTTGTCGACGTGGTCGCCGTTGAACTCGCCGAGCAGATCGGCGTATGCGGGGGAGAGGGAGTCGACGGCCGGGAAGCCGGCGGCCTTCAGCTCCTTCACGAGCTCCGTGCGGAGCGCGCCGTTGAGGCCGCCGACCACGGCTACACGGCGGTCGCCGGTGGGCGGGAAGGTGCCGGTCGGCAGGTTGAGCTGGTCGAACTTGCAGCCGTGCAGGGACAGTACGTTGAGGTGGCTCGCCGCCGTGGACAGGGCGACATGGTCGTCGCAGTTCTTCGACGTGACGTGCAGCGCCGAGTTGCCGATGGACAGCAGCCCCTCGAACATCCAGTAGTCGTGCACGGACGGCAGGACCGGGGTGCCGGCCGGGTCGCCCGGGCTGTAGCCGGCGATGCCCAGACACAGCTCGCTGGTGCCGATCTCGATGCCGCCGCCGTGCAGCGCGAGGACGGCGGTGCGCGGGAAGGCGTACGTGGCGCTCATGCTCGGGTCGAGCTGCTGGTGCCGGCGGTAGCGGCGGCTGAAGTCCGTGCCCTCATGGCGGGTCGGATCCTGGTAGAGCGCCGTGTTCGACGGGTACTCGCCGTCTGCCGTCGTCGCGGCGGACGCCGGGGCCGCGGCGGCGAGCTGACCGAGGACCGGGGCGCCCGCCGTGGCGGCCGCGGCGAAGGCCGTCAGGACGGTACGGCGGGACGTGGAACGCTGCATAGGTGTCATGCTCGGAACATAGTGGATCACCGGCAGCGGACGATCGGCCTCCGCAGCCGGTGACCAGCGTTTGTGTCCCTGGTCACGAATCCTGGTCACGGGCCCTGGGCACCGGCCCGGTCGGCCCCCGGTCACCGTCCGCGGTCCTCCAGGTAGCGGGTGTGCGTCTCCTGGCGCCGCGCCTCCGCCTCCCGCAGCGCGTCCGCGATGGCCGCCGCCTCCTCGTACAACGCCCCCAACTGACGCTCCAGATGGCGCTCCGGAGGCTCCGCGCCCGGCACCACCCGGTTCCACCAGCGGGTGCGGACGAAGGCGTCGACCGCCTCCGGGACGTCCTGCCGGACCGTGCGGGCGAGCACCCGGACGTGCTCCGGGTCGCTCACCCAGCCCGGTTCGAGCAGCGCACCGACCAGCGTGTCCAGCTCGGTCAGCCGGCCGTGCGCGGCCGGCGGGAGCTCCACCTCGGCGAGGTACGAGCGGAGCGTCGTCAGGTCGGTCCGCAGCGCGTCGAGCTGCTCGGCCGGCTCCGGGAAGGCCGGGGCGGGCGGGCGCTCCGGCGGCGCGATCAGCGCCCCCGCCCCGTACAGACCGGCCACGACCGCCGGCCACAGCGCGCCCGCGGCGCCGGTCAGGGTCAGCCCCAGTCCGGCCAGGCCGCAGGCGCAGCCCACCAGGTTCTTGCGGGACTCCAGATAGCGCAGCGCTCTGTCACTGGTAGCCACGGATCTCCTCGAAGGCCCCGTCGAGCGAGCCCTGGTTGGCGTCGAACAGCCGGCCGCCGGTGAGCTGGGCGATGTGGTCGAGCGCCGCCCGGTCGGAGTCGCCGAACAGGATCGGGAACACCGGGATGCGCTGCTGCTCCGGGCCGAGGCCCCGGTAGAAGCCGTCGAAGGCGCCGGCCGGGTCGCCGTCGGTGTTGGCGCCGTCCGTCATCAGGACGATCGAGGTGAAGGTGTCCTCCGACGCGGTGCCAAGCTTCCCGTACGCCGCCTCCAGACTGGAGTAGATGGCCGTGCCGCCGGACGCCGACAGCCGGTTCGCGTCGGCGCGGATCGCGTCCAGGGCGGCCTTCGGCGCCGCCGGGTCCACCGTGTGCGTGGTGACCTCGGACTCCTTCACCGAGGAGCCGAACGGCAGCAGCGTCACCTCCTCCCGGTCCCGGAAGTCGCCGGTCAGCTCCACAAGGGCCTTCTTCAGCCGGTCGAGCCGCTCGCCGTCCATCGAGCCCGAGGTGTCGAGCACGTACACCGTCCGCGAGGGGCGGCGCAGCGTGTTGTCGTACGCGTCGAGCAGCCCGTCCGCCACCGACCGGCTGCCGGGGAACGGCAGTTCGCGGCGCGGACCGGCCGCGAGCCGCCGCTCCGGTGCCACCCCGGGGACCACGGGACGGCGCAGGGTCCGCTCGGTGATCAGCTTCTGCGCGGCCGGGGTGCGCAGGTGCGAGGCGAGCCGGCGGGCCGCGTCCTTCGCCTCGGGCCGCGCGGCGGTCAGCGAGGTCAGCGGATAGTCGGCGGTCACCACCCCGTCGGCCGGGCGGATCACGGTCAGCTTCTGCGGCATCGAGAGCAGCACCGACTCGTAGTTGACCAGCGCGTCGATGTCGGTGCGCCGGCCGTACGCGGTGGCCAGCCAGCCCGAGGAGCCGGAGGTCAGCTTCTGCCCGGCGAAGAACTCCTTCAGCTTCGGGCTCGTCGCCCGCACATCGGCGTCGGTGAGCGCCGCCTGCGCGCCGGACAGGCCGGAGGCGACCGAGACGAGCGCGGAGAAACCGGAGTTGGAGCGCAGCGGGTCGGTCATGCCGTACGTCAGCTTCTTCTCGGCGACCGCCCGGTGGATCTGCGCCCAGGTGACCTTCTCCGGGTCCCAGCCGAGCCGGGTCACCACCTCGGGCCGCACCCCGAACGCCACCGGTGAGGCCATCACCGGCGTCTCGGCGGTGATCCGCCGCGCGACCTCGGGCCGCAGCCGGAGGTAGTCGTTGGAGGACAGCCAGATCGCGTCGTACTGCTTGTCCGCCTCGCCCGAGGCGATCCGCTCGACCGCGTCCAGGGTGCCGGCGTAGGTGGGGCGCACGGTGACACCGGTCGCCTTGCGGGCCTCCTCCAGGACCGGGGCCATGTCGGCGAGTTCGGAGGAGGCGAGGACACGCAGGGTGCCGGAGCGGTACGCGCCGGTGTCGGGCGAGGGTGCGCCGCCGCCCTTGCCGGTGTCGGCGTCGGAGGTGCAGCCGGTGACCGCGAGGGCCAGGGCGAGGGCGAGGGCCGCGAGCCGGCCCGTACGGACGCCTGCGGTACGGGGTCTCATCCGCGGCCTCCTTCGAGGATGCCGGGCGAGGAGGTGCCCTCTGCTCCCTGGGCGCGTTCCAGGTATCCGCTCGCGGTGCGCAGTTCACCGGAGAGCGCGTCCACGGTCTGCGCCATCGACTCGGTCGCGCGCACCTTGTACGTGTCGATCGCGTCGAGCGTCCGGTAGATCTGCTGGAACGCCGTGCGCACCGTCTCCAGGCCGACCGCGGGCTCCGCCGCGAGCCGCTGGATGTCGCCGGACTGGCCCGCGAGGGCCGCCGCGTTGCCCTGGATCAGGGTCTCCGTCGTGCCGCGCAGCGCGTTCACCTGCTCGACGACCTTCTTCTGGTGGTCGAGCGCGGCGGCCAGCATCACGGCGATCCGCAGCGCCGTCACCGTCGTCGTGGCGGCCCGGTCGACGCCCTTGATCAGCTCGTCGTTGTTGCGGCGCACCACGTCCATCGCCAGATAGCCCTGCGCGCACACCGCGAGCTGGGTCAGCAGGTCCTGGTGCTTCTGCCGCACCGGGAACAGCACGTCGGCGCGGAGCGCGTCGGCCTGGCCCGGGTCGGCGGTGGCGGCGATCCGCTGCTCCACGGCGGCGTCGAGGGCCTCGGTGAGCACCGCGTACTCCTGGAGCTTGCCCATGGTCTCCCACAGGCGGCCGCGCTCGGTCTGCAACGCCGCGTTGTCGCGGCGCAGTTCGTCCTGGCCGCCGCGCAGCGCGTCGAGGATGCGGGTGATGGTGTCCTGCGAGGAGGCGTACCGGGCGATGTGGTCGCGCAGCCGGTTCCCGCCGGGCAGCTTGGCGAGGAGGCCGCGCACGCCCTTGCCGGGGGTGTCGCGCGGGTCGAGGTCCTCGATGGTGCGGCGCAGTGCGACGAGGGAGTCGCCGACCCGGGTGGTGGGGTCGCCGCCGGCGCTGCCGAGGGAGCGGACGGTGCGGTCCAGCATCCGGTTGGACTGCTGGGCGGCCGTGCGGATCTCGCCCGAGCCGAGGGCGGCGATCTCGCCGATGCGTCCGGTGAACTCGGGGGAGCGGGCGTCGAGTCCGGCGAGCGAGCCGACGTACTCGGCGGCCCTGCGGCCCATTTCGGCACGGACGGAGTCGTCGAGCGGTACGAGCGTGGCGGCCTGCTCGGCGCGGATCGGCGCGACCGGCTCGGGCGGGGTGAGGACGAGTGGCGTCTCGTCGGGCGGCTGGAGCGACGGCGTGGTGGGTGTGGTCATGCGGTGCCCCCCTGGTCGCGGGCCCGCAGCGCCATCTCGTGCAGCACCTGCGAGGTGGGCACGGGCGCCTGGCGGACTCCGCCGAGCGTCTGGTTGAGGTAGCCGGTGTGGCCGGCGGTGGCGGCGGTGAACTCGGCGGCGGCGCCCTGCGGGCGGAAGCCGTGCCGGACCGCGAGCTTGCGCAACTCGGGGTCGGAGGAGAGGAGTTCGCCGAGGGCGCGGCCGGCATCGGTGAGCGGTACGAGGGTGTGGTCGCTGTTGACGGTGGTGTCCGGGTACAGCACCACCAGGTCTCCCAGGTCCTGCTTGGCGATCAGCTGGGACGCCACCTGCGACTCGTACACGAGCACCAGCGGGTTGCCGACGCCGCTGACGAAGTCCCGGAAGGGCGCGTCCGAGCTGGACTGCTGGGCGCCCTGCACCTGGGTGAGCTTGCGCAGCAGCGGCGCGGTGCGGTCCACGGCGGCCTTGTCCCCGGCGACCCGGCCGCCGTCGGCGACGTAGCTCGCGGCGGCGAGGTAGAGCGCGCCGGAGTTGGAGGCGACGGGGTCGGTCGAGGTGATGAAGAGGGTGCCGCTGAGCTCGGCGTGCCCGGCGGAGCCCTTGAGCTGCTGCCAGGTGCGGTCGGCGCGGGCGGCGGCCAGATACGGCTCCATCCGCAGGGCGCCGGTGCGGCCGCCGGGGCCGAGCGTGGCGAGCCCGTTGTCCGCGAGCACCTTGGCGGCGGCGCTGTGCGCGACGACCACGAGCGGAGAGTAGAAGGGCCGCAGCGGGGCCGCGGTCACCTTCGCCTTCGCCTTGATCCCGTCGGCGGGCGCCTTGGCGGACGGGAACGCGAAGTCGTACCCCTTGAGGGGCAGTTGCTCCATGTCCCAGGACCCGGAGGTCTCGGTCCCCACGGTGAGGCCCTTGGCTGCCAGGGCCTTCACGACCTCGGGATCGGCGAAGAACTCCGCCTTCTCCGACCCGATGACTCCTCGCACGGTCTTCGTTGCCGTGCCGCTGTCGTCCTTGTCGCCGCCCACCACGAGGGCGGCGGCCACGCCGCCGAGGAGCAGGACGGCGAGGACGATTCCCAGAATGCGTCTCACGGGTGCAGGTTGCTCGCGGAAGCCCACATTCCAGGGGGAGTCAGGTGTACGGGAGGTGAAGCGGTGATCCCGGTCGTGAACCGGAGCGAGGTGTACCGTGGCGGCCGTTCACGAGGGGGGTGGGGGTATGCCGCGCTGGGCGGTGGTTCTGCTGTGGGTGACGGGGGCCGTGATCGTGCTCGTGCCGGTGGGGCTGATGGCCGGCTTCATGTACGTCTACGGGAAGAACCACGAGGGCATGCGCTTCCCGTCCGATGACGCGACGGTGACGATGTGCCGGCTCGACCCGGTGTCGAAGCGGCCGGTGGCCGAGCTGTCGGTCACCAGTCAGGCCGCGCACCGGGGCACGTACCGGGTGACGGTGGAGTTCCGCGACGACCGGGGCAAGGCCGTCGAGCAGGGCGTGGGGACCGTCGAGGATCTGCCGCGCGGGGCCACCGGGCGTGCGGTGGTGGTGGGTGTGAAGGCGTACGGCGCGGGCGCGCCGAAGTGCGTCGTCTACGACGCGGAGTTCCGGTCCACCGAACCGGCGTCGTCCACCGAGCCGAGTGCGACGGCCGGGCCGTAGGTGGGTGGCGCCCGGGTCGCGCGGGGTCGTGGCCGCGCGGCCCGGGGCCGTCAGGGGGCGGCGACCAGGGGGTCGCCGGTGAGCGCCGCGGTGTGGGCGTCCATGCGTTCGGCGGCGAGGATCGCGGCGGAGGTGTCGGCGCGGGAGGCGGCGACGACGAGGGCGCGGCCGGCCAGGGCGTGGGCCTTGCGGTGCAGAGCCTCGGCGGGGGCGCCGCTGAGGCCCGCGTGCCGGGCCGGCGGGGCGCCGCGCAGCCTGGCCACCTGGCGGGCGATGAGCTCGCCCGCCTCCGTCTCGCCCAGCTCGTCGGTGACGGCGAGCAGGGCGGCGAGGTGTCCGGCGAGCTGGATGTCCAACTCCTCCTCGCGGGAGCGGTGCGGGAAGCCGTTCCGGGCGTCGTCGGCCATCCGGTGGACCGACTTGGTGCGGATCGGTTCGTACATGGGGATGGCCTCCTGAGATGAGCTCTGGAGACCATCCTAGCTTGGATTCAATCTAAAGTTGAGCCGAGTCCGGGTAAGGAATCGGCTCAGTACTGGCTGTAACCGTCCAGGAAGTTCCCGATCCTCGTCACCGCGTCCGCGAGGTCCGTCGCGTTCGGCAGGGTCACGATCCGGAAGTGGTCCGGCTCGTGCCAGTTGAAGCCCGTGCCGTGCACCACCATGATCTTCTCGGCCCGCAGCAGGTCCAGGACCATCTGCCGGTCGTCCTTGATCTTGTAGACGGCCGGGTCGAGCCGCGGGAACAGGTACAGCGCGCCCTTCGGCTTCACGCAGCTCACACCCGGGATCTGGGTGAGCAGCTCGTACGCCGTGTCCCGCTGCTCCAGGAGCCGCCCGCCCGGCAGCACCAGGTCCTCGATCGACTGCCGGCCCTGCAGCGCCGCGGCCACCGCGTGCTGCGCCGGCATGTTGGCGCACAGGCGCATGTTGGCCAGGATCGTCAGACCCTCGATGTACGAGGAGGCGTGCGCCTTCGGGCCGCAGACCGCGAGCCAGCCGGAGCGGAAGCCCGCCACCCGGTAGTTCTTGCTCATCCCGTTGAAGGTGAGGCAGAGGAGATCCGGGGCGAGCGCGGCGGTCGGGGTGTGCGTGGCGCCGTCGTAGAGGATCTTGTCGTAGATCTCGTCCGAGCAGACCACCAGATTGTGGCGGCGGGCGATCTCCGTCAGCGACCGCAGCATCTCGTCGTCGTAGACGGCGCCGGTCGGGTTGTTCGGGTTGATGATCACGATCGCCTTGGTGCGGTCGGTGATCTTCCGCTCGATGTCCGCCAGGTCCGGCATCCAGTCCGCCTGCTCGTCGCAGCGGTAGTGCACGGCCGTACCGCCCGACAGCGACACCGAGGCCGTCCACAGCGGATAGTCGGGGGCCGGGACCAGCACCTCGTCGCCGTCGTCGAGCAGCGCCTGCATCGCCATCTGGATGAGCTCGGAGACGCCGTTGCCGAGGTAGATGTCCTCGACGGAGAGCGGGATGCCCTTGGTCTCGTAGTAGCTCATGATCGCGCGCCGCGCGGACAGCAGGCCCTTCGCGTCGCCGTAGCCGTGCGCCTCGGAGAGGTTGCGCAGCATGTCCTCGAGGATGGCCGGCGGGCACTCGAAGCCGAAGGCGGCCGGGTTTCCGGTGTTGAGCTTGAGGATGCGGTGGCCCGCCGCCTCCAGCCGCATCGCCTCTTCGAGCACCGGGCCGCGGATTTCGTAACAGACGTTGGCGAGCTTCGTGGACTGGATCACCTGCATGACGAGAGCTTACGGCGGGCGGTCGGTTCGCGCTTCGTGTTTTGGGACACGTCGGGCACGGGCGCGCCCTTCCAGCGGTTTGTCCCCGATGCCCCTGATGTGGCGTGACTCGCATGTAGGGTGTCGTGCTCCCTACAATCCGGCGCCATGAGCCACCGGGATAACAGCGTCTTCGTCGACACCTCGGGCCGGCGGCGGCGCGCCGCCCGCTGGGCCGCCGTGGGCATCGGAGCCGGCTGCCTGGGCTTCCTCGGCATCGTCGTCGCGGGCGTCTTCGGCAGCGGGCCCGCCGGCGGACCGCTGAACTGGCAGGACGACGAGCCCCCCGCGCCGCCCGCGCTGATCCAGGCGGACCCGGGAGACGACGGCGCGGACGACGAGAAGTCGGACGGGCCCTCCGGCTCGCCCAGTGGCACCCCGAGCGGCAAGGCCACCGCCACCGCGAGCACCGCGCCGAGCGCCTCGGCCTCGAAGACCGCGTCCGCCCCCTCCGCCTCGTCCACCACCCGGGCACCCGCGCCCGATCCCACTGACGGCACCGTCACCGGCCCGGGGAACTCGGGCAACGCCCCCGGCTCGACGAAGAAGCCGAAGTGACGGGCGGGCGCCGGCGTCGCGGCGGAGACGGCGAACCGGAGTCGTACGGCTCCCAGGGGCCGTATCACCAGGATTCGCACCAGCCGTACCGGCCGTCCCAGCCGCATCCCTCGTACGACCCCTACGGGACCTACGAGCAGCCGGCCTACGGCACCCAGGGCGCCCACAGCGCATACGACCCGTACGGCGGGCAGCCGTACGGGCAGCACCAGCCGTACCAGCCGCAGCAGCCGTACCAGCCGCAGCAGCCGTACGGGGGGCAGGCGTACGACCCCTACGGGACTCCGCATCCCGCCCCGGCAGCGGAACCCACCCCCACCCGCGCCCCGACTCCGCCCGTCCCCCGCCCGCCCGTCGCCAGGGAAGGCGCCCACGCGCGCCGCCGCGACCCGCGGGCGCACTGGGCGATGCTCTGCCTCACCCTCCTGGTCGCCGCCACCGCCCTCGTCTTCGCCGGATACGGGCGCCACGAGATCGCCGCCACCGGCGGGACACCCGCCGCCGGCTGTGTCCCCGCGCCCGCCGACGTACGCAAGGGCGAGCCGGTGCTGCGGGTCGACGGGGCGGGCGCCGTGGAGAGCGCCGCGCCCTCCGACGGAAAGACCGCGCTCACCTACGACGGCGGCCCGAGCCCCGAGTGGACGCCGCAACTGCTCGACGTCCTGGCCGCCCGCCAGGTCAAGGCCACCTTCTTCCTCACCGGCTCCGCGGCCGCCGCCCACCCCGACCTGGTGCGCCGGATCGTCGCCGAGGGCCACGAGATCGGCTCGCACACCTACAGCGATGTGGAACTCGGCCAGGTGTCCGGGAGCCGGGCCGCCCTGGAGCTGTCCTTCACCCAGAACGCCCTCGCCGGATCCTCCGGCATCGGCACCCGGCTGCTGCGCCTGCCGCACACCGCCGGCCTCGGCACCCTGTGCGCCGACACCTGGGAGGCGGGGCACCGCGCCGCCGCCGAGGGCTATGTGATCGTGGCCGCCGACGGCACGTCCGTGCGCCAGTACACCGGCTCCGCACAGGCCGTGGACGAGACCGAGCGGCTCCTCGCGCAGCGCGGCGCCGCCGCCCGGTACACCTCCGTCGGCGCCGCCCTCGGCCTGGACGGCACCACCTACCCGGTGTCGGCGCTCGCCGAGTGGAAGGGCGCCGCGTTCATCGCCGCCCAGGGCGCCTCCCGCTGGTTCGCGGACGGCATGACCTGGCTGCTCGCGGCGGCCGGCGTCATCACCGCCGTACGGCTCGCGCTGCTGTTCGGCGTGGCCCGGCTCCATGTGCGCCGCACCCGGGCCCGGCGCCGCCGGGGCGCCCCGCGGATGCCCCCGGTCACCGATCCGGTGTCCGTGATCGTCCCCGCGTACAACGAGGAGGCCGGCATCGAGGCGACCATCCGGTCGCTGCTCGCCTCCACCCACGAGTACGTCCAGATCGTCGTGGTCGACGACGGCTCCACCGACCGCACTTTCGAGATCGCCGAGTCCGTCGAGGACCCGCGCGTGATGGTGGTCCGCCAGCCCAACGCGGGCAAGGCCGCCGCCCTGAACACCGGCATCGGCTGGGCGCGGTTCGACATCATCGTGATGATCGACGGCGACACCGTCTTCGAGCCGGACGCCGTGCAGAGGCTGATCCAGCCGCTCGCCGACCCGCGGGTCGGCGCGGTCAGCGGCAACACCAAGGTCGGCAACCGGCAGGGCGTCCTCGGCCGCTGGCAGCACCTCGAGTACGTGATCGGCTTCAACCTCGACCGCCGCATGTACGACGTCCTGGAGTGCATGCCGACCGTCCCCGGCGCCATCGGCGCCTTCCGCCGGGACGCGCTCGCCCGCGTCGGCGGGGTCAGCGAGGACACCCTCGCCGAGGACACCGACCTCACGATGGCGCTGTGCCGGGACGGCTGGCGGGTCGTGTACGAGGAGTCCGCCATCGCCTGGACCGAGGCGCCGTCCACGGTCCGCCAGCTCTGGAAGCAGCGCTACCGCTGGTGCTACGGCACCCTCCAGGCCATGTGGAAGCACCGCAGGGCGGTGGTCGAGCGCGGACAGTCCGGCAAGCTGGGCCGCCGCGGACTGCTCTACCTCCTCCTCTTCCAGACCGTGCTGCCGCTGCTCGCGCCGCTCGTCGACGTCTTCGCCGTCTACGGGCTGCTGTTCCAGGACGCCGGCCAGGCGCTCGGTGTCTGGCTCGGCTTCACCGCCGTGCAGGTCGCCACCGCCGTGTACGCGCTGCGGCTCGACCGGGAGCGGTTCGAGCCGATCTGGACCCTGCCGCTGCAGATCTTCGTCTACCGGCAGCTGATGTATCTGGTCGTGGTCCAGTCGGTCGTCACCGCCCTGCTCGGCAGCCGGCTGCGCTGGCACCGCATGCAGCGCACGGGCACGGCGACCGAGACCCGGGACCGGGACCGGACCGCGGCGGTCGGCTAGCGGGCGGGTAGGTTTGCCCCCCATGTGGGTTTTCAGCACCGCCGGCTGCCGGTGGCTCGGCGCGGCCGGAACGCTCGCCGTCACCGCCGGCGGCTGGGCCGCCGGGACGCTTCCGGTACGCGGCGGCGCGGGCCTCTGGCAGCGCCACGGCGGCGCGGTGACGGTGGCCGGGGCGCTCCTCGCGTACCTCGGGCTCACCCTGCTGATCCTCGCCTGGTGGCAGTACGGGCGGCGGCTGCGCGCCGGAGCCGCTGACCGGGCCGGCGTCACCCTCGCCTGCTGGGCGGCGCCGCTGCTCCTCGCCCCGCCGCTCTACAGCGCCGACGTCTACAGCTACATCGCCCAGGGCGCGATGGTCCTCGAAGGGCACGACGTCTACGGGGCCGGGCCGTCCGTGCTGCGACCCGGCGAGCTCGGGTACGAGGCCGCGGCGAGCGTCGGCGGCCACTGGACGGACACCCCCGCCCCGTACGGCCCCTTCTTCCTCGTCCTCGCCCAGGCGGTCGTGAAGCTCACCGGCGGCGCGGTCGTGCCCGCCGTCCTCGGCATGCGGATGGTCGCGATCCTCGCGCTGCTGCTGGTCGTGTGGGCCGCACGGGGGCTCGCGCCCGAGCGGCACCGCGCGGGCGCCGTGTGGCTGGCCGCGCTCAACCCGCTGCTCCTCATCCATGTCGTGGGCGGCCTCCACAACGACGGCCTGATGGCCGGACTGCTGCTCGCGGGCATGCTGTGCGCCGTGCGCGGGCGGTGGGCGCTCGCGGGGGTGCTCTCCGGGGCGCTCATCGGACTCGCGATGACGATCAAGTCGCCGGCCGCGCTTGGCCTCCTCTTCGCCGGCATCGTCCTCGCCCGGCGCCGGGGCGCGGTGGCCGGGCTGCTGCCGGGCGCGGTGGCCGTGGCCGTCGCCGCCGGCGCGAGCGTCCTGGCCGGCACCGGCTTCGGCTGGCTCCGCACCCAGAGCGTGGCCGCCACCATCCACACCGCGCTCTCCGTGACCAGCGACGTGGGCCTGGGCCTCGGGCTCCTCGTCTCCGGCGAGCCGGAGCCCGTGAAGGGCCTGATCCAGAAGCTCGGCCTGCTGGCGGCGGCCGCCGTCGTCACGGCCGTCGCCTGGCGCGCCTGGAAGGGCCGCGTCGACCCGGTTCTCGGCCTCGGCCTCTCCCTCCTCGCCCTGGTCGCCCTCTCCCCGATGGTCCAGCCCTGGTACGCCCTGTGGGGCACGTGCGCCGTCGCGGCCGTCGCCTGGGGCGGGCGCCTCGGGCAGCTCCTCGCGGTGGTGTCCGCCGGCCTTGCGTACGAGACGGCGCCGTCCGGCCACACCCCCTGGTACGGCTTCGTCGCGGCGGGCGCCGTGGTGGCCGCCGGGCTGTGGTGGGCGCGGCGCGAGCCGTGGGACCAGGGGCATGCGAAGGCCCGGGCGGACGGTTCCGCGTCGCTGCCCGCGCAGGCGGCGGGGGAGCGGGGGCGGTCCGCGACCCCGAGTCATCCTTCCTGATTTTGAACCAGGTACTTCAAAAACGGGAAGTGGCGGGCTAGGGTCGGGAGCCATGACGACGACCTACGTACTCGTCCACGGGGCCTGGCACGGGCCCTGGGCCTGGGACCGGATCGTGCCCCTGCTGCACGCCGCCGGAGCCCGCACCGTCACCCCGGACCTCGGCGCACCCGGCGACCACGGACTGCACGACGACGCACGCACGGTCGCCGCCGCCCTCGACGCCGTCCCCGAAGGCGACCACGTCGTCCTGGTCGGACACAGCTACGCCGGCCTCGTCGTCCGGGAGGCCGCCGACGTCCGGCCGGACACCGTCGACCACCTGGTCCTCGTGGACGGCTGGGCGGGACCCGACGGCGCCGGCCTGCTCGACCTGGCCCCCGACTCCTTCGGCGCCGCCATGCGCAAGGCCGCCGCGGCCTCCCCGGACGGGCGCACGATCCCCGCCCCGCCCCCGGCCGCCTTCGGCGTCACCGGCGCCGCCGACACGGCCTGGCTGGCGCCCCGCCTCGTCCCGCAGCCGCTGCGCACCTTCACTGAGGCCACCCGGCTGAGCGGCGCCGTCGACGCGATCCCCGGCACCGCCGTCCACTGCCGGCCCGTGACCTACCCGTTCGACCGCTTCGGCGCCGCCCTCGGCTACCGGCTCCGGGCGCTCGACGCCCCGCACGACGTGATGCTCACCGACCCGGAGGCGCTCGCCCGCGTACTCCTGGAGGCCCCCGGCCCGGCCTAGAGTGAGGGCGTGGAGCAGCGAACGTACAACCAGTACTGCGCGACCGCGCGCACCCTCGACCTCGTCGGCGAGCGCTGGACGCTGCTGCTGATCCGCGAGCTGCTCACCGGACCCAAGCGCTTCGGCGACCTCCAGGCCGCGCTGCGCGGCCTCGGCACCGGGCTGCTCTCGGCCCGCCTGAAGCACCTGGAGCGCGAGGGCCTCGCCCACAAGATCACCCTCCCGGCGCCCGCCCGCACCCCGGCGTACGCCCTCACCGAGGCCGGCGAGGAGCTCGGCCCGGCGGTCCTCGCGCTCGCCCGCTGGGGCATGACCTGGGCGATGGGGGAACGGCGTGATGCCGAGGCCTTCCACCCCGGGTGGGCCGTGCTCGGCCTGCGGGCCTGCTTCGACGCCGAGGCGGCGGCCGGGCTCCATGCGGTGTACGAGTTCCGCGTCGGCGACGAGGTCTTCCACGCCCGGGTCGCCGACGGGGCCGTCGAGACCCTCCACGGACCGGCCCAGACCCCGGACGCGACCGTGACCATCGGCGAGCAGGACTTCCTCGACCTCGTGGGAGGCGTGGAGCGGAAGGGCCTGGCCGAGGCCGTCGCGTCCGGCGCCGCCACGGCGACCGGCGACGCCGAGGCCCTGCGCCGGCTGAAGGACCTCTTCCGGCTGCCGGCCCGGCGGTCCCGAACCGCTTAGGGCACCTGGCTCCCGCTCCTCCTCACCGACCGGCCCGCGAGCTCGTCCGTCCGCCTGCCGTCCTCGATCGCGAACCGGCCGTTCACCAGCACGTGCGGGATGCCCACCGGGAGGGTGCGGGGAGCGGCGTACGTCGACCCGGCCGCGACCGTCGCCGGGTCGAAGAGGACGAGGTCGGCGACGAAGCCCTCGTGGACCCTGCCCCGGTCGGGGAGGCGGAGGCGGGCGGCGGGGCGGGAGGTGAGGTGGGCGACGCACTCCTCCAGGGACAGGACGCCCTCCTCGCGGACACAGCGCCCGAGGTATTCGGGGAAGGTGCCGTAGGCGCGCGGGTGCGGCTTGGCGCCCTGGAGGATGCCGTCGGAGCCGCCGGTGTGGACACGGTGGCGCATGATCGCCC
The DNA here is from genome assembly GCF_040681095.1 of Streptomyces sp. NPDC051909. NCBI lineage: Bacteria > Bacillati > Actinomycetota > Actinomycetes > Kitasatosporales > Streptomycetaceae > Streptomyces > Streptomyces sp. NPDC051909. The sequence continues at coordinate 65,003 of NZ_JBFAYA010000023.1, read as the reverse complement.
GGACGTTCTCCTCGTGGCCCACGTGCTGGAGGATCGTCGGACCGAGCCGGTCCTCCAGGAGCAGCCGGCGGGCCGCCGGCCAGTCGGGGACCGTGCGCCCGACCCACTCCGCCAGGGCCGGGTCCGTCACGCCGGAGATCTCCACGGTCTCCCACTCCACCGGCACCCCGTGGCAGCCGTCCGAGCCCAGCTCCTCCAGGTGGTGCCGGATCCGCTCGGCCGTCGCGTCGTCCGCGAGCCGCGCGAGCAGCGCCTCGGGCCCGCCCTCGTGCGCCCAGCTCGGCAGCACGGCGGCCAGCGTCGTACAGCCCGGGGTGTACGGGTACGTGTCGAGCGAGATGTCCGCGCCGCCGTCGAGGGCCTCGTCCAGAAGCGCGAGCAGCTCCGGCGCGCGCCCCTTGTTCACACCGAAGTTCATCGTGGCGTGCGCGAGGTGCAGGGCGCAGCCCGCGGCACGGGTGAGCGCGACCATCTCCTCGTACGCCGCCAGGGCGCCCGCCCCGTACGAGCGGTGGTGCGGGCAGTAGTAGCCGTCGTACGAGGCCACCACCCGGCACAGCTCGGTCAGTTCGGCGTCCGGCGCGTACATCCCGGGGGTGTAGGTCAGGCCCGACGACATGCCGACGGCGCCCTGCTCCATGCCCTCGGCCACCAGCCGCCGCATGCGGTCCAGCTCGTGCTCCGTCGCCGGCCGGTCCTCCCAGCCCATCGCGTACGTGCGGACCGTGCCCTGGGGGACGAGGTACGCGGCGTTCACGGCGATGCCCTGCCCGCCGTGCGCGGCGTCCAGGCGGTCCAGGTACTCGCCGACCGTGCGCCAGTCGAGGTCGACGTCGGAGCCGTCGCCGTTCCAGCCGGCGATCGTGCGGCGGACCTCGTCAAGGGTGCGGTCGTCGACCGGCGCGTACGACAGGCCGTCCTGCCCCAGGACCTCCAGGGTCACCCCCTGCGCCGCCTTCGCGCTGTGGTCCGGGTCCCGGAGCAGCGCGAGGTCGCTGTGGGCGTGCATGTCGATGAAACCGGGGGCGAGCGCGAGGCCCTCGACGTCGATGACCCGGCGGGCCGTCGGGCGCCGGCAGCCCGCCTGCGCGGCCTCCTTGACGATCGCGGCGATCCTGCCGCCCTGGATCGCGACGTCGGCGCGGTAGGAGGACCCGCCGGTGCCGTCGACGACCTCCGCGTCACGGAAGACGAGGTCCATCACGGTCAGGGCTCCTCTAGAAGAAGGTGCGGATGTAGTCGACGACCGTCCCGTCCGCCTCGACCAGCGGGATCAGCTGCCACTTGTCGAAGATCGTGCAGGGATGCGACAGGCCCATCCCCACCCAGTCGCCGACCTCCACGTCCGCGCCCGGCGCGGTGCCGAGCCAGGCGTGCTGGTCGGACAGGCCCGTCACGGTGATGCCCGCCGCGGCGCGGACCTCACCCGTACGCGCGTCGCGGACCACCTGCGCCTCGGGCAGGTGCAGGTCGTGGGAGGCGTCCCGCTTGCCCGCGTTGGTGAAGGCCTGTTCGGCGGTGGGCCGGGAGACGACCTGCGACCAGAGCCGGAACGCCGGCTGGAGCGCGCCCTCTTCGGGGACCCGGTTGAAGGGGGTGCGGTCGCGGTACTGGCCGTCGTCGTGCGAGACGTACGCGCCGGAGCGCAGCAGCTTCAGGACGGGCAGGGAGAGTTCCGGGATCTCCGCGAAGACCTCGGCGACCGAGTCGAACCACTCGCTGCCGCCCGCGCTCACCACGATCTCGCCGATGGCGGGGTCGAAGCGGCCGGCCTTGTCGAACTCGGCCGCGAGCCCGACGAGCCGGTGCAGCCACGTGCGTACGGAGTCGGCGTCGGCCCCGGGCATCGTGCCCTCGTACCCGGCGACGCCGACGAGACGGAGCGTGGGGACGGCCGCGACCGCGTCGGCGACGGCCGCGCACTCCGCCTCCGTCCGTACGCCCGTCCGCCCGGTAGCACCGGCGGCCAGTTCGACGACGACGTCGACGGGGCGGGTCCCGCCCGCCGCGCGCAGGGTCTCGTCCATCAGCTCGACGCCGCGCACGGAGTCGACGTAACAGATGAAGCGGAAGCCGGGGTCGGCGTCGAGCTCGGCGGCGAGCCAGCGCAGCGCGACGGCGTCGACCAGCTCGTTGCCGAGGAAGATCCGGGAGATGCCGTGGGCACGGTAGACGCGGGCCTGGTGGGGGACGGCGGCGGTGATGCCCCAGGCGCCGTGGGCGATCTGACGGTCGAACAGCTGCGGGGCCATGGACGTCTTGCCGTGCGGCGCGAAGGCCAGGCCGTGGCGCTCGGCGTAGGTCTCCAGCAGGCGCAGGTTGTGCTCGACGGACTCGGCGGAGAGGGCGAGGACGGGGGTGGTGAAGCCGCCCGTGAAGAGGTTGCGGCGCTGGGCGGCCAACTCGCCGACGGTCAGGCCCGCCGCGTCCGGCGGCAGCGCCTTGAAGCGGTGGTCGACGACCTCGTGGGCCAGGTCGGGCATGGATCCTCCTCGCGAGCGTTGCACTCTGTGCAACGCTCGTTGCGTATATCGCTGGTCGCTGTCTAACATCCGGGCCGAGGCCGGGTCAACGGACCGGACGCGTTGCTGATCGACGATAAGGAGTGCTCGGGTGACCGACGTCGTCTGCCTCGGCGAGTCCATGGTCACCTTCCTGCCCACCCGGCCCGGACGCCTCGCCGACGTGCCCTCCTTCGACCGCGCCGTCGGCGGCGCCGAGTCCAACGTCGCCTGCGCGCTCGCCGCCGTCGGACACCGGGTGCGGTGGGTGGGGCGGGTCGGCCGCGACGGCTTCGGCGACCATCTCGTCGAGGCGATCCGCTCGTACGGCGTCGACGTCTCCACCGTCGTCCGCGACCCCGACCGGCCCACCGGCGTCTACTTCCGCACCGCCACCGACCGGGCCACCGACGCGCACGAGGTCGTCTACTACCGGGCCGGGTCGGCCGCCTCCGCGATGGCGCCCTCGACCGTGCCGTACGACGTCGTCGCGGGCGGCCGGATCCTTCACCTGACGGGTATCACGGCGGCGCTGTCGGACTCGTGCCTCGCGCTCTTGCGTGAGCTGGCAGCGCCTCGGAGCGGGCGGCCGTTGGTCTCCTTCGACGTGAACTTCCGGCCGGGGCTGTGGGCCGACCCGGTGAGCGGGGGGCGGGTGTTGCTTGAGCTGGCGCGGGGAGCCGATGTGGTCTTCGTCGGCGCCGACGAGGCGGAGGAGGCGTGGGGCGTCGGGGAGCCGGACGCGATTCGGCGCGCGCTGCCGGAGCCGGCGGTGCTGGTGGTGAAGGGGGGCGGGGAGGGGGCGACGGTGTACGAGCGCTGCGCGGCTTCTTCCCCTGACGGGCTGGAGATCCAGCCCCACCGGCGATTGACGCGCGGGGGTGCGGGGGCGGAGCCCCCGCGCAGCGGCGGCCGCCCCGACACCGTCACCCACGTCCCCGCTCCCCGCGTCGACGTCGTCGCGCCCGTCGGCGCCGGCGACGCCTTCGCCGCCGGGTTCCTCTCCGGGACCCTGCGCGGGCTCGACGCGAAGGCGCGTCTCCGCCACGGCCACCTCATGGCCGCCGCCGCGCTCACCGTCCCCGGCGACCTCGCCGCACCCGCACGGCGCGCCCACGCCGACCGGCTGGCCGCCGCCCCCGACGAGGCCTGGGAGACACTTCACCTCGGCCCCGGCTGGACGGGGGAGGACCAGGAGGTACGCACGCCATGAGCCAGACCGTCGACCGGGCACTCGGCATCCTGCCGCTGCTCGCCCAGGGGCCCGCCGACCTCGGGCAGGTCGCCGAACGGCTCGGCGTCCACAAGTCCACCGCCCTGCGCCTGCTGCGCACCCTGCACGAGCACGGCCTCGTCCACCGCCAGCAGGACCAGCGCTACCGCCTCGGCGCCCGGCTCTTCGCGCTCGCCCAGGAAGCCGTCGAGAACCTCGACGTCCGCGAGATCGCCCACCCTCACCTCGCCGCCCTCAACGAACGCATCGGACACACCGTCCACCTCGCCGTCCACGAGGAGGGCGAGGTCCTCTACATCGACAAGGTCGAGAGCCGCTACCCCGTCCGCATGTACTCGCGGATCGGCAAGCCGGTCGCCATCACCGTCGCCGCCGTCGCCAAACTGCTCCTCGCCGACCTCCCCGAGCCCGAGCGGCGCGCCCTGGCCGCCAAGCTCGACTACCCCCAGTACACGCCCCGTTCGACCCCCGACGCGGCCGCCTTCCTCAAGGAGCTGGCGACCGTGCGCGAACAGGGCTGGGCCACCGACCTCGGCGGCCACGAGGAGTCCATCAACTGCGTCGCCGCGCCCATCCGCGGCGCCGACGGCCGGGTCGTCGCCGCCATGTCGGTGTCCGCGCCCAACGTGGTCGTCACCGCCGAGGAACTCCTCACGCTCCTGCCCCTGGTGCGGCGCACGGCCGACGACATCAGCGCCGACTACTCCGGTACGACCCGACCCAAGGACACCGAGGACACCGAGGACACCGCATGACCGAGAAGATCGCCCTCACCCCCGCGACCCACACCGCCCCGCCCGCCAAGTTCTCCCACGGCGTCAGGAAGGGCAACATCCTCCAGGTCGCCGGCCAGGTCGGATTCCTGCCCGCCGTCGAGGGCCGGGCCCCCACCCCGGCCGGTCCCACCCTGCGCGAGCAGACCCTCCAGACCTTCGCCAACGTCAAGGCGATCCTGGAGGAGGGCGGCGCGACCTGGGACGACGTGATGATGATGCGCGTCTACCTCACCGACGTGGACCACTTCGCCGAGATGAACGAGATCTACAACCGGTACTTCGAGGAGCAGGGCCTCAAGGCCCCCGCCTCCGCCCGTACGACGGTCTACGTCGGCCTGCCGGCGGGGCTTCTGATCGAGATCGACGCCCTCGCCGTGCTGGGCTGATCCGGGGTTGATCCAGGGGCTGATCCGGGGTGGCTCGAACGCCCACAGGAACATCGGCCATACTTCCGCCGTGGAGCAGCGCACAGGACCCAGCAGCTTTCAGGCGGTGCAAGGCGCCGCGGCGGACCCGGCGTTCGTCCCGGGCATCACGGGGCTCGCCCCGGTGAAGCCGGTCGCGGACCCGGTCGAGGAGCCGAAGGACGAGGTGCCCGAACCGCAGGACGCGGTTCCGGCCCCGGCCCCCGAAGCGCCCGAGGCCGCGGACACGGACACGGACACGGACACCGAAGTCGTCGTGGACGGGCCGGTCTTCGAGGCCGCCGACCGGCGGGCCAGGATCGTGGCCGACGCCACCGGCGTGCGGCTGAGCCTCGACGAGGAGAACTGCGAGTTCCGCTGGGACGAGATCGGCGCGGTGGAGACCGAGGTGTCCCGCTTCGGGCGCCGCTTCACCGTCATCGTGCACACCCCGGACCGCCGCTGGTACCCCATCGAGATCGACGCGCCGGCCAAGGCCAAGGTCGCCGAGTGGGAGTCGGAGCTCGACGCGGTCCTGGACGCCTTCTTCGACGAGGGCGACGGGAAGACCTCGTAACCCGCCCCGTCGGGGATGGCATGGCCGGATCAACGTGCGGGGTTCGGCCATACTGTCCTGCGTGGGGACCCTCATCGGCAGATACGTGATCGAGCACAAGCTGGGCGAAGGCGGCATGGGCACCGTCTACCTGGCCCGGTCGCGCGGCGGGCGCGCCGTCGCCGTCAAGGTGGCCCGGCCCGAGCTCGCCGCCGACCCGGCCTTCCGCGCGCGCTTCCGCGCGGAGGTCGCCGCGGCCCGGCGGGTCGGCGGGTTCCACACCGCGCAGGTCGTCGACGCCGACCCCGAGGCGGCCGAGCCCTGGCTCGCCACCGCGTACATCCCCGGCCCCACGCTCGCCACCCTCGTCGAGGCCGAAGGGCCCCTGGACGAGGAGCGGTTGCGGGCGCTCGCGGCGGCCCTCGCCGAGGCCCTGGAGGCCATCCACGCCTGCGACCTGGTCCACCGCGACCTCAAGCCGGGCAACATCGTGATGGCCCCGGACGGGCCCCGCGTCCTGGACTTCGGGATCGCCCGGGCCCTGGAGTCGAACCGGCTGACCGCCACCGGCGTCGCCTTCGGCACCCCGGGCTACCTGGCCCCCGAGCAGGCCCTCGGCGAGGAGGTGACGGGCGCCGCCGACGTCTTCGCGCTCGGCGCCGTCCTGGTGGCGGCGGCCGGCGGCAGCCCCTTCGGGGGCGGTACGCCGATGGGCCTCATGTACCGCTCGGTGCACGAGGCGCCGGACCTCACGGCCGTGCCGGAGGGGCTGCGCGACCTGGTCGGCCGCTGCCTCGCCAAGGAGCCCGGCAACCGTCCGACGCCCGAGCGGATCCTCGACGAACTCGGGCCGGGCGCGGGCGCTCAGGCGAGCCCGGCCCCGGAACACCGGCCGACAGCCCTCGACGTGCCCGACCCCCGCTCGGCACCCCTCCCGGTGCCGCCCGTCGCCACGCCGCCGACCCCCACCCCGACCCCCACTCCCGGTTTCGGCGCCCCGACACCCGTACCGCCGACCGCACCGCCGCCCGCGGGCCTCCCGTACACCCCCACCGCCCCGTACGCCCCGGCCTCCCCGTACCCCGCCGCCGGCGGTCCCGTACCGATGCCCCCGCCCCCGTCGTACGCACCGGGTGCCGGTCGCGGTGCCGCTGCCGAGTTCGTCGCCGCCGACGCCAAGGGCGGCCTGGTCATCGACGCGCACGGCGTGACGTTCCAGCTCCGGGAGGCCGAGGCGGACTTCCGCTGGGCGGAGATCGCCGCGGTCCAGCACTTCCCCACCCGGCGCGGCCGGGTCCTGCGCCTCGTGCTGTTCCTGCACGACGGGACGAGCTTCGTCTGCGACGTCGACGGACGCCGGCACACCCGCGTCGACGAGTGGGCGGCGCGGATCGACCAGGTGCTCGCCGTCCACCTGCCGGGCCGTCCCCCTGCCCCGTACCCCGGCCCCCAGGGGTACGCGCCCGGCCCCGGGTACGGCTACCCGCGCGCCTGACAGCACCGGAGACGGCGCAGCGCCGCCGGGGGAGCGGCGGCGCTGCGGAGCGGAATCCCCCAAGGGGGGAGCTGTTACGGCAGGTTGTGGACGTGCGGGCCGACCGCGTTCGACCAGGCGTTGCCGGCCGTGGCGTCCCAGTTGGTCGACCAGGTCATCGCGCCGCGGATGTTCGGGTAGGTCTGCGCGGGCTTGAAGGTGCCGCAGCCCGTGCCCTTGGCGAGGCAGTCGAGCGCGTTCTTCACGATCTGCGGGTCGACGTAGCCGCTGCCCGCGCCCCGGGTGGAGGCGGGCACGCCCAGGCCGATCTGGGAGGCGTCCAGGCCGCCCTGGAGCTGGATGCAGGCGAGCGCGGTGAGGAAGTCCACCGAGCCCTGGCTGTAGACCCTGCCGTCGCAGCCGAGCATCGAACCGCTGTTGTAGTACTGCATGTTGACCACGGTGAGGATGTCCTTCACGGCGAGCGCGGTCTTGAAGTACTCGGTGCCGGTGGACTGCATGTCGATGGTCTGCGGCGCCATCGTCAGGACCAGCGACGATCCCGCCTTCGCCGACAGCTGGCGCAGCGCCTTGGTCAGGTAGGTGGAGTTGATGCCGTGCTCGAGGTCGATGTCGACGCCGTTGAAGCCGTACTCCTGCATCAGCGCGTAGGCGCTGTTCGCGAAGGCGGTCGCGGACGCGTCACTGTTGATGGTGACGTTGCCCTTCTCGCCGCCGACGGAGAGGATGACCGACTTGCCGGCGGCCTTCTTGGCCGCGACGTCGGCCTTGAAGTCGGCGGTGGAGGCGTAGCCGACGGCCGGGTCGAGGTTGAAGGTGATCTGGCCGGCCGTGGTCGTCGCGTCGGCGAAGGAGACGGCGATGATGTCGTACTGCGACTGCACGTCGCGCAGCTTCTGCACGGTCGCGCCGTTGTCGAAGTTCTGCCAGTAGCCGGTCAGCGCGTGCTTGGGCACGGCCGGACCGGGGCCCGGGTCGGTGACCCTGGCGGTCCGCGCGGTGACGGCGGCCGACTTGGCGGACTCGCCCGCGGCGTTGGTCGCCGAGACCTGGAACTGGTACGAGGTGTCGGCGGTCAGTCCGGTGACGGTGGCCGCGCTGTTGCTCACGGTCGTCGCGAGGGCGCCGTCCTTGTAGACCTTGTAGCCGGTCGCGCCGGAGACCGCGCCCCAGCTGAGGGAGACGGAGCTGGTCGTCACGCTGCCGGCCGCGAGTCCGGCCGGGGTGGCCGGGACGGTCGGCTCGGGGTCGGTGCCGCCGCCCCCGTCGGGGCCGAAGACGCTCACGTCGTCGACGGAGTAGGCGGCCGTGCCGTACCACCCGTGCGTGTAGATCTGCACGGAGGTGGTGTTGGCGCCGGTGGTGAAGGTGGTCGTGAGCTGCTTCCAGGTGCCGCTGTCCGGTGTCCAGGTCGACACGTCGGTGGTGCCGGTGCCGGTGGCGCCGAGGTAGGCGTAACCGCCCTGCACCCAGGCGCTCAGGGTGTACGTGGAGCTCGGCTTCACGGTCACGGTCTGCGTGCACCTGGCGTTGTCCATGCCCGCCGGGGTGGCGCGCAGGGCGCCCGCTCCGGTGCGGACCGGCGAGGAGACGACGGCGCCGCTGCCGGCCGAACAGGACCAGTTCGTCAGGCCGTTCTCGAAACCGGCGTTCTTGGCGACGTTGACGTCCGCGGCCTGCGCGATGCCTGCGCCGCCGGCGAGGACGAGCCCGGCGCTGACGGCGAGCGTCAGGGCGGCTCTGGTGGTGCGGTCCACGTGTTGCCTCCGGGGGGGGTGGGGGAGTGGGGGAGGGAGGGCCGGGGGGAGGGGGAGTCTCCGTTGGGGGAACAAGTTGGTCCAGACCAATTGGGTTGTCAAGACCTCTGGCGCGAACCGCAGTTCAGAGCCGGAGTTCAGAGCCGGAGTTCAGAGCCGACTCCTTCGGTCGAGAAAGTGACGGAGCTTGCAGGATTGTGTGTTCACCACTCCGGTGGCCTGGATAAAGTGCAGAGGCGGTAACGCTGCGAGTGCAGCTAGTGATCATTGAGGGATCGGGGGAGCCCGACGTGCCGACAGCGATTGCGGTCACCGGCGCCGACCTGGTGTTGCCGCCGACCGACCCGCAGACACCGCCAGCCGCCGTGCTGCCCGGCCCCGAGACCCGGCCGCTCGACGCCGCCGTGGCCGATCTGCGGGTGCTGACCGAACGCCACGGCCACGCGATCGTGGTCTGCCCCGGCTCCGTACCGCCCGCGACCGCCCAACGGCTGTATGCCGTACGGTCCCTGCTCGAATCCGACCGGATCGCGATCGTCCGCACCGAGCTCCCGCCGCTCGGCACCGCCGTCCTCGTCCGGCAGCTGCGCCAGCTCTCCGTCTGCGACTTCAGCCCCGGAGTCCTCGCCTCCGCCGCCCGGCTGCTCGCCCATTACGTGTACGCCGGCGCCGTCCTCGGCTCCGTCGCCAAGCTCGACCACGTGCCCGTCGGCCTCGGCTCCCACGTCAAGGGATGGCTGCCCGGCGCCCACTTCGCCGTCCTCGCCGGACCCACGCCCCAGCTCGTACGGCTCGGTTCGGGCGGGTCGGGTGGTTCGGGCGGGTCGGGCGGGTCGGGAGGCTCCGGGAGGTCGGCGCCCGGGACCCTGGCCGGGCCCGAGTTCACCACCGACCTGGTTCTCGCCCGAGGCCAGCTCACCACCGACTGGCCGACCGCGGCCCTCGCCCCCCAGTGGCGGGTCCGCGCGGTCCAGGAGGCCGCCCTGCCCGAGTCCTCGCCCCGCTGGTGGGGCACGGGCAAGCTCGTCGAGTTCGCCGCGTACCTGCCCGACCTGCCCGTCCTGCACCAACTCGTCGCCTCCGTACGGCGGGAGACCTGCCACTGGTGCCGCATGGAGCTCATCGGCGACCGCTGCGGCTTCTGCGCCGCGCCCCTGCCCACGGCCGACCCCACGCCCACGCCCGCGCCCGCGTCCCGCTAGCCGCCCCGTTCAGCCACCCCCGTTCCCGTCCACGATCGATCGAGGTAGTACGGCCATGAACTCCCGCCAGCGCCGCGGCGTGATCCTGCTGCTGCTGTCCGTCCTGTGCGCCCTCGGCGTGTTCGCAGGCGTCCTCACGGTGATCAGCGACGTGAACTCCAAGGTCGGGCCCGAGGTCACCGCGTACCGCGTCAAGGACGACGTCAAGCCGTACGCCGCCCTCGGCCCCGGGAACTTCGAGAAGATCACCATGCCGGAGCGCTGGCTGCCCGCCACCGCCGTCACCGACCTCCGCAGGACCGAGGGCAAGATCGCCGTCACGACCCTCAAGGCCGGTTCCCTGCTGCAGAGCGACATGATCGTCGACCGGCCCGCGCTCGAACCCGGCCAACAGGAACTCGCCATCATGGTCGACGCCGCCACCGGCGTCGCCGGCAAGATCACCCCCGGCGCCTCCGTCAACATCTACGCCACCTTCGCCGGCGAGCGCGGCGGCCCGCCCGACCAGTCCAAGCTGATCGTCGCCGGCGCCAAGGTGCTCGCCATCGGCAAGCTCACCCCCATCGAGAGCCGCGACGACAAGGCCGGCCGGGCCGACGAGGCCGTGCCGATCACCTTCGCCCTCTCCACCGCCGACACCCAGCGCGTCGCCTACGCCGAGTCCTTCGCCGAACACGTCCGCCTCGCCCTCGTCGCCCCCGGCGGCGGCAGCAACGCGCCCGCCCCGGGCGACCGCACGTACACGCTCGACAAGGACAAGTGAGGCCCGCATGACCACGAGGATCCTGCCGGCGGTCGGCGACCCGGACGCGGCCCGCGCCGTCACCACCCTCATCGGCCGGCTGCCCGACGCCGAACCCGCCGGGCCCGTCGCCGACTCCACCCAGCTCCTCGACACCCTCGCCCGGCTCGCCGCCCAGTCCCTCGACGAGCTCCCCGAGGTCGTCCTCGTCCACGAGCGCATCGGCCCCGTCCCCGCCCTCGAACTCATCCGCGAGGTCGCCCTCCGCTTCCCCGCCGTCGGCGTCGTCCTCATCACCGCCGACGCCAGCCCCGTGCTGTTCTCCGCCGCCATGGACTCCGGCGCCCGCGGCCTCGTCACCCTCCCCCTCGGCTACGAGGAACTGGCCAGCCGCGTCCAGGCCGCCGCCCAGTGGTCCACCGGCGTCCGCCGCCACCTCGGCGCCGCCGGCCCCGACACCCCCACCGGGCCCGGCGGCAGGGTCGTCACCGTCAGCGGCGCCAAGGGCGGCGTCGGCACCACCGTCACCGCCGTCCACCTCGCCCTCGCCGCCCGCGCCTCCGGCCACACCGTCGCCCTCGTCGACCTGGACCTCCAGGGCGGCGACATCGCCTCGTACCTCGACGTCCAGTTCCGGCGCTCGGTCGCCGACCTCGCCGCCATCAACGACATCTCGCCCCGGGTGCTCCAGGACGCGGTGTACGTCCACGAGACGGGTCTGTCGCTGCTCCTCGCCCCGGGGGAGGGGGAGCGCGGCGAGGACGTCACCGACCGCGCCGCCCGCCAGATCGTCAGCGCCCTGCGCTCCCGCCACGAGGTCGTCGTCATCGACTGCGGCACCCATCTGGACTCGGCGGGCGCGGCGGCGGTGGAGACGGCCGACGTGGCGCTGCTCGTCACGACCCCGGACGTCGTCGCCGTACGGGCCGCCAAGCGGGTCGTACGGATGTGGGACCGGCTCCAGATCCGCAAGCCGGAGGAGAGCACCGTCCTGGTGAACCGGCACCAGCGGTCCACCGAGATCCAGCCCCCGCTCGTGCAGAAGATCACGGGCACGCGGATGGCGGGCGTCGCCGTGCCCGCCGCGTACAAGGAGCTCGCCGCGGTGGTCGACGCGGGCCGCCTGCACGACCTGGAGGCCCGGTCGACCGTCAAGCAGGCGCTGTGGGCGTTGGCGGGGGAGCTGGGGTTGGTCAAGGCGGCGGGTACGGGTGCGGGGACGGGTACGGGCGGTGCTCTGGTGCCGGCGGCCGGGGCGCGGGACCGGGGCGCGCTCGGCCTGCGGCGGCGCGGCGGCGGAGGGCGATAGCCGTGCGGGTGCCGGGGAGGGACGAGCGGGAGCGGGCCGGGCGGGGGCGGGAGGAGCGGCGGCCGGAGGAGCGGCGGCCGGACGACAGCGGTCAGGTGGCGGTCGAGTTCGTCGGCATGCTGCCGCTGATCCTGCTCACGCTGGTGCTGCTGTGGCAGTGCGTCCTCATCGGCTACACGTACACGCTGGCGGGGAACGCGGCGGACGAGGCGGCGCGGGCGGCGGCGGTCGACGGCGACTGCGAGGGGGCGGCGCTGCGGCACGTGGAGGGCGCGTGGGCGGCGGGCGCCGGCGTCCGGTGCGGGGGGCCCTCGGGCGGGATGGTCACGGTGACGGTCACGCTGCACACCCCGGTGCTGTTCCCCGGGGCGATCTCCTTCCCGTGGGACGTGGACGGGGAGGCGGCGGCGGTGTGGGAGGGGGACGACCGATGAAACGCCTCCGAAGGCACCGCGACCGCGGTTCGGTGGCCGTCGAGTACCTGGGCTTCCTGCCGATCCTGCTGATCGTCGGCCTGGCGGCCATCCAGCTCGGCCTCGTCGCGTACGCGGCCCAGCAGGCGGGCACGGGGGCGCGGGCGGCGGCGCGGGCGGCGAGCGTGGACGACCCGGACTCCGTACCGGAGCCGGGGGCGGCGGGGAAGGCGGCGATGAGCGGTTGGATCGCGGGCCGTAGCCGTGTCTCCGAGGACGGCGGAGTCGCGACCGTACGCGTCGAGGTCCCCGGCCTGATCCCCTTCCTGGGCCCGTTCGAGGTGACCAGGACCGCCACCATGCCCGTCCCCGACTCCAACTCCGCATCCGAATTCGAGGAGGAGCGCCGATGAGCCTGCGGTCCCGTATCCACACCCCCGAGGAGAACCGGGCCGGCGGCGGCGCCGGGCGGGAGGACAGCCATCTCGTCGCCGCGTTCCGGGCCAAACTCCTGGAGGAGATCGACCTCACCGAGATGTCCGCGCTCGCCGCCGCCGAGCGCCGGGCCCGCCTCGAACGCGTCCTCGGCCACATCATCAGCCGCGAGGGCCCGGTCCTCTCCACGGCCGAGCGCGCCCAGCTGATCCGCCGCGTCGTCGACGAGGCACTCGGCCTCGGCGTACTCGAACCGCTTCTCGAAGACGCCTCGATCACTGAGATCATGGTCAACGGCCCCGACCAGATCTACATCGAGCGGGCGGGGCGGGTGGAGCTGCTTCCGCTGCGCTTCGCCTCGCACGAGCAGCTGATGCAGACCATCGAGCGGATCGTGTCGACCGTCAACCGGCGGGTCGACGAGTCGAATCCGATGGTGGACGCGCGGCTGCCCTCCGGCGAGCGCGTCAACGTGATCATCCCGCCGCTGTCGCTCACCGGGGCCACGCTCACCATCCGGCGTTTCCCCCGCGCGTACACCCTGCACGAGATGATCGGCCTCGGCTCGCTCGACGAGCAGATGCTTCTCCTGCTGTCAGGACTCGTCCAGGCCAAGTTCAACATCATCGTGTCCGGCGCCACCGGCACCGGAAAGACGACCCTCCTCAACGCCCTGTCCGGGCTCATCCCCGACGGCGAGCGGGTCATCACCATCGAGGACTCGGCGGAACTGCAACTCCAGCAGTCCCACGTCATCCGCCTGGAGGCCCGGCCGCCCAACATCGAGGGCCGCGGCCAGGTCACCATCCGCGACCTCGTCCGCAACTCCCTGCGCATGCGCCCCGACCGTATCGTCGTCGGCGAGGTCCGCGGCGGCGAGACCCTCGACATGCTCCAGGCCATGTCGACCGGCCACGACGGCTCCCTCGCCACCGTGCACGCCAACTCGGCGGAGGACGCCCTGATGCGCCTCCAGACCCTGGCCTCGATGTCCGAGGTCAAGGTCCCCTTCGAGGCGCTGCGCGACCAGATCAACAGCGCCGTCGACATCCTCGTCCAGCTCACCCGCCACCCCGACGGCACCCGCCGCGTCACCGAGATCGCGGTCCTCGCCTCCCACGGCCGTGAGGGCTACCTCCTCGCCACCGTGTGCCGTTTCGACGCCCAGCCGGTCGGCGCCGACGGGCGGGTGCACGGCCGGTTCTCGTACCACCCGCTGCCGCGCCGGGTCGCCGACCGGCTCTACATGGCGGGCCAGCCCATCCCGCAGGCCTTCGGCGTGGCCGCGACGGACGCGCAACTCGCCACGCGAGAAGCCACGTAGCCACGTAGCCACGTAGGGAAGGAAGAAGAAGACCATGAACCCGACCCTGCCGACCGTCGGCGGAGAAGAAGGACGATGAACGCGACCCTGCCGACCGTCGGCGGAGAAGAAGGACGATGAACGCGACCCTGCCGACCGTCGGCGGAGAAGAAGGACGATGAACGCGACCCTGCTGACCGTCGGCGCGGCTCTCGTGTGCGGGGTCCTGGCCGTGGCCGGAATCCAGCTGTACGCGAGCGGCGCCGCCCAGCGCGCCGAGCTCATCGCCCGTCTCTCGCAGACCGCGGGCGAGACGGGCGACCCCGGCGGTCGGCGCAGGCGCCCGTTCCGCGGAGTCGACCGGCGCGTACGCCGTACCGCCCTGGGCCGCAAGCTGGAGCTCCGTATCTCGGCCACCGGACTCGACATCACGCCCGGCGAATTCGTCGTCGCCATGGCCGTGACGGTCGCCGCCCTGTGGGCCACGGGGCAGGCCCTGCTGTCGCCGTTCTTCGGGCCGATCTGCGGCTTCCTCGGCGTGTGGGTCGCCATGGGCTTCCTCAACTGGCAGCGGCAGAAGCGCATCGAGAGGTTCATCAACCAGCTCCCCGAGCTCTCCCGCATTCTCGCCAACGCCACCCAGGCCGGCCTCGCCCTGCGCATGGCGCTCTCGCTCGCCGCCGACGAGATGGACGCGCCGGCGGGTGACGAACTCGAGAAGGTCGCCCAGCAGCTCGCCGTCGGCACCTCCATCGACGACGCCCTCGGCGAACTCGCCGAACGCCTCCCGTCCCGCGAACTCGTCGTCCTCGTCACCACCCTGGTCCTCGCCAACCGGGCCGGCGGCACCGTCGTCTCCTCCCTGCGCAACCTCACCGAGACGCTGGAGGAACGGAAGGAGACCCGGCGCGAGGTGCGGACGCAGCTGTCGCAGGTGAGCATGACGGCGTATGCGGTCCCCGTCATCGGCGTCGGCTCGCTCCTGCTCATCGACAACATGCAGCCCGGCGCCCTCGACCGGATGACCGGATCCGGCCTCGGGCAGGTGGCGGTGGTGCTCGCCTTCGGCCTGTACGTGGTCGGCTTCGTCGTGATCCGCCGCTTCGCGAAGATCGACGTGTAAGGGACCGGAACCGTGGACCTCCTCCTCGCCCTGCTCGCCGGCCTCGCCGTCGCGGGCATCTGCTACGGCATCCGCCTCTACCGCGCCGACGCCAAGCTCCCCACCGACCTCCAACTCGCCCTGGAGGTCGGCGCCACCCGCACCGGCGCCGTCGACTCCGTCGTCGACCGCCTCGGCATGCGCTGGTCCCCGGCCGTGCTGCGGCTCATGGGCCCCAAGCGGGTCAACTCCGTCCGCCGCCGGATCGACCTCGCCGGAAACCCGGGCGGCCTGACCATCGACCGTTACGGGGCCCGGCGCGCCGTCTACGGCTTCCTGGGCGTCCTCGGCGGCCTGCTCATGCTCGGTCGGGGCTCGTACCTGGTCGCGTTGCTCCTCTTCGCCTTCGGCGCCTTCTGGACGGAGGTCGGCATCTGGTCCGCCGTCCGCATCCGCAAGGACCAGATCGAGCGGACGCTGCCGGACTTCCTGGACGTGCTCGCCGTGGTCGTCTCGGCGGGCCTCGGCTTCCGCCAGGCCCTGGAACGGGTCGCCGACAAGTACGAGGGCCCCTGGGCCGACGAACTCCGCATCACCCTGCGCCAGATGGACATGGGCGTCAGCCGCCGCGACGCCTTCGACGAACTGCGGCGACGCAACGACTCCGAGCAGGTCGCCCAGTTCGTGACGGCGTTGCAGCAGGGCGAGGAGCTGGGCGCGCCGATCGTCGACACCCTCATCCAGATCGCCAACGACATGCGCCGGACCGACGCCCAGAACGCGCGCCGCAAGGCGGCGAAGGCAGTGCCCAAGGCCACGATGGTGATCACGACCCTGATGGTCCCGGCCACGATGATCCTCCTTGGCGCGGGTCTCTTCCTGGGCACGGGCACCGACTTCGGCTCGATCACGGGCGAGTGAGATGCGGACGATGCGGACGCTGAAGGTTCTCGTGGTGGGCGCCAACCCGGTCGTACGGGCGGGCCTCGCGGTGCTGTTGGGCGCGTGCCCGGACATGGAGGTGGTGCGGGAGGGAGCGAGGGCGGACCTCGTGGTGGTCGACGAGGACCGGGAGGCGGTGGCACGGCTGTCGGCGCGGGCGCCGGTGCTCTTGCTGACCCACACGCCGTCGGAGGCCGGAGCGGCAGCGGCCCAGCTGGTCCACGGCAGGTTCGACGAGGCGGAGCTCGTGCGGATGGTGCGTGCGACTGCACATGCTGGCGCGAGGTCAAGTCTGGGGAATATACTGCACTTCAGAAATCCAGCTTCGCGAGTGCAACGTTTCGGTCTGAGTGCGAGGGAGGTGGAGGTCATGGACCTGATCGCATCCGGCCTGACCAACCAGCAGATCGCCGCCACCTGCTCCATCTCCGAGAAGACCGTCAAGAACCACATCAACCGCATCTTCGCCAAACTCCACAGCACCACCCGCGGCGAAGCCATCGCGTCCTGGCTCGGCACGAGGACCGCCTCGTGAAGCCGGCGCCGACTACACACGGTGATTGGGCCTACGGACCCTGTGATCCCCCCACCCGAACGGCGTACCCTGCCCGAGTCGCCGGACTCGGAGGGGAACACGATGAACGAGGCGCTGCTGAGGGCCCTGACCAAGGTCAAGGTGCACGGGGCGAGTTGGGGAGAACGCCGAGCTGCGGCGCGGCGGGACCGCGACCGGGGGCAGACGGCGGTGGAGTACCTGGGGATCATCGTTGTGGTGGTGGCGATCGTGGTCGCGATCTCGGGAACGGACATCGGGCAGAGCATCAGGAACGCGATCTCCCGGAAGATCGCCAGCCTGACCGGAGGCGGGGGGAGCTGAGACATCCCCGGGCGGGCGATCAAGGGCAAGCCTTCCCTGTCTACGTCACGGTGATCGCCGGCCTGCTGTTTCTCGCGTTCGTCTACTTCGCCGTGGCACAAGCGGCAGTCCTACGCAGCGGCGGGCAGACCGCAGCTGACGCCGCCGCACTTGCAGCGGCTCAGGACGCCCGCAGACAACTGCGCGACGGCTGGCGTGAGGTGATTCTCGACCCTGACGCCTGGGGCGGCTTCCTCCAGGGCAGGGGATACGACACGGGCGCGGCCTGTGAGAAGGCAGCGCAGTACGCCAACCAAAACGATGCCGAGATGTCCCCCGCGGATTGCTCCGACCAGCCATCGGGCGACGGAATCCAGTTCCGCGTACAGATCAGCACCACTGGCACTGTGGGCAAGTCGCTCGTACCGGGTACGGAGGGCAGGCACGCGGAGGCCAGGGCGACGGCCGTCCTGGAACCGCGCTGCTCCTTCGACGCTCCCGAGCCGCCCCCGCCGCCCACTCCCAGTACACCGACGCCGACGGGCTCGGCCACACCCGATCCAAGCCCTACACCGAGCCCAGAACCCGAACCGATCACCGGCCTCGTCTGCGACGGAGTCGAGTGGACGATCGACCCGGAAGACCCGCAGCTGCCCGGCGCCGCTGATCTCTTTTCCGTCCGACTGGTCGACTGACGAGCGAAGGACCCTGTTTCCCATGAGTGAGCGGTACGCGAAGAAGACCGGCAGAGGAGTGGTCGCCGCGGTCGCGGCGGCTGGGCTGCTGCTCGGACTCGCCGGCTGTGGTAGCGGAGAGGAGAAGCCGCCCCAGGACAAGGGAGCGCCTACTGCCTCCGCTCCGAAGAAGAACGGCGGGAACCCCCAGCCGCAGTCTGAAGAACCGTCCGAGCCCATCGCAGTGCTAAAGGGACAGGAAGGGCTCGAACTGGCCGTTGCCTCGGCCAAGCGCGATCAGGGTGGCTTCATCACCGTCAGCGGGAAACTGACGAACGCAGGGGGTGACGTGGCCGTCATCCCCGCCCAGGTCGGCGGGAACGAGACCGAGATCATCAAGCACGGCATCTCGCTCGGCGGCGCCACCCTCATCGACTCCGTCGGCAAGAAGCGCTACTACGTCCTCCGCGACACGGACGGCCGTCCTCTCACCACCACCGGCTTCGACAGCCTGGCGCCAGGTGCGTCGTCCCCCGTCTTCATGCAGTTCCCCGCCCCACCCGCCACAACCACCGAAGTCTCCCTCCAGCTCCCCACCTTCACCCCCGCCACCATCAAACTCTCCTGAGGCGCAGTCATGACGACGACGACCACCCCGCGCCGCCTCGCCACCCTCACGGCCACCCTCGTCCTCCTGGCCGGCACGGCCAGTGCCGCCCGCGCCGACGACCCGCCCAACTCCACCACCAACGGCGGCCCGCCCCCGGTCATCGACGCGAGCTCACCCGCGCTCATGCTCCCCGACGGCGCCACCCTCGCCCCCGCCAAGGTCCTCGACATCAAGCAGATCGTCGAGGAAGAGGGCGGCGAGCAGCGCCGCGAGGACACCAACGTCGACGTCACCTTCGCCCTTCAGGCCGAGGTGCTCTTCCCCAAGGACAGCGCCAAGCTCAGCCCCTCCGCCACCGCCCGAATCGCCGCCATCGCCGCCGAGATCAACAAGCAGGCCTCCCGGCGCGTCCGCGTCTTCGGATTCACCGACGACCTCGGGTCGTACGAGCACGGGCTGAAGCTCTCCAAGCAGCGCGCCGACGCCGTACAGCTCGAACTCGCGAAGAACCTCGATCCCGGCACCACCTTCGACATCCGCGGCTACAGCGAGGACTACCCCATCGCCGACAACGCCACCGAGGAGGGCAGGAAGAAGAACCGCCGCGTCGAGGTCTCCTTCCCGCGCACCTCCGGCGGGTAGCAGGCGGGCCGGCGGCCTCGTCAGAAGCGCGGCCCGACAGTGGGATGCGAGACCAAGGCGCGGGCAGCGATCTGCACTTGCGCCTTCCATGCCGCCTCATCGAGTCCCAGCGTGTACTCGATGCAGCACGTGCACGGCGGGAGCAGCGCCATGAATGCCTGCTCCTCAGCGGTCTCGACCTCCGTCTCCGACCACCCGTCCGATGCCGACTCGGCGAGAACCACCTCCCCCGCGGCGAACCGCGTGGCCAGCCTGCGCAGCGCGTACCGTCGCGCCAGGTGGTGATCGGGCAGCGCGATCCCCAACTCTTCGAGGGCCTGCTCGAACGCGTCACGGATGTCCCGGCAGTCCGCACGGCCCGGCAGACCGGCGAGCTCGCGCAGGGTCGGCGTGTCCATTCCCGTCGCGAGTGCTCGGGCAGCGGTCATCGGCAGGTCCTCCAGGCGCACCTGATCCACCTGGTACAGCCACGCTGCCTCCACCAGAGGCGGATACGCGCTGCCGACGGGGCTGTCGGATTCGTATGTGTCGTCTATCGCTGCCATGGTTCATACGATCCCAGCACGGCTCGCGAGAGTGCCCGGAAATTTGGGCCGTCCCGGCAAGCCGTGCCGCATGCTGACCCGACTCATGCCATCTGGGCCACGTAACCGCACTCGGCGCCGGAGATTAGGGGACGGGACGTACGGGGCGCCGCCGCCCTTGTCGCCCGGGCCGGTCGTCACGAGGAACCCGCCGCCGAGAAGGTCTGCCCGACCAGGCGTCGGCGGGCGCTGTGGCTGCTCTCCGCTGCCGTGGAGGACTGGGGCGGCGAGTGGGGCATCGCCGAGGCGCGGCCACCGCACCAGGGGACGAAGTCCTGGGTGGTACTGCCCTGGTGAGGTGCTGGTTTTGGCGGTCCTTGGGGCGGGAGCCTTGCGGGCTTCTGGTGTGGCCGCCCTCTCTCCGAGTGTGACCCCCTCCACCACCGCCTCAAGGGCGCCTTCGGCGTCGCTGCGCGATGGCCTGCGGCCACCCTTGACCCGGCGCCTCCGGGGGCCTTTGAACACTCGGAGGGCGGCCGGGGGCGGGGCCGCGCGGGGAGGCCCGGGTATCGGCCGGCCGCCGTGGGCGGGCGGCGGGCCGGTGGTGGGTGAGCCCGGGTATCGCTCCCGAGCGAAAGAAGTCCTCGGGCCGGTGGGTGGGGGCTCGGTTCGCGGCCGAGGCTGCCTGGCCATCTCACCCGCCACCTTGGGCGGCAACCCAGGAGTTCCCGGCCGCCCCATTTCGTCTGCGGATTGCGGACTTTGCATCAGAGGCGGCCCTGGACGATCTACTCCAAGGACCGTATTCGGCCCAACCTGGCAGGTCGGAGGGTTGGACGGTCTCGCGGGAGCGCATTTCACCGTGGCGGAGTCCACGAGCCATACGTCGTCTCTCCACGCCGAGGTGGTGGCGGCCAGGATCCGATTGACGCTTCGCATCAGACCGGCGGCCTTGCGCAGCCGCTTGTTGTGGCCGGGCTGCTGGGGCAGATAGGGGAAGAGGCCACCAGGAGGAACCAGTGTCATACCCGCAACTGCTCACCCCCGAGGAGAAGCTCGCCGACGCGAAGAGGCTGTTGAGCCTCCCGCGTATCGTCGTGATCTGCGGCTCCACCCGCTTCATGACCGAGATGGCCGAGGCCGATCTGTGGGAGACCAAAGCCGGAAGGATTGTCGTCAAACCGGGCTGTGACATGAAGTCGCCACACGAGCTTTGGTCCGATCCTGCCGAGGCCGAGGCGCTGAAGGCTCGACTCGACGATCTGCACCGGGCGAAGATCCGGCTCGCTGATGAGGTGCTCGTAGTCGGTGACTACATCGGAGACAGCACCCGAGCCGAAATCGCCTACGCCCGGTCGCTGGGCAAGCCCGTACGGTTCACGCACCCCGAAGTCGACCCTGACGCCTGACGGCTCGCTGCCACCTGACCGTCTCGCTGTGGCCTCGGCCGCCGCCCACCCCACACCCCCTGCAGGCATCCCTTGTGTTCTAGGTTGGCTGACGTGAGCGGGCGGGGGCCGGGTGACCTCGCTGGCTGGATCGTGGAGCAATCGATGGCGGAGGGGCAGCGACGAGGACGGTGTTCGAACTGCGGTGAGTCTCCACGCTGCCCTGCCGTTACCACGGTCGAGATGGGCTTCTGCCCCTGTTCGACGGCCAGGTGCGCGTGAGCGTCCCAACCCGTGATCACGAGGCTCGGTGAACACGCCACCCGGCGGCTCCTTCTGCAGATCACCCTGCTTGCGAGCCCCGGCCGCTGCTGCGGGCCGGCATCGGAGAGAAGCGGATCGTCGGCTGGCTCGCCGGCCGGGGGATCAGGGCAGTTGTTCGGCCAGGGCGAGGATGATGCCGCTCGGGCCTCGGAGGTAGCAGAGCAGGTAGCTGTCCTCGAAGCGGGTCACCTCGCCGACGAGTTCGGCGCCGTGGGGGCGGAGGCGGGCGAGGGTGGACTCGATGTCGTCGACGGCGAACATGACGCGGTGCAGGCCCAGGGTGTTCGGCGGGGTGGGTTGCGGTTCGGGGGTGATCGACGTGGGGGAGTGGTACGTCGCCAGTTCGAGACGGCCCGGCGCGTCCGGGATTCGCATCATCGCGATCTCGCTCCGCATGCCGTCGAGTCCGACGACCTTCCCCGCCCAGCTTCCTTCGATCGGCGTCCGGCCCTCCAGCTCCATGCCGAGCTCGGTGAAGAAGGCGACGGCTGCGTCGAGGTCGTCCACGACGATGCCGACGTTGTCCATGCGCTGAATCGTCATGCTCGTGAGGGTAGGGGCCCCTACGATCGGGCCCGTGAGCGACATCCCGACGCCTTGGACCCTGCACCACTTCTCGCAGGCCAACCCCGCCGGCCCCGGCTGCGACAGCGTTCCAGCCCTCTTGCGGCGGCTGGCGGATTCCATCGAGGCGCTCGGCCCCGCCGAGATCCAGGACGTGGTGATCGCGTCCGAGATGACCGAGCACGGTCCCTGGCGGTCGGGGACCGTCTACTTCCATCTGCCTGACGACGAGCGCTGAGTCCGCCAGCCGCGACGCAAAGTCCGTTACCCGTAGACGGAACGGGGCGGTTGTGAACTCCTGTGACTCCAGAGGCGTTCCATTGCGAACTGGGCCTCGCGCCAACGGAGTTTGCACGCCCGCCGGCCGCTGGGCTGGGCCCGGCCGCCCCATTTCACTTCCGCGCACCCGCGACCGGCGGATACGGATCCGCCGGCCCCCGCCGCGAACCGAGCCCCCACCCACCGGCCCGCCATCCGCCCACGGCGGCCGGCCGATACCCGGGCCTCCCCGCGTGGCCCGGCCACACCAGAAGCCGACACGCAACGGGCGCCTGTTGCACCCCTACCGCTCCAGCGCCCTCCTGACCGTCGCGATCATGCGGTCCGGGTGGGTGAAGACCTCGTGGGCCGTGAAGCGGAGGACGCGGCGGACGGCCGGGCAGCTCTGGAGCTCGTTGAAGCGGTGGACGTCGCGCTCGTGGGCGGCGCGGGTGCCGTGGAAGGCGAAGCCCTCGATCTCGACGACCAGTCCGGCGGCGCGGAAGAGGAAGTCGGGGCGCAGGGGGCGGCCCGTGTCCGTGTGGAGGGTCGGCTGGGTCTCGGGGTGGAGGCCCGCGTCGCGCATCCGCAGTCGGGCGACCGTCTCGGCGGGGGAGCCGGATCCCGCGACGGCGAGCGGGAGCCAGCGGCGGGCCGAGGGGCCTCCGGGGCGGCGGGGCGCGGCGAGTTCGGCGGCCAGGTCCGCCGCGCCGACGAGCGGCGGGCGGCGCAGGCCGGCGACGAGGCGGTGGGACAGCGCCGAGTCCGCGACGACCACGGCCGCCTCGCGGGAGGCGGCGGTCCGTATGAGGTCGCCGACCGTGCGCGCCGCCGTCGTCACCCGCAGGCCGCGCCGGATCGCGCAGTCCGCGGCGCCGAGCCGGGCCGTGGTGTGCACCCGTATGAGGTGATGGGCCGTTGTTCCCCGGGGTGAGGTGAACTCGAGGAGTTCCGCGTCGACCTGTGGGTTCGTGAGGACTTCGATGCGGTGCAGCGCCGCGGCGGTGCGATGGCTGCACACCAGCTCGGGGCGCAGCAGCTGGGCCGCCCGGGCCCGCACCCGCCAGTCCACCTCCTTTCCGGGGACGGCCCACGCGCCCCTGCAGATCCACTGCCAGCCGTCCACGCGCAGCCGCCGGTCGAGCCGGCCGCGCGGCCAGCCCGCCGTGAGCGCCCACACCGTGAGCAGCACCCCGCCCCTGGCGAGTCTCATCAACTCGTACATACGAGCAACGATCCACGGAAGAGCGACACTTCGCACCCCCTGTGGAAAACTCCGCGAAAGGCATCGTCAGGAAACCGCAAAAGTGCTGTTAAGCGACGGGATCGGACACTCCGCAACGGGCATGCTGATCCGTGAGCGAGCTCGCACGGGCTCCCTCCCCAGCGCTTCCGAAACGGGCAGCCGATGACAACCCCCGCCCTCACCCCCGCCCTCACCCCCGCTCCCGCCCCGGGGGTCCAGCTGGTCAGCGACCTCGTCGCCCGCGTCCCCGGGTTCCGCGAGGCGTACGACACACACGTCTTCAGCCAGGGCTGCGTCCAGCCGCACGTCTTCTTCTGGGACGTCGTCCAGGGCACCGTCCGCTCCTTCCTCGGCCAGGACCTCGGCCAGGAGGGCTGCGCCGTCGACTGGCGGCGCACCCTCGACTTCCTGGAGGAGCAGAGCCGCCTGGGCGCGGTCGGCGTCGACGAGGTCATCGTCACGTCCTTCCTCGGCGACCTGCCGCATCCGTGCGAACCGGGGTACGGGATCGTGGCGGAGCTGGGGCCGGTCATGGCGGCCAGATTCCTGAGGCTGCGACCGGGCGGTTGATAATCGAGCGCATGTCCCGCGCCGCCCCACCGTCCTCCGCAGCCACACCGTCCCCGCTCGCCCCACGGTGCTCCGTCGCTCGCACCCCGCTCCGGTTCGCCCTCGGCGGGTACGTCGCCACCCGTCTCCTCGGGCTCGCCGCGCTCGCGATCGTCGCCGCGGCCACGGGCAAGGACGGGATGCACCGGCTGATGGGCCGGTGGGACGCGGTCTGGTACACGCGGATCGCCGAGCACGGCTACGGCCACCAGGTCACCCTCCCCAACGGCGACGTCCATGCCGACCTCGCCTTCTTCCCCCTCTTCCCCGCCCTGGAGCGGGCCCTGTCCGCGGTCCTCCCCGTCGACGCAGCCACCGCCGGACTCCTCGTCTCCTGGGCGGCCTCGCTCGCCGCCGCCTGGGGCGTCTACGCGGTCGGCGCGCACGTCGCGGGCCCGCGCACCGGAGTCGTACTGGCGGTCCTGTGGGGGGCGTACCCGACGGCGTTCGTGCAGTCGATGGCGTACACGGAGACGCTGTTCACCGCGCTCGCCGCCTGGTCGGTCCTCGCCGTGCTCCGCGACCGCTGGGTCCTCGCCGGGGCCCTGTGCGTGTTCGCGGGGCTGACCCGGCCGTCGGCGGCCGCGCTGATCGCCGCGATCGGGATCACCGCCGTCGCCACCGTCGTACGGGAACGGCGGCTGCGCGTGAGGGTTGCGGCGGGGACGCTCCTCGCGCCGCTCGGCTGGCTTGCGTACGTCGTGTACGTAGGGGTCCGGCAGGGGAGTGCCACGGCCTACTTCGACGTGCAGGCGGCCTGGGGCAACTCGATCGACGGCGGGGTCGCGCTCGCCCGCTTCATCGCCGGGCTGCCGTGGCCGGCGGCCCTCGGGCTGTGCCTCGCACTCGGCCTGCTCGGCTGGCTGGTGGTGCTGTGCGTGCGGCAGCGGCAGCCGCTCCCGCTGCTCGTCTACACGGTCGCCGTCGTCGTCGTCTCGCTGGTCGGTGCCGCGTACTTCGGGTCCCGGCCGCGCCTGATGATGCCCGCGTTCGGGCTCCTGCTGCCCCCCGCGGCGGCCTTGGCCCGGCTCCGGGCCCGTACGGCCGTGCCCGTCCTCACCGCCCTCGCGCTCGCCTCCGCGGTGTACGGGGCGTTCACCCTGCTCGGCTCGGGTCCACCCTGATCACCGCGCCCCGCCGCAGACCCCAGCCCGCCATCGTCCCGCCCTCCGCCTCCAGGACGTGCCGGCCGCGCAGCCGGACCATGCCGAGCCGGCCGGGCCGCATGGTGACGACGTCGAGGACGGTGAACGAGCGGTCGAGGTAGGCGATGTCGAGGGTGAAGCGCATCCCGAAGGTGTGGATGCTGTTCGTCGGGGTGATGAGCAGCGCGCCGTCGATCCCGTCGCGGCCGAGCAGGCCCCGCCGCCGGGATTCATAGGTAGCGGCGATCTCCAGTGGCACCCGCCCGCCCTCCGGCGTCTCCAGCCACCCGACCCCGTCCTGCCAGGTCCTTCCCCAAGTCCTCCCCATGTGCCCGACCCTAGCCCTAGGGTCGGCCCGTGGACGCCCTGTCGATCGCCTTCGTCACGGCCGCCGCCCTGTGGGGCGCGGCAGCCGGGCTGCTCGTGCCCCGCGCCGCGTACCGGCTGTCCGTCGCCCCCGACGAGCCGTGGCGGACGGCCTGTCCGGCCGGTCATCCGTACGCGGGGCCGGCGCGCGGCTGGCTGGGCGGGCCCGGACGGATGGACTGTGCGACGACGCCCGCGCCGCTCGTCGCGCCGCTGCTCACCGCCCTGGCGTGCGCCGGGCTCGCCGCGGCCGTCGGCGGCCCGCGGCCGGAACTCCTCGTGTGGCTCCTCGTCACGCCGTTCGGCACCCTGCTCGCCGTCGTCGACTCCCGCGTCCACCGTCTCCCCGACCCGCTGACGCTGCCGCTCGCCGCCGCACTGCCGCTGCTCCTGGCGATGGCCGCGCTCCTGCCGTACGCGGCGGGGTCGTGGACGCACGCCCTGCTCGGCGCGCTCGCGCTGGGCGGCGGCTACCTCGGACTCTTCCTCCTCCACCCGAACGGCATGGGCTTCGGCGACGTGAAACTGGCCGTCCCGCTGGGCGCGGCGCTCGGCTGGTACGGGTGGGGCGTGCTGTTCGCCGGAGCGTTCGCGGGGTTCGCGCTCGGGGCGCTGTACGGGCTCGGGCTCGTCGTCGCCCGCCGGGCGGACCGGCGCTCGGCGATCCCCTTCGGGCCGTTCATGATCGTGGGCGCGTTCCTCGGACTGCTGCTCGGCGCGTTCACCGCCCTGCCCTGAACGGCCCGCCCTAGCATCACCCCATATGCGGATGATGCGGACAATCGATACGGAATCGACCCCATATGCGTCCCCGGCAGAGGCAGATACCGGCCCGCGACAGGAGCGCGCCCCGGGCCCCCGGCTCCCCCGGGCATGGTCCTGGGCCTGGGCCGCCGGCCTCTGCCTCCTCTACGCCACCGTCGCCGTGCGCCGCCACCAGCTCATGCGCACCACCGGCTACGACCTCGGCATCTTCGAGCAGGCCGTCCGCGCCTACGCCGAGTTCCGCGCCCCCGTCGTCCCGCTGCGCGGCGAGGGCTTCAACCTCCTCGGCGACCACTTCCACCCCCTCCTCGCCGCCCTCGCCCCGCTCTACCGGCTCTTCCCGTCCCCCCTCACCCTGCTCGTCGTCCAGTCCGCTCTGCTCGCCCTCGCCGTCGTGCCCCTGTTCCGCTGGGCCACGCGTGCGGTCGGGCCGCGCGGCGCGCACGCCGTCGCCGCCGGGTACGGGCTGAGCTGGGGCGTCGCGTCCGCCGCCGCGTTCGACTTCCACGAGGTCGCGCTCGCCGTACCGCTCCTCTCCTTCTCCCTCGAAGCGCTCGGCCGGCAGCGCTGGCGCACCGCCGTCGCCTGGGCCGCGCCGCTGCTCCTGATCAAGGAGGACCTGGGATTCACCCTGGCCGCCGTCGGCGCGTACATCGCCGTCAAAGGCCCGCGCCGGCTCGGGATCGCCACCGTGGCGGCCGGTCTCCTCGCCTCACTGACCGAGATCAAGGTGCTGCTGCCCGCGTTCCACCCTGGCGGTGACTATGCGCACGGCGGCAACCTCGCCGACGGACACGGCTCACTGCTCTCCACCCTCGCCCATGCCCCGCTCGACGCGCTGCGCCCCGACATCAAGGCGATGACCCTGATCCTGGTCTTCGCCCCGTCCGCGCTTCTTGCCCTGCGTTCACCGCTCGCGCTGATTGCCGTACCGACCCTCGCCTGGCGGATGGCGTCCGAGAACGCCTTCCACTGGGGCACTGCCTTCCACTACAGCGCGGTCCTCATGCCGGTCGTCTTCGCCGGGCTTCTCGACGTCCTCGGCCGCGAGACGAGCCGGCGCACCGTCCGCGCGTCGCTCGTCACCGTCCTCGCCGTGACCGCGGTGATGCTCCCGTCCTTCCCGCTGGCCCAGCTCGCCCAGCGGGCCACCTGGCGAACCGCGTCACACGTCGAGGCCGCCCGCTCCCTGCTCGCGCGGATTCCGGACGGCGCCACCGTCGCGGCGTCCAATCGGCTCGCCCCGCAGCTCACCTCACGCTGCACCGTGGTCCTCTTCCCGACCTTTCCCGTCGGCGGGCGGCTCTACGAGTACCGGCACGGCGCCCTGCCCGCGCCCACCGCCGAATGGATCGTCCACGACCCCGAGGCCCCCGAGGCCTGGCCGTACCGCCGTGGCCACTGGCCCTACCCCCTGGAACAGCAGCGCGAGGAGCTCGCCGCCGCCGAGCGCACCCACGGCTACACGGTCGTCGCCCGCCGTGACGGGATCACCCTGCTCCACCGCCGAGGAACCCCCTGACCTGCGTCTGACCTGCGCCTGAACTGCGTCGCCGCGTCAACCGGGCGATGTCCGGACCGGGTCCCCCGTGGGAGGTACGGATTACGCCGCCACGCCCGGGCATAAACCCGCCACGCACCCCTGGAGCCCTTGTGCCGCTTGGCCTCCGGCGAATTCCCCGTGCTTCGGTCGGCGCAGTCGGCACACAGCACGACTAATGAAGGGTTATGGTGGAAACCCCCCCTCGGGCCGGTCCGTATCCCCCCCACGGACCGGCCCGTTTTTCTTTTCTCTCGGGCAGGCTCAGCCCCGCCCGGCCCAGATGTTCGTGCCGGCGGTGTCGATGGCGAAGGAGTCGATCTCCTTCAGCTCCTCCGCCGACAGCGGCTCGCCCGCCAGCGCCGCCACGTTCTCCTCCAGCTGCCCGACGCTGGACGCGCCGATCAGCGCCGAGGTCATCCGCGGGTCCCGCAGTACCCAGTTCAGCGCCAGCTGCGCCAGCGACTGCCCGCGCCGCTCCGCGATGTCCGCGAGACCGCGCAGCCGCCGCAGCACCTCGTCCGACAGCAGGTTCGGGTCCAGCGACTTGCCCTGGGTGGCCCGCGAGCCCTCCGGGACACCCTTGAGGTACTTGTTGGTCAGCAGACCCTGCGCCAGCGGCACGAAGGAGATGCAGCCCATGCCGGCCGCCTCCAGCGTGTCGAGGAGGCCGTCCTCCTCCGTCCACCGGTTGATCATCGAGTACGAGGGCTGGTGGATCAGGGCCGGGACGCCCATCTCCTTCAGGAGCCGCGCCGCCTCGGCGGTCTGCTCGCTGGTGTACGAGGAGACGCCCACGTACAGCGCCTTGCCCTGCTGCACCGCGGACGCGAGGGCGCCCATGGTCTCCTCGAGCGGGGTGTCCGGATCGAAGCGGTGCGAGTAGAAGATGTCGACGTAGTCGAGGCCCATCCGCTTCAGGGACGCGTCCAGCGACGACATCAGGTACTTGCGGGAGCCCCACTCGCCGTACGGCCCGGGGTGCATCTCGTAGCCGGCCTTCGTCGAGACGATCAGCTCGTCCCGGTACCGGGCGAAGTCCTGCGCGAAGATCTTGCCGAAGTTCAGCTCGGCCGAGCCGGGCGGCGGCCCGTAGTTGTTGGCCAGATCGAAGTGGGTGACACCCAGGTCGAAGGCGCGGCGCAGGATCGCGCGCTGCGAGCCGAGGGTGCGGTCGTCGCCGAAGTTGTGCCACAGGCCCAGCGAGATGGCGGGCAGCTTGAGCCCGCTGCGGCCCGTACGCCGGTACTCCATCGTGTCGTAGCGGTCCGCTGCGGCGCGGTACAGGGGGGAATCAGTCACGTATCTCTGCTTATCACGGACTTGTGACAGTCCCGGGCTGGGAGCCGGTTACCCGTCCGCAGTAATGTGGCGGTCCTCGGGGGCCGACACTGCATGGAGGGGTAAAGAACAGTGAACCTGCGCGACCTGGTGTACGGGCTCTACGCACGCCGGGTGGAAGGCCGCCTCGACCACGCCCAGGTGCCCAAGCACATCGGTGTCATCCTCGACGGCAACCGGCGCTGGGCCAAGGCCTCCGGAGGTACCCCCGAGCAGGGGCACAAGGCCGGCGCGGACAAGATCCAGGAGCTCCTCGGCTGGTGCGCCGAGACCGACGTCGAGGTCGTCACGCTCTGGATGCTCTCCACCGACAACCTGAACCGCCCCGAGGAGCAGCTCCTCCCGCTGCTCGGCATCATCGAGGACGCCGTACGGGCGCTCGCCGCCGACGGCCGCTGGCGTGTCCACCACGTGGGCACCATGGACCTGCTGCCGGCGCGCACCCAGTCCGTACTGAAGGAGGCCGAGCAGGCCACCCTCGACAACGCGGGCATACTCGTGAACGTCGCCGTGGGCTACGGCGGTCGGCAGGAGATCGCCGACGCGGTCCGCTCCCTCCTCCTGGACCACGCCGAGCGCGGCACCAGCTTCGAGGAGCTCGCCGAGGTCGTCGACATCGACCTGATCTCCGAGCACCTCTACACCCGCGGCCAGCCCGACCCGGACCTCGTCATCCGCACCAGCGGCGAACAGCGCCTGTCCGGCTTCATGCTGTGGCAGAGCGCGCACTCCGAGTACTACTTCTGCGAGGTGCACTGGCCGGCCTTCCGCAAGGTCGACTTCCTGCGCGCGCTGCGCGACTACGCGGCCCGCCACCGCCGCTTCGGCAACTGACACCCGCGGCCCTCCCGTACGGACACCCCCGTACGAACACCCCCCTGCGGACCTCGCGGACCCCCGGCCCCGCGCGTCACCCCCTGTTCATGAACACGCCGTCATATGCCATGGCATGACGGCACGTGTTCGAGGGCATATCCCCAGTGAAGTGAGCGGCACGGAGACCGCCACCCGGGAGGCCCTTTGCACCAGGACGACCGTGCGGGACGCGCACGGACGAAGCGGAGGGCCGGTGCTCGGCCCGCGCATCGCGGCCTGAGCCCGGTCCCATTCCGCCGCGACACCGGCTTCCCCACCCGCGGAGCCGTCGCACCAGGGCCTCGCAGGGGCCCTCGAAGGGGGTCTGTCCTTCCGTGGTGACCAGCACTAAGCGCCGCTTGTCCGACAGGCGCACCTATGTCCTCGACACCAGCGTCCTGCTGGCCGACCCCAACGCGATGTCCCGGTTCGAGGAGCACGAGGTCGTGCTCCCGATCGTCGTCGTGACCGAGCTGGAGGCCAAGCGCCACCACCCCGAGCTCGGCTACTTCGCGCGGCAGGCGCTGCGCCTGCTCGACGACTTCCGGGTGCGTTACGGCCGGCTGGACGCCCCGCTCCCCATCGGGGAGCTGGGCGGCACGCTGCGGGTCGAGCTCAACCACTCGGACCCCGGTGTCCTGCCCGCCGGTTACCGGCTGGGCGACAACGACTCGCGGATCCTCGCGGTCGCGCGCAACCTCCAGGCCGAGGGGTACGACGTCACGGTCGTCTCCAAGGACCTGCCGCTGCGGATCAAGGCGTCCTCGGTCGGTCTCCTCGCCGAGGAGTACCGGGCGGAGCTCGCCATCACGGACTCCGGCTGGACCGGAATGTCCGAAGTCGCCCTGTCCGCCGACCAGGTCGACCTGCTGTACGAGCAGGAGACGCTGTACGTGCCGGAGGCGGCCGAGCTGCCGGTGCACACCGGGCTCGTGCTGCAGTCCGAGCGCGGCCGGGCGCTGGGCCGGATCGGCTCCGACGGGTCGGTGCGCCTGGTGCGCGGCGACCGGGAGGTCTTCGGCATCCGCGGCCGCAGCGCCGAGCAGCGGATCGCGCTCGACCTGCTGCTCGACCCGGAGGTCGGCATCGTGTCGATGGGCGGCCGGGCCGGCACCGGCAAGTCGGCGCTCGCGCTCTGCGCGGGCCTGGAGGCGGTCCTGGAGCGCCGTCAGCACCAGAAGGTGATGGTCTTCCGTCCGCTGTACGCGGTGGGCGGGCAGGAGCTCGGCTATCTGCCGGGCACCGAGGCCGAGAAGATGAGCCCGTGGGCGCAGGCGGTGTTCGACACCCTCTCGTCCGTGGCGGGCCGTGAGGTCATCGAGGAGGTGCTGAGCCGCGGCATGCTGGAGGTGCTGCCGCTCACCCACATCCGGGGCCGCTCGCTGCACGACGCGTTCGTCATCGTCGACGAGGCCCAGTCCCTTGAGCGGAACGTGCTGTTGACCGTTCTGTCCCGGATCGGGGCGAATTCCCGGGTGGTGCTGACCCATGACGTCGCCCAGCGCGACAACCTGAGGGTCGGCCGGTACGACGGAGTCGTCGCCGTGGTCGAGAAGCTGAAGGGTCATCCGCTCTTCGCCCACGTCACGCTGACCCGCTCCGAGCGCTCGCAGATCGCCGCGCTCGTGACCGAAATGCTGGAGGACGGACAGATCTGACCCGCTTCGTCCCGTGCCTGCACGGGAGTTGGCGCCGCCCGGCTGGGGGCACCTCCCACGGCCTAAGGCCTGTGGGGGAGCGAGAGCCTAGCCGGGCGGCGCCGTGCTGTCTGCCGTATCCGCCAAATCCCGTGCGTCCACCCAGGTGTGAGCTTTCACACGCAACGCGGAATTGCCTTGCGGCGTTGCCGTCCGGCAGAGTCTTGCTTCCGTCAGGCCCCGCATACGGCACACGTGCACCCCCAGCGGTGCTGCACCACACAACTCAACACTCGTTCGCCGTATGCCGCCCACAGCACCACGGGCCCGTGTCTTCTGTGACCCAGCAGTACGGAGACCAGCGTCAGGGGCAAGATTTCGCCCATTCGGTCACCCTGTGGGCGATTGTGGAAGGAAACCGTGTGAGCCGGATCTCGGTCCGGGGATTCGCAGTGGCCTCGGCCACCGCGGTCACCACCGTCGGCGCCGTCGTGGGTGTTGCCTCGGGCAACGCCGCCCAGGCCTCGGACGACAACTTCGAGGCCACCGCGGCCGACACCGCGCTGCTCGTGGACATCCCCGCGGGCGAGCAGGCCCAGGTACAGGTCACCTCGCTCTCCGAGCAGGCCGACGTCCAGGCCGCCGCCGCCGACTCCCTCGCGCGCAAGTCCGCCGAGGAAGCCGCCCGCATCCAGGCCGCCAAGGACGCCGAGGCCAAGAAGAAGGCCGCCGACAAGGCCGAGCAGGAGCGCAAGGAGAAGGAAGAGGCCGAGCGCGCCAGCCGGTCCGCCGTCCGCGACGCCACCAGCTTCGCCGCGCAGAGCTCGTACAGCATCTCCGAGGTCAAGGCGATCGCCCGCCAGATGATCCCGGCGGACCAGTTCCAGTGCTTCAGCAACATCGTGGATCACGAGTCCGGCTGGAACTACCGCGCCACCAACCCCTCCTCGGGTGCGTACGGACTCGTCCAGGCTCTGCCCGGCTCGAAGATGTCGTCGGCCGGCGCCGACTGGCAGACCAACCCGGCCACCCAGATCAAGTGGGGCCTCAGCTACATGGACGGCCGGTACGGCAGCCCCTGCGGCGCCTGGTCGTTCTGGCAGGCCAACCGCTGGTACTAGGGCAGCCGCCGGATCCGCTCCGGCCCCCGCTCAACCCCGTGCAGCCCCTCGCCGTCCTTTCGGTGAGGGGCCGCACGCGTCTGTGGGTGTAGGTTCGGGGGCCCGAAGGGGGAGAGGGAAGAGCATGTCGAGACTGCCAGGATGGCTGAACCGCGCCGGTGCGGGCCTCAGCCGCATGGGCGAACGCCTGGACGAACGCCGGGCGCAGGCCGATCGGGACCCCCTGGGAGCACCGGCCCCCGCCACCGAGCCGATCGCCGAGCCGGCGCCCGAGCCGACCCCGAGCCCCGCGTCGGCCCCGGCCGTGGCCCCGGTCCCCGAACCGGCCTCCGCCACCGCCTCCGCCACCGCCTCTGCCTCCGCCTCCGCCGCATCGGGATCCGGCTCTGGCCCCGGCTCCGGCTCGGTACCCGCCCCGCCGTCGTACGCGCCCGCCGTGGCCGCCCGCCCCGACCCCGTCGCCGCCATCCCCTGGGGCATGCGCGTCGCCGCCGAGGCGAGCTGGCGACTCCTCGTCTTCGCCGGCACCGTCTGGGTCCTGATGAAGGTGATCAGCTCCGTCCAGCTGGTCGTCCTCGCCTTCGTCGCCGCCCTCCTCATCACCGCCCTCCTCCAGCCCACCGTCGCGCTGCTGCGCCGCAAGGGCCTGCCCCGCGGCCTCGCCACCGCCGTCACCGCCGTCTCCGGCTTCGTGATCATGGGCCTGGTCGGCTGGTTCGTGGTCTGGCAGGTGATGGACAACATCGACAGCCTGTCCGACCGCGTCAAGGACGGCATCGAGGAACTCAAGCGCTGGCTCCTCGACAGCCCCTTCCACGTCACCGAGCAGCAGATCAACAACATCGCCAAGAACCTCAGCGACAGCATCGGTGCCAACGCCGAACAGATCACCTCCGCCGGACTCCAGGGCGTGACCGTGGTCGTCGAGGCGATGACCGGCATCCTGCTCGCCATGTTCTCCACCCTCTTCCTCCTCTACGACGGGAAGAAGGTCTGGGATTGGACCCTCAAGCTGGTCCCGGCCCAGGCCCGGCCCGGAGTCGCCGGCGCCGGACCACGCGCCTGGCGCACCCTCACCTCCTACGTCCGCGGCACCGTCCTCGTCGCCCTCATCGACGCCGTGTTCATCGGCCTCGGACTGTGGTTCCTCGAAGTGCCGATGGCCGTGCCGCTCGCCGTCTTCATCTTCCTGTTCGCCTTCATCCCGCTCGTCGGCGCCGTGATCTCCGGCGCCCTCGCCTGCGTCGTCGCCCTCGTCACCAACGGCGTGTTCACCGCCCTGATGGTGCTCGTCGTCGTCCTCGCCGTGCAGCAGATCGAGGGCCACGTGCTCCAGCCCTTCATCCTCGGCCGGGCCGTGCGCGTCCACCCGCTCGCCGTGGTCCTCGCGGTCGCCGCCGGCGGACTCACCGCCGGCATCGGCGGCGCCGTCGTCGCCGTCCCGCTGGTCGCCGTCGCCAACACCGTCGTCGGCTACCTCCGCGCGTATACGAGCGAGCAGACCCTGCGCGCCGCCCCCGAACCGCACGGCGCCACCGCCTACGAAGTCGCCCCGGTCGCCGCCCCCGGCGCCGCGGGACCGAGGAACCTCACGTGATCTCCGAACCCGAACTCGTCGGCGGCCCGGCCTTCCCCGAGCCGGGCGCCGTCATCCTCCCGCCCCCGCCCCCGGCGGCCCAGGAGCCGCCTGGTGCGCGCCGCCCCCGCCCCTGGCTGTGGGCGTTCGGCGGCGCGGTGCTCGCCTCGGCGGTGTGGGCCGGCGGACTCGTGGCGTACGACCGCTACGCGGGGACGGAGGGGCCGGACCTGCGCGGTTACCGCGCGGCCGACCCGTGCCGGGCGGGCGCCTTCCACGGCCTCTCGTCCGCCCTCGGGCGCCGGGAGGAGCCCAGCACCCCCGCGGAGCTGGACCGGCCGGCCCTCTACCGGGTCGGCTGCTCCGTGACGCTGGACACCGAGAAACCGGTGTACTACTCGATCGACGTCACCTACACCCTGCACCGGGTCGTCGACCCCGCCCGGAGTTCGAGGCCCGGATGCACGATCCGTACGAGGACAACGGCGACCGGATCGACGGGATCGGCGACATCGCCCTGATCAACGACAGTGACGACACCATGGTCCTGGAGGTCCTCGACGGGCAGGCGGAGCTCCGGATCGCGGTCAACACCGGGGTCGAGTGGAACGGCGAGGGCGAGCAGCCTCCCGCGCCGCCGAGACTCGACCCGGCCGCGCTGCGGACCTATCTCGTCGAGGACGCGCACGAGCTGATGACGGCGCTCAAGAAGAAGTGAGCGGCGGTACGCGAAAGGGCCCCGGGGTTCGCATGAACCCCGGGGCCCTTCCTCGTGTACGTCGTACCGTGACCGTACGGCCCGGTCGGCCCTACTCGGCCAGGACCGCCTCGGCGTCCAGCGTCACACCGACCGCCTGGATGACCGCGGCGATCTTCACGGCCTCCTGGATCGTCTCGCGGTCGACGCCGGCCTTGCGCAGGACCTGCTCGTGCGAGTCCAGGCACTGGCCGCAGCCGTTGATCGCGGACACGGCCAGCGACCACAGCTCGAAGTCGACCTTCTCGACGCCGGGGTTGCCGATGACGTTCATCCGCAGACCGGCGCGCATCGTCCCGTACTCCGGGTCCGACAGCAGGTGCCGGGTCCGGTAGAAGACGTTGTTCATCGCCATGATCGCGGCGGCCGACTTGGCGGCCTGGTACGCCTCGGGCTTCAGGTTCTCCCTGGCCTCCGGCTCCAGCTCGGCGAGCACCTTCGGCGACCGCGAGGCGATCGCACAGGCGAGCACCGTGCCCCACAGCTGCTGCTGCGGCAGGTCGCTGTTGCCGATCACCGAACCGAGGTTCAGCTTCAGGTCCTTGGCGAAGTCCGGTATGGCGGCCTTCAGCTCATCGAGCGCCATGCTCACTCACCGGCCAGCAGCGCGACCGGGTCGAGGGTGTCCTCGCCCTTGCTCCAGTTGCACGGGCACAGCTCGTCGGTCTGCAGGGCGTCCAGGACCCGCAGGACCTCCTTCGGGTTCCGGCCCACGGAACCGGCGGTCACCATGACGAACTGGATCTCGTTGTTCGGGTCGATCACGAACACGGCCCGCTGCGCGAAGCCGTCCGCACCCTCGACGCCGCAGTCGCGCATGAGCTCGTGCTTCGAGTCGGCGAGCATCGGGAAGGGCAGGTCACGCAGGTCGGCGTGGTCCTTGCGCCAGGCGTGGTGCACGAACTCGGAGTCGCCGGAGACACCGAGGATCTGCGCGTCACGGTCGGCGAACTCGTCGTTCAGCTTGCCGAACGCGGCGATCTCGGTCGGGCAGACGAAGGTGAAGTCCTTCGGCCAGAAGAACACCACACGCCACTTGCCCTCGTACGCCTTGTGATCGATCTGCGCGAACTCCTTGCCGCTCTCCAGCGACACGCAGGCGGTCAGGTCGTAGGCGGGGAACTTGTCACCGACAGTGAGCACGCGCTCTCCTTGCAGTGCGGAAGGATCCCTTTTGGGGGCTTCCATGAGGGTTGGACGTCTCACATCCTGGCACGGGGTGCATTGATCAGTGAAATAGCTAGAGTGGGTCGGGTTGATCGAAGGTGGTTATCAGTGACTCCAGGCCGGCGGGCGAAGCAGCCCAGCCTTTCCCAGCTCAGGGCGTTCGCGGCGGTCGCCGAGCAGCTGCACTTCCGGGACGCCGCGGCGGCGATCGGGATGAGCCAGCCGGCCCTTTCGGGCGCGGTTTCGGCTCTCGAAGAGGCACTCGGTGTCCAGCTCCTCGAGCGTACGACGCGGAAGGTGCTGCTCTCGCCGGCGGGGGAGCGGCTCGCGATGCGGGCGCAGGCCGTGCTCGACGCGGTGGGGGAGCTGATGGAGGAGGCGGAGGCCGCGCAGGCGCCGTTCACCGGGGTGCTGCGGCTCGGGGTGATTCCGACGGTGGCGCCGTATCTGCTGCCGACGGTGCTGCGGCTCGTGCACAGCCGGTATCCGGAGCTGGACCTGCAGGTGCACGAGGAGCAGACCTCCTCGCTGCTCGACGGGCTCGCGGCCGGGCGGCTCGATCTGCTGCTGCTCGCGGTGCCGCTGGGGGTGCCGGGCGTGACGGAGCTGCCGTTGTTCGACGAGGACTTCGTGCTCGTGATGCCCCAGGGACATCCGCTGGCGGGACGGGCGGACATTCCGCGGGAGGCGCTGAGGGAGCTGAAGCTGCTGCTCCTGGACGAGGGGCACTGTCTGCGGGACCAGGCGCTCGACATCTGCCGGGAGGCGGGCCGGACCGAGGGGGCGCCGGTGACGACGACCGCGGCCGGGTTGTCGACGCTGGTGCAGCTGGTGGCCGGCGGGCTCGGCGTGACGCTGTTGCCGCGGACCGCGGTGAAGGTGGAGACGGCGCGGAACGCGGCGCTGTTCACCGGGGTGTTCGCCGATCCGGCGCCGTCGCGGCGGATCGCGCTCGCGATGCGGACGGGCACGGCCCGCCAGTCCGAGTTCACGGAGCTGGCGGGCTCGCTGCGGGAGGCGATGCGCCGCCTCCCGGTCAGGATGGCCGTCCCCGGTGACCGGCCCGTGGGCTGAACCGTGTGGACCTTGAGGGCGACGCGTACTGGCCGGGCAGGAGCACGGACGCCTCCCCCTAGGCGTAGTGGTCGCGCATCCACGACTGGGTCTTGCCGGGCCCGGTGAAGAAGACCTCGGGTGCTGCGGTCGCGAGTGGACCATCGCAGCTCACCCTGGGTAACGGGATGCGGGCAGTGAGTTGACCTCCTGTTCGCGGCCCCGAAGGGTCGAAGCGTCGGGCCTGGACCGAGCCGACAAGGCCGGTCCTTCAAGGCCGAGAAGTTGACTTGTACGGTGATCATCAGGTCCGACGGTGCTGACACGCGCACCACCGCGGCGTGTCGTCCCGTACGTGGCTCATTCCGTACGCAGCCCGTCCGCCCGCATCAGCCGCCACAGCAGAGGCAGGCTGAGCAGGGTCACCAGGAGGATCAGCGCGCCGCCGACGCCGGCGACCGGCAGGAACACCCACCAGTCCTCGACCCGCTTGCCGATCATCCGCAGCAGCACCACACCGAGCGCGAGCCCGCCGGCCACCGACAGGGCGAGGCCGAGCGCGATCGGCACGGCCGTCTGCCACAGCACGGACCAGCCCAGGGTGGAGCGACGGGTGCCGAACGCGACCAGCGAGGAGAGCAGCCGTCTGCGCTCGCGGAGCTGCTCCAGGGTGGTGACGAGCAGGGACACCGAGACGAGCAGCATGGTGAGGGTGGCGCCGACCAGGATGCCGGTGCGGACGCTGGAGTACTGGGCGTCGCGCTCCATGTTCCGCAGGGTCTGCACCCGGGTGAGCGGGCTGAGGGCGGCGACCGTGTTCCGTACGTGCTCCTCGGCGTCCGGCACCGCCGGGTCGATCCGGATCATGGCACCGGCCACGGGCATGTCGAGCCGGGCGGCGTCGAGGGCCTTCGGGGTGGCGAGCACACCGAACTGGTACTGGCCCCCGGGGTCGCGCCGGGACTCGACGGTGCGCGCGCTGTCCGGGATCCGCCAGGTCGGCACGGGCTCCTTGCCGTGGGCCTGCGGCTCGCGCAGGGCGACCGTCGCGCCGGCCTTCGCGGTCCGGGTGACCCAGGAGTCCTCGGGGCCCTCCTGGCCGTGGGTGAGCGCGATGAACACGTCGCCGTCGGCGCAGGACGGCAGCACGGCCAGTTCCCGCAGGGAGGCGCAGTCGCCGACGAAGGCGGAGGTGATGGCGCCGAACTCCTCGCCCTTCTCGGGCGGTCCGGACCGCCACACATGCGACTCGATGACGCCCATGACGCCGGTGACGCCGGTGGTCTTCGACAGGGCCGTGATCGTCCGGCGGGCGTCGTCGGCGGACCGGGCGTCGACCCGCGTCTGCAGCTGGGCGCGGGCGGTGTCCATGTTCGTGGGCCGCATGAAGTCGCTCTGCATGGCCTGGAACAGCATCTGCAGGGCGATCGCGCCGGCCGCGGCGACGACGATGCCGCTCGCGGTACGGGCAGCGGTGCCGCTGCTCAGCTGGAGCCGGCGAGTGGCGAGCTGCCAGGCCACCGGGCCGCCGCGGAGCCGCTTGACCAGGGCCTCCACCAGC
This sequence comes from Streptomyces sp. NPDC051909, assembly GCF_040681095.1. NCBI lineage: Bacteria > Bacillati > Actinomycetota > Actinomycetes > Kitasatosporales > Streptomycetaceae > Streptomyces > Streptomyces sp. NPDC051909. The sequence goes on along the minus strand of NZ_JBFAYA010000023.1, from coordinate 26,253 downwards.
CAGGGCAGCAGGGTGGTCAGGCCGATCAGGGCGAGGGTGGCGCCGATCGCGATGCCCGGGGTCTCGATGCCGGTCCCGGTGATCTCCACGTCGTCCACGCTCGGTACGAGGACGGCCACGCCGGCCAGGAGGAGGATCAGCCGCCAGGCGACCCGGCGCGGCCGGGGGGTGGCCGTGCGGACCACGCCGAGGGGCTCGATGGCGACGCCGCGCAGCGCGAACAGGCTGACGACCACGGCCGCGAGGGGCACGACGGCGACGATCACCGCGGCGAGCCACGGCACCGGGGAGACGTCGGCCGGGAAGGCGTTGACGTCCCAGATCCGCACGGTGCCGGCGAGCTGCCGGGCCACGGCGAAGAAGCCGGCGCCGGCGGCGAGGCCGAGCAGCGCCCCGGCGAGCGATTCGCCGGCCGCGATCCGCCGGGTCATGGCGGTGTCGGCGCCGACCAGGCGCAGCGCGGCGAGCCGCCGGTCGCGCTGTTCGCCGCCGAAGCGGACGGCGGTCGCGATGAACACGAGGACCGGCAGGAGCAGGACGACACAGGCGATGACGACGAGCAGCAGCAGGAACGCGTTCATCGGTTCCTCGGGCACCGACCAGCCGTACGTGCGGCCGCGGCCGTCGTAGGTGTCGGTGGTGAGGGTGTCCGTCCCGGCCAGATAACGCAGTTCGGCCGGGCCGATGAGTCCCGCCTCGCCGACGGTGCCGACCGCCCTGTAGGGCAGCCGCTGCTTGAGGAGGGCGCCCTCGGGGGAGTCGAGGAGCTCGCGCAGTGCGGGGGAGACCAGCATCTCGCCGGGCGCGGGTATCCGCGCGGCGCCGGGCGGGACGGCCGCCTTCGGTCCCTCGGGCCGCAGCAGCAGACCGGTGACGGCGTCGCCGCGGTAGACGGTCTCGGTGCGGACGTAGAGAAAGGTGTCCGGGCCGGGCTCGGCGACCTCGTAACTGGCGTCGGGCTGCCGCGCCGACTCCCGTACCTCGCGCTGGAACAGCATGTTCGGCATCGACGCGGCGACCAGGAGCAGGGCGACGCCGAGGCCGATGCCGGTCGCGGTGAGGAGCGTGCGCAGCCGGCCGGCGCGCCCGCCGGTGACGGCGAAGCGGGCGCCGAGCGCGAGGTCGCGCAGCCAGCCGCTCATGCCGCCCACTCCGTGTCGCGGACCGAGCCGTCGCGGACCACGATCTCGCGGTCGGAGTAGGCGGCGACCCGGGCCTCGTGGGTGACCAGGACGACGGCGGCGCCGGTGTCCCGGGAGGCGTCGGTGAGCAGCGACATGACCCGCTCGCCGTTGAGCGAGTCGAGGGCGCCGGTCGGCTCGTCGGCGAAGATCACCCGCGGGGCGGTGACGAGCGCGCGGGCCACCGCGACCCGCTGGCCCTGCCCGCCGGATATCTCCCCGGGGCGCTTTCCGGCCACGTCCTCGACCTCCAGGCGGGTCAGCCAGTCGCGGGCCCGCTGTTCGGCGGCCCGGCGCCGCTCGCCGTTCAGGCGCAACGGCAGGGCGACGTTCTCGACGCAGGTCAGTTCGGGCACCAGCTGTCCGAACTGGAAGACGAAGCCGAAGTCGGAGCGGCGCAGGGCGCTGCGCCGGGCGTCGCTCATCGCGGTGAGCTCGCGCCCGTCGTAGTGGATGGTGCCGGCCAGGCAGTGCAGCAGGGTCGACTTGCCGGAGCCGGAGGGGCCCATCACGGCGACGACCTCCCCGGCGCGCAGCGAGAAGTCGGCGCCGGTGAGCGCCGCCGTCGGCCCGTAGCTCTTGTCGAGGCCGTTCGCCCGCAGCAGGGCGCCCTTCGCGTCGCTCATCGGCGGATCTCCTCGGCGAGCCGGTCCAGCCGGGCGGCGGTCAGTTCCAGCCAGCGCAGATCGGCCTCCAGGTGGAACAGGGCGTGGTCGCAGATCAGCTGGTCGGCGAGGTCGCCGTCCTTCTTGCGCCGGGTCAGCTCGCGCATCAGCCGCAGGTGCTCGGCGCGCTGGGTGTCCAGGATCCCGGCGGCACCGCGCCCGGTGAGCAGGGCGAGGACGACCTTGGTGTAGAGCGTGGACTGGAGGTACGGCTCGGGCTTCTCGGGGGCGGCGAGCCAGCGTTCGACATCGGTGATGCCGGCCTCGGTGATCGCGTACCGCTTGCGCTCGGGGCCGCCGCCGGCCTCGATGCCGTCGACCTCGACGAGGCCGTTCTTCAGGAGGCGGGACATCGTCGAGTAGACCTGCCCGTAGTGCAGCGGCCGGTCGTGGCCGAAGCGCTCGTCGAAGGCCCGCTTGAGGTCGTAACCGTGGCGCGGGCCGGACTCCAGGAGTCCGAGGAGGGTGTGACCGATGGACATGCGTCTCACTCTACACGGGGTGTATACGCACGATGTATAGCCACCTGGCGGGGCGTCAACAGCAGTCCCATATCCAGGCTTTACCCTTCGAACGCACAGACTGTGACCGGTGGCACACAACCATCCCGGCCTGTCACGCGTCGGTTCCGTCGGGGGTGGGTGCTGATTCTCACGCCCGGAAAAGTCGGATCGATCGCCCTATGTCGTATTGGGCGGTGTTAGCTTTCCAAGCTGATTCGACGACGGACACGGACGACGAGCGGCACGAGCGGAGCGAACGAGGACATGGGCCGAACAGGCAAGGGCCGGGCGGGGGAGCGCGGGCGCATACGCCGCCTCTTCACCTGGAAGAAGATCCTGGGCACGTTCTTCGTGGGCTGCCTGCTCGCCATGGGCGCCTTCTACGCGGTCTACCTGATGGTCCCGGTCCCGACGGCCAACGCGGACGCGACCCTCCAGAGCAACGTCTACAAGTACGCCAACGGCAAGGTGCTCGCCCGCACCGGCAAGATCAACCGCGAGATCGTGGGCCTGGAGAAGGTCCCGCTGGACGTCCAGCGCTCCTTCGTCGCCGCCGAGAACAAGACCTTCTACAAGGACAACGGCGTCGACATCAAGGGCACCGTCCGCGCCGCGTGGAACACCCTCACCGGCAAGGGCAAGCAGGGTGGCTCGACGATCACCCAGCAGTACGTCAAGAACTACTACCTGAGCCAGGACCAGACGGCGACCCGCAAGCTCAAGGAAATGGTCATCGCCCTCAAGGTCGACCAGAACATGAGCAAGAGCGAGATCCTGGCCGGCTACATCAACACCAGCTACTACGGCCGCAACGCCTACGGCATCCAGGCCGCCGCACAGGCCTACTACGGCGTCGACGCCACCAGGCTCAACGTCGCCCAGGGCGCCTACCTCGCCTCCGTGCTCCAGGCCCCCAGCCAGTACGACTGGACCTCCGCGGGACCCGAGGGCCGCAAGCTCGTCGAGGCCCGCTGGAACTACGTCCTCGACAACATGGTCGAGGAGGGCTGGCTGAACGCCGGCGAGCGGGCCGGGATGAAGTTCCCCGCCCCGCAGAAGCCCAAGGCCCCCAAGGGCATGAGCGGGCAGAGCGGCTACATCGTCGAGGCGGCGAACCAGGAGCTGCTGCGCCAGGGCGTCAAGGAGGAGGATCTGAAGGCCGGCGGCTGGACGATCACCCTCAACATCGACGAGAAGAAGCAGAAGGCCCTCGTCCAGGCGGTCGACAGGCAGCTGGAGAAGAAGCTCGACCGCAAGGGCGACGAGAAGGACGCCACCGTCCAGGCCGGCGCCACCTCCGTCGACCCGAAGACCGGCGCTGTCGTCGCGATGTACGGCGGCATCGGCGCCACCGAGCACTGGACGAACAACGCCACCCGGCGCGACTACCAGCCCGCCTCCACGTACAAGCCGATCGTGCTCGCCTCCGCGCTCGACAACCGCTCGCTGACCCAGGACGGGCGGAAGATCGGCCTCGGCACGATCTACGACGGCACCAGCAAGCGCAAGGTCGTCGGCAGCAGCATCCCCTTCTCCCCGGAGAACGAGGACAACCGGAGCTACGGCCCGGTCACCGTCCAGAGGGCCACCAACAGCTCGATCAACTCGGTCTACGCCCAGATGATCGTGGACGTCGGCTTCGCCAAGGCCAAGCAGACCGGCATCGCGCTCGGCCTGAAGGACGGCGCGGACTTCGGCGAGGGGCCCTCGATGTCGCTCGGCGTCATGACCGCCTCCACCATGGACATGGCCGGCGCCTACGCCACCCTCGACAACCACGGCGTCAAGGTCACCCCGAGCCTGGTGAAGTCCGCCGAGCACAAGGACCGCAAGGCCGACCCGGTGAAGTCCATCGGCGAGCGCGTCATCAGCCGCGAGGCCGCCGACACCACCACCAAGGCCATGCAGGGCGTCGTCCAGTCCGGCTCCGGCGTCCGCGCCGCAGGCGACTACGAGGCGGCCGGCAAGACCGGCACCTCCGAGAACAACCGCTCGGCCTGGTTCGTCGGCTACACCCCCGAACTCGTCACCGCCGTCGGCCTGTTCGGTGAGGACGTCAAGGGCAACCAGGTCACCCTGACCGACACCATCAACCCGGGCCGCGCCAACGGCGGCAAGACCCCGGCCCAGATCTGGGGCGCCTACACCACCACCGCCCTCGGCGGCGGCTCCAGCGCCTCCTTCGACCTGGAGACCGACGGCACCTCGGGCGGCGACACCGGCCTGCCGACGCCGACCGGGAGCGCGAGCGACTCCCCGTCGCCGACCCCGTCGGCCTCCGAGGAGATGACCACCCCGCCGCAGCCGCCGACGCCGACCGGCACCACGCCGACGCAGCCGCCCACGGCGACCGCGACGACTCCGCCGCTGCCGCCGATCCCGACCGGCACCAAGACGACCGAGCCGACGATCCAGCCCCCGCCGGACGGCACGGGCATCGTCGACAGCCGGCCCGGAGGCCAGTGACACGAAGGAGGCCGGACCCCTGGGAGAGGGGTCCGGCCTCCTGTATGTGCTCGTACGGTACGGCTCCGGGCCCAGGGCCTGTCCGGCGGATCAGGGTCGGGGCCGCGATCCGCCGGACAGGCTCTAGCGCGTGGCCAGCTCGAACCACACCACCTTGCCGCCCGAAAGGCGTGTCGCGCCCCAGCGCCGGGCGAGCCGGTTCACCAGGAACAGCCCGCGCCCGCTCTCGTCGGTCTCCCGGGCCCGGCGCTGCCGGGGCAGCTGGGGCGAGTCGTCGCCGACCTCGCAGCGCAGCACGTCGGTGCGCAGCAGCCGCAGCGTCACCGGCCGCTCCGCGTACCGCACGGCGTTGGTGACCACCTCGCTGATGAGCAGCTCCACGGAGTCCGTGAGGTCCTCCAGGTCCCAGCGGGCGAGTGCCCGGCGGGCCAGTCGGCGGGCCCGGCCCGGGGCCGCGTCCTCCGGTTCGAGGAACCAGTACGCCACGTCGCTCGGCGCGATCCCGTCGAAGCGGGCCGCGAGCAGCGCGATGTCGTCGTCCCGGTCGCCGGGGCCGAGCATGTCGAGCACGTCGTCGCACAGCGCCTCCAGCGGAGGCGAGTGGTCCGGGCCGGTGAGCTGGGCGGTCGCCGCGAGGCGTTCGCGCAGCTGCTCGATCCCGGTCCACACGTCACGCAGCCGGGACTCCACCAGACCGTCGGTGTAGAGCAGCAGCGTCGCCCCGGCGGGCGCGTCGAGTTCGACGGCCTCGAAGTCCACCCCGCCCACGCCGATCGGCGCGCCGGGCGGCACCCGCAGCACCTCGGCGCGGCCGCCCAGGTGCAGGAGTATCGGCGGCGGATGGCCCGCGTTGGCGATGGTGATCCGGTGCGAGACCGGGTCGTAGACCGCGTACATGCAGGTGGCCATGCGGTTCTCGCCGAGCCGCTGGGCCTGCTCGTCGAGGTGGTGCAGGACCTCCTGCGGCGGCAGGTCGAGCCCGGCCAGGGTCTGCGCGGTGGTGCGCAGCTGGCCCATGATCGCCGCCGAGGTCATGGAGTGGCCCATGACGTCGCCGACGACGAGCGCGACCCGGCTGCCGGGCAGCGGGATCGCGTCGTACCAGTCGCCGCCGACCCGGGCCGTCTCGGCCGCCGGCAGGTAGCGCGAGGCCAGCCGCACACCGGTGGGCTGCGGCAGCGAGTCGGGCAGCATGGTGCGCTGCAGCTCGTCGGCGATGTAGGCCTCGCGCCCGTAGAGCACGGCCTTGTCGATGCCGAGCGCGGTGTGGGTGGCCAGCTGGGCCGCCACGAGCAGGTCGTTCGGCTCGAAGCCGGCCCGCTCGGGGCGCCGCAGGAACACGGCCGCGCCGATCACCCGGCGCCGCCCCCGCAGCGGCGCGAGTATGGCCCGGAGCCCCGGCGGCAGCGGGTGCTCCGGCCCGAGCAGCTCCGGCAGCGCCGCGCGGGCGGCGGGGGAGTCGCCGGGCACCGGCCGCACCCCGCGCAGCACCTCGGCGAGCGCGCTGCCCGAGCGGACCTCGCAGAGCTCCGCGGCGGGCGTCGGGTCGGGGTCGGGGACGAGGACCAGCTCCTCGCCCTCCAGGTCCGTTAACCGCAGCCGGTCGGTGCGGCGCAGCCGCAGCACGAACGGCTCGGCCGGGCGCTCGTCGCCCACCGGCAGCGGGTCGCGCAGATAGACCAGGATCGCGTCGGAGAAGGTCGGGACGGTCGCCCGGCACAGCCCGAGGACGATCTCGTCGAGGTCGAGGCCGCGCGCGATCCGCCGCGTCGCGGCGCCCACGAACCGCAGCCGGTCGCCCTCGCGGCGCGCGGCGGCGCCGTCGGCCCCGGCCGGGCCGCCGCCCGGCGCGGGTGCGGGCACGGCGACAGCGGCCGCGGCCGCGCTCGTCGCCGCCGTGTCCTGGCGGGGGCGAGTGCGTTCCTGCGGCCGGTCGGCCATCGCCTTGCGGCCTTCGTGGGAGGTGGGATGCTCCGTCACGCCTGGGATTCCGTCCGTCCGGGCCGGTGGTGCGTTGCACGCGCTCTTCTCGCCGATGCCGCGCCTTCGGCGGGGCTAAACCAACGGCACGCGCTCGATCTGGAGGATCTGGAGAAGGGCGGCGGGGCGTCCGCGCACGGGTCCGGCACTGCTCTCCCCCCTCATGAGGCAATCTGGATGACGTGTGGTCAGGTCCTGTGTCGTGCCGGGTCGGTGACGTTCGATCCGATCGATCGGGTGTGGTCGAGTACGTGGTCGAGTACGCGGTCGAGTACGTGCGGAGGACGATCCTACGTTTGCCCCCGGGGGGCGCAGCAAGGGTCTCATGGTGCCGTGTGCGCCGGAGTCCGATCCCAGTCGGCCGGCAGTTCGGGTACGGGCCAGGCGGGGTCGGGCCGCCAGTCCTCCCAGCCGGCCGAGAACGGCGGTCCCCAGGCGTGGATCAGTTCGACGGCGGACCTGCCGGCCTCCGTGACCCGGGCGGCCTGCGCGGCGTCCATCAGGCCGGCCCGCTGGGCCTGGGCGAACTCGTCCTCGTCCCGCCACAGCCAGCTGTGGTCGGGGTAGACGGAGATGTCGAGGAAGTGGTCCTCGGAGTCGACGCCGTCGGACCAGCGGGTCCGGGGCTCCTCGAGGTTGACGTACCAGCTGCGGAAGCGCCAGCCGCGGTCCCAGAACAGCCACACCGACCACGGGTCGGCGGGCCTGGCCAGTTTCAGCACCCCGGTGCCGTGCCAGTGCGCCCGCGCGGTGGTGCGCGGCGCGGTGTAGCGGGTGGCCAGCGGCTCCTCGTGGACCGGGGTGCTGCCGTCGGCGAGCACCGGCTTCACGCACTCGGTGCCGGGTGCCATCCAGACCGCGAGCAGCTCCGGGGTGTCCTGGACGACGGTCACCGGGCGGCAGATGTGCACGTCGCCGGTGCCGTTGTCGCGGTAGCGCCAGAGGATCTGATCCCCCGGCGCCCAGTGCTGGGAGCGGCCGGATCCTGTCATGCGCAGATCTTAGGGGTGAGCTCCGGACGCCGCTGCGGCGAAGGTCACGGATGAGTCATGCGCAGGACGTCGAGCGCCTCGTCGAGCTGCTCGGCGGTCAGGTCGCCCCGCTCCACGTACCCCGACTCCAGGACCACCTCCCTGATCGTCTTGCGCTCGGCCAGCGACTTCTTGGCCACCTTGGCGGCCTCCTCGTAGCCGATGTACTTGTTCAGCGGGGTGACGACGGACGGGGAGGACTCGGCGTACTCGCGGGCCCGCTCGGTGTTGGCGGTGATGCCGTCGACCGTGCGGTCGGCGAGCAGCCGGGCGGCGTTGGCCAGAAGGCGTACGGATTCCAGCAGGTTCTTGGCCATGACCGGCAGCATCACGTTGAGCTCGAAGTTCCCGGCCGCGCCGGCCACCGCGACCGTCGTGTCGTTGCCGGTCACCTGCGCGGCGACCATGAGGACCGCCTCCGGGACCACCGGGTTGACCTTGCCCGGCATGATCGAGGAGCCCGGCTGGAGGTCGGGCAGGTTGATCTCGGCGAGGCCGGTGCGCGGGCCGCTGGACATCCAGCGCAGATCGTTGGCGATCTTGGTGAGGGAGACCGCGATGGTCCTGAGCTGCCCGGACGTCTCGACCAGGCCGTCCCGGGCGCCCTGCGCCTCGAAGTGGTCGCGGGCCTCGGTGAGCGGCAGTCCGGTGACGCGGGCCACCTCGGCGATCACGGCGGCGGAGAAGCCGGGCGGGGTGTTGATGCCGGTACCCACCGCGGTGCCGCCGAGGGGGAGTTCGGCGAGCCGCGGCAGCGCGGCGCGCAGCCGCTCGATCCCGTACCTGACCTGCGCCGCGTAGCCGCCGAACTCCTGGCCGAGGGTGACCGGGGTGGCGTCCATCAGGTGCGTGCGGCCGGACTTCACGACGCTCGCGAATTCGGCTGATTTCCGCTCCAGGGAGACGGCCAGACGGTCGAGTGCCGGGATCAGGTCCTGGGTCACGGCGGCGGTCGCCGCGATGTGGATGGAGGACGGGAAGACGTCGTTGGAGGACTGGGACGCGTTCACGTGGTCGTTGGGGTGCACCTCCCGGCCGAGCCGCTCGGTGGCCAGGGTGGCGAGCACCTCGTTGGTGTTCATGTTCGAGGACGTGCCGGAACCGGTCTGGAAGACGTCCACCGGGAAGTGCTCGTCCCAACGCCCCTCGGCGACCTCGTCCGCCGCTTCCCGGACGGCCCGCGCCACCTCGGGGTCGAGCACCCCGAGCTCCGCGTTGACCGTGGCGGCCGCGGCCTTGATCCGGGCGAGCGCCGCGATGTGGGCGCGCTCCAGGCGCTGGCCGCTGACCGGGAAGTTCTCCACCGCCCGCTGGGTCTGGGCGCGCCACTTGGCGTGGGCGGGGACGCGCACCTCGCCCATGGAGTCGTGCTCCACGCGGTAGCCGCCGGTGCCGGTCTCTTCGTCGCTCATGGTTCGTCAACCTCCTGCACGGTGCTCATCGAGGGGGGCGACCCCCCGAACCCCCCGAAAAACATGAGCACTTGTCTTGTTCGATGTATTCCCAAGTCGCTTACCGGCCAGTAAAAACCGTGGGTAACCCCACTTCCAGGAGGCGCAATGACGCGCACCAGGTACAGACTCCGCTGGCCGGTCGCGGCCCTCGCCGCTGCCGCGGCCGCCCTCGGCAGCATGACGGCCGCCACCCCCGCCGGCGCGGCCGACACGAGCGCAGCCGCCGGAATCACCGCCACCGGAATCACCTCCACACCGCTCTCCCCGGAGCTGGAGGCGATCCGCGCCGCCGAGGCCACCCAGATCTACGGCAGCCCGGAGGAACGGCCGCTCACCGAGCGCAGGACCGGACTCATCTCGCTCGGCGACAGCGAGATCTCCGGCGAGGGGGTCGGCAACTACGACCCGGCGACCAACACCTCGTCCAACCAGTGCCACCGCTCGCCCGACACCGCGATCCACCGGACCGGGATCGCCGCCGACCTCACCTTCAACGTGGCCTGCTCGGGCGCGTACACCGGGAACATCCGGATCGGCGGCTCGAAGCAGTACGCCGACGAGCTCGTCCAGAGCGACAGTCTGGCCATCAAGGCCCGCAACACCCGGATCAAGATGATCGTCCTGGTCGCCGGCGCCAACGACGACCTCCAGTTCGGCCCCGTCATGACCGACTGCGTCACCCGCTGGGTGCTCAGCCAGGGCGCCTGCGAGCCGAAGTACGCCCCCGGCTGGCAGGCCCGGGTCGACGGGCTGCGCCCCAAGGTCGAGGCCACGATCGGGGACCTGCGCACCGTGATGCGCGGAGCGGGGTACGCGGACGACGCGTACAAGCTGGTGGTCATGGGCTACCCGAGCCCGATCGGCCCCGACATCTACGACAACCCCGACTTCCCCGGCAAGCTCCCCGGCGGCTGCGCCGGATACGACTCCGACGCCAAGTGGGGCCGCAACTCCGCGGTGCCGGCCTTCGAGCAGGGCATGCGCGCGGCGGCCCGCAACACCGGGGCGGTCTACCTGGACAACTCGCGGCTCTTCCACGGCCACGAGGTCTGCATGGAGGACGCCTGGGCCCGCGGGCTCTACCTGGACCTCGCCGACCACTTCCCGTGGGACGAGAACACCGCCCGCCAGTCCTTCCACCCCAACTACCGCGGCCACGGCGCCTTCGCGTCCTGCCTCACCCAGCTCTACGACTCGGGCCTGCGCGAGGCGAGCTGCTCCGACGTCGACTCCTCCGGCACGCCCACGCTCTTCCCGGTTGCCTGGGACGACGCGTACCGGCCGCTGAAGAACGCCGCCACCGGCAACTGCCTGGACGTCAACGCCTCGGAGTCCGCCAACGGCACCGCCGTCCTCGGCTGGGACTGCCACGGCGGCCGCAACCAGGGCTGGTGGTACGACTCCGCCCGCCGCACCCTGCACACCGAGCTCACCCAGGACCGCTGCCTGGACGTCCCCGGCGCGGCCTACGAGTCCGGCAAGGCTCTCATCGTCTGGAACTGCAGCGGCGCCGCCAACCAGAGGTTCGTCCGCGACGGCGCCACGATCCGGCCCGCCGCGGCCACCGGCCTGTGCCTGACCCAGGGCGCGGCCAAGGAGGCGATCCGGCTGCGGACCTGCGACGGCTCGGCGAACCAGCGCTTCTCCTCGTAACGGGCGATCAGCCCCCACGGAACGCCGTGGCCCCTCGTCCGGTGCGGGACGGGGGGCCACGGCCCGTTCACGAGGCCGTGAGAGTGGACCTCGCCAGCTCGTACGCGGGGCGCATCGCCTGGTGCTCCTCGGTGTCGAGGCCGCCGAGGTGGACGATGACGACCTTGCCGTCCGCGGTCTCGACGGCGAAGGCGCGCTCGGTCTTCGTCTCGTCCATCAGCTCGCTGTGCACCTCGTACACCACCTGGACGGCGGGCAGCGAGCCCGCCTTCGTGTCCGCGTAGACGGCCTTGCGCGAACCCTTCTCCGCCGTCACGAAGGCCTCCAGGGTGGGGCGCGCCAGGCCCTTGGGGGCGGTCCACACCCGCAGGTAGCCGATGTGCCCGGCGGGCTTGGCGTCCACCTCGCAGCGCACCGTGGCCGGACCCTGCCGGGTGAGCGCGGCGAACTCCGGGTCCTCCGGGTTCTCGATCGCCTTCGGCTGCCAGTCCTCGGCGAGCGAGAAGGAGAACGGCAGGGCACAGGCCGTGCCGGGCCCGCCGAGCGAGCCGGCCGGGGCGGCGGTGGCCTCCTTCGCGGGCGCCGTGGACTTCGCGGGCTCCGCGGCCTTCGCCGGCGCCGAGGGTTTCGCCGGCGCGGCGGCGGGCCCCTGCCCCGTACCGCAGCCGCTGAGCAGCAGGCCCGCGGCCAGCAGGGCGACGGGAACCGCCGTACGCGTCGCTCGTGTCACTGATCTTTCTGGCATGCGCTCATCATCGCCGACCGGGTGCGGGCCCTCGACGGCGGTCGGACAATGGTGGGCGGGCCTCGGGGAGATCCCTCACCGCAGGAGGCAGGACATGCGCAGCTTCAGAAGGATCGGCGCGTTCGGCGCCGGTGCGGTCGCGGCCGTAGCCCTCGTCACCGCAGCCCCGCTGCCGGCCTCGGCCTCGGCGCCGGCCGACAACGGCGACGCCCTCGAGTTCACGCTGTACGCCAAGGAGGTCCCCGCGCCCGGAGCCGACGAGAGCGGCCCGCCGCCCGCGGTCGGCGACACCTTCACCTTCGCCGACGACCTGTACAAGACCAAGGGCGGCGACAAGGTCGGCCGGGACGGCGTCATCTGCGCGGTGGTGCGCACCTCCGGGGAGCAGTCCGACGCGAACTGCGTCGGCACGTTCGTGCTGAACGGCGGCCCGGGCGGCCAGCTCACCGCCCAGGCGCTCACGACGTTCGACGTCTCGGACCAGGCGCCGTCCGCCTTCGACCTCGCCGTCACCGGGGGCACCGGCGACTTCAAGAACGCGCACGGCTTCATCCGGGTGACCCCTGACGGGGATTACGAGCGGATGGAGTTCCACCTCACCCGTTAGGACCGGCCGGTCCTCGGGCTACGACAGCTTGCCGCCGTAGTCCGGCAGCTTGAAGGTGCGCTCGGCGTGGCCGCCGACCAGGTCGGTGGTGTTGTTGCCGATGTTCGCGATGATCGTGTAGCCCTTGCTCTCGATCTCCGCGCGCTTGGCCGTCTTGTACGCGCTGACCTCGGAGAACAGGTCGGGCAGCGAGCGCACGTACAGACCGTCGACCGGGTAGCCGGCCTGCTTGAGGTTCCAGTCGGTCAGGGAGTGGATGATCCCCGGCCGGGCGGTCACGAAGAAGACGGAGACGCCACGGTCCTTCGCGTCCGCCACCAGCTCGCGGACCTCGGGGATGGCCGGGGTCGGCAGCTCCCAGAAGGGGTGGAAGTCCGTCTCCAGGGAGCTGTTGTCGATGTCGAGGACGATGGCCTGCTGCTCGCCGTCGGAGTCCTCGGTGCGCTCCTCGATGTACGGCTTCGCCTGCGCGACCACGGCCGCCACGTCCTTGCGCCAGGTCGTGTAGTCGACGTCCTGGATCGCGGCGGTGGAGGTGTGGTGGGTGTCCGGGTCGGCGGCGGACGCGCTGGGCGCGGCGCCGAGGACCAGGACGGCGCTCAGGGTGAGGGTGGTGGCGGCAGTTGCCTTGGCCTTGGCGGAGGGCATGGGGGGCTCCCGAGTGGTCGACCGGCTCAGTGGTTGACATGCTCGCGACCCATACTGACCAGTAGGTGGCCGAATGACTACCAGTCGGTAGCGACTTTCGTAGCGGGACATGAAGCGGGATGCGACGGCGCCCCCGGTCCGCGGAGGACCGGGGGCGCCGCGAGGTGCTACCCGGGGTTACGACAGCTGGGAGCCCTGGCGCACCGGGATGTGCGTGAACGTCGGCTCCGGGGCCGGGTTCTGGAAGAAGTCGTTGCCCTTGTCGTCCACCACGATGAACGCCGGGAAGTCCTCGACCTCGATCTTCCAGACCGCCTCCATGCCGAGCTCCGCGTACTCGACGACCTCGACCTTCTTGATGCAGTCCTGCGCGAGACGCGCCGCCGGGCCGCCGATCGAGCCCAGGTAGAAGCCGCCGTGCGTGCCGCACGCGTCCGTGACCTGGTTGCTGCGGTTGCCCTTGGCCAGCATGACCTTGGAGCCGCCCGCCGCCTGGAACTGCTCCACGTAGGAGTCCATGCGGCCGGCCGTCGTCGGGCCGAAGGAACCGGAGGCGTAACCCTCGGGCGTCTTCGCCGGGCCCGCGTAGTACACCGGGTGGTCCTTCAGGTACTGCGGCATCTCCTCGCCCGCGTCCAGGCGCTCCTTGATCTTGGCGTGCGCGATGTCGCGCGCCACGACCAGCGGGCCGGTCAGCGAGAGACGGGTCTTCACCGGGTACTTGGTGAGCTCGGCCAGGATCTCGTCCATCGGCTGGTTCAGGTCGATCCGCACGACCTCGCCCGCGTCCAGGTGGGAGTCCTCGGTCTCCGGCAGGAAGCGCGCCGGGTCCGTCTCCAGCTGCTCCAGGAAGACGCCCTCGGCGGTGATCTTCGCGACGGCCTGGCGGTCCGCCGAGCAGGACACCGCGATCGCCACGGGCAGCGAGGCGCCGTGCCGGGGGAGACGGACGACGCGGACGTCGTGGCAGAAGTACTTGCCGCCGAACTGCGCGCCGATGCCGATCCTCTGCGTCAGCTCGAAGACCTTCTCCTCCAGCTCCTTGTCACGGAAGCCGTGGCCGGTGGCGGCGTCGCCCTCGGTGGGCAGCTCGTCCAGGTAGTGCGCGGAGGCGTACTTCGCGGTCTTCAGCGCGAACTCGGCGCTGGTGCCGCCGACCACGATCGCCAGGTGGTACGGCGGGCAGGCCGCCGTACCGAGCGAGCGGATCTTCTCCTCCAAGAACTTCATCATGGAGGCCTCGTTCAGGACCGCCTTGGTCTCCTGGTAGAGGTACGACTTGTTGGCGGAGCCGCCGCCCTTCGCCATGAAGAGGAACTTGTACGCGCCGCCGTCGGTCGTGTACAGCTCGATCTGCGCGGGCAGGTTCGAGCCGGTGTTCTTCTCCTCCCACATGGTGACGGGAGCCATCTGCGAGTAGCGCAGGTTCAGCTTGGTGTAGGCGTCGTAGATGCCCTTGGACAGGGCCTCCTCGTCGCGCCCCCGGGTCAGCACGTTCTGGCCGCGCTTGCCCATGACGATCGCGGTGCCGGTGTCCTGACACATGGGCAGGACGCCCGCGGCGGCGATGTTCGCGTTCTTGAGGAGGTCGAGCGCCACGAACTTGTCGTTGCTCGACGCCTCCGGGTCGTCGATGATCCGCCGCAGCTGTGCCAGGTGGGCCGGGCGCAGATAGTGCTGGATGTCGTGGATCGCCTCGGCGGCCAGCTTGCGCAGCGCCTCCGGCTCGACCTTGAGGAACGTACGGCCGTCGGCCTCGAAGGTGGAGACACCTTCGGAGGTCACCAGGCGGTAGGGCGTGGTGTCCTCTCCCAGCGGGAGCAGATCGGAGTACGCAAACTCTGGCATGGGGGCAGCCATTCCTCACTCGGCGACAGCAGCGCGCCGCCTCCGTTGGCGGGCGCGCCCTCCAGCGTAAGACGCGGGCGCGGCCCCGATCCTGTGAGGTAAGGCTCACTAGGCGGCGGGACCCCGCCGGAATGGCGTGTTCGTCGCCTGCGCGCGGGGGCGCGTGCGGAGGGACGGTCTCTCGCCGCCGGCCCGACCCGCCACCCCCGGTGGCCGGTTCACGAGAGTTGTCCACAGGACACGGGGGATCCCCCTAGTCGCGATCTATCGCGTTTCGCTAGGCTGAGGTCGTGGACCTCGAAAAGCAGCCCCAGCAGCCGGTCGCCCCTGCCGAGCCCGCGCCGGCCCCCGCCCCGGCGGCCACCCCGGCGGCCACCCCGGCGGCCCGGCCCGACTACGCCGATCCACAGGGGTCCCTGCGCGCCTCCGACGCCGACCGGGACCGGATCGCGGACATCCTCCGGGACGCCCTGGCGGAGGGCCGGCTCGACGCCGAGGAGCACTCGGAGCGGATCGACGCCGTCTACCGGGCCAAGACGGTCGGCGAGCTGGAGCCGATCGTGCGGGACCTGCCCGCGGCCCGCACCGGCCGGGCCCCGGAGTCCGCCGCGCTGTACGGCCCCGAGGAGCCCGGCGGCCCCACGGACAACCTGATCGCGGTCTTCTCCTCCTCCACCCGCAAGGGCCGCTGGCGGGTCGGCCGCCGCACCAACGCCTTCTCGCTGTTCGGCAGCATCGAGATCGACCTGACCGAGGCGATCTTCGCCCAGCGCCTCACCACCATCAACGCCACGTCGATCTTCGGCAACGTCGAGGTCCGCGTCCCGGAGAACGTGACGCTGCGCGGCAGCGGCACCGGCATCTTCGGCAACTTCGAGGTGGTGACCCTGGAGGGCGCCGACCCGCAGGCCCCGGTCGTGGTGGTCAACGGCTACTCGGTCTTCGGCAACGTCGAGGCCCGTCCCAAGCGCGGCAAGTGGGTCACCGACCTGCAGAACCTCGTTCAGGACAAGCTGCGCAAGCACCTCGGCCACTGACGCCCGCGTTCCGCTCCGCGCGGTGGTCCCGGCGGTGACCGGATTTCGCCCTCCGGTGTCCGCGCTGCGGAACGCCGCGGCACGCAGTGCATAGGCGCGCGCACAGCGGGTAGGGCTCGTGCATCGTCGCTCGCTTGCCCGCGGAAGCCGTCGTCAGGAGTAGACCGTGCTGCACACGCCGCATCAGCCCCTCCGGGTCGCCGCCGCCGTGCCGCCCCAGCGGATCCCCGCTCGGGAGGACGAGGCCGGTCCCTGGCACACGGAGGCGGTGTGCCGGAGGGACGAGGCCGGACTCTTCTTCGCCCCCTCCAAGGAGCCGACCGCCGCCCGGCTCTCCCGGGAGGAGGCCGCCAAGCGGGTCTGTGCCCGCTGCCCCGTGATGGTCGAGTGCCGCGAGCACGCGCTGCTCCAGCCCGAGCCGTACGGAGTGTGGGGCGGGCTCACCGCCGCCGAGCGCCGTGTCGCGCTCGCCCGGCGCCGCCGCCGCGAGGTCGAGCTGCGCAAGGCCGCCGCCGCCGAGCGGGCCGAGCGGATCGCCCAGGCCGGCTGACGGGACCGCCGGCGGGACCGATATCGGGACCGGCCGACGGGACGGCTTTCCGCGTCCGTACGGGAAGGGGCGCCCCCACCGCACATGGGGGCGCCCCTCTTCGTACCGCCGCACCGGCAGACCGGCGCGGGGCTACTTGGCCCGGTCGAAGTCGATCTTGCTGTAGGCGCGCAGCTTCGCGAGCCGGTGCGTCGAGTCGATCTGGCGGATCGTGCCGGACTTCGAGCGCATCACCAGCGACTGGGTGGTCGCGGTCTCCGAGCGGTAGCGCACGCCGCGCAGCAGCTCGCCGTCGGTGATGCCGGTGGCGACGAAGAAGACGTTGTCGCCGGAGACCAGGTCGTTGGTGGAGAGCACCCGGTCCAGGTCGTGCCCGGCGTCCAGGGCCTTCTGCCGCTCGGCGTCGTCCTTGGGCCACAGCTTGCCCTGGATCACACCGCCCAGGCACTTTATGGCGCAGGCCGAGATGATGCCCTCGGGCGTGCCGCCGATGCCCATCAGCAGGTCGACGCCGGTGCCCTCGCGGGCGGCCATGATCGAGCCGGCCACGTCGCCGTCCGAGATGAACTTGATCCGGGCGCCGGTCTCGCGGATCTCCTTGACGATGCCCTCGTGGCGCGGGCGGTCCAGGATGACGACGGTGACGTCCTCGGCGTTCATCCCCTTGGCCTTGGCGACCCGGCGGATGTTCACCGAGACGGGCGCGTTGATGTCGACGAAGTCGGCGGCCTCGGGGCCGGTGACCAGCTTGTCCATGTAGAAGACCGCGGACGGGTCGAACATCGAGCCGCGGTCGGCGGCGGCCAGGACGGCGATGGCGTTCGGCATGCCCTTGGCGTTCAGGGTGGTGCCGTCGATCGGGTCGACCGCGATGTCGACCTCGGCGCCGGTGCCGTCGCCCACGCGCTCTCCGTTGAAGAGCATCGGGGCCTCGTCCTTCTCGCCCTCGCCGATGACGACCACGCCGTTCATCGAGACGGTGGAGATCAGGGTCCGCATGGCGTTCACGGCCGCGCCGTCGGCGCCGATCTTGTCGCCCCGGCCGACCCAGCGGCCCGCGGCCATCGCGGCCGCCTCGGTCACGCGGACCAGTTCCAGGGCGAGGTTGCGGTCGGGAGCCTCGGGCGAAACCTCGAGCTCGGGCGGCAACAAGTGGTGCTCGGTCATCGGAGCGCACCTTTCTGTACGGCGACGGCCGGAAATAGGGAGGGTGCTTAGGACTCTATCGTCAGGTCGACAAATTGAGCAGAGGGGCCCACGTATGAGCACGAACCCTTGATGCGACCATATGGGGCGTGGCAGGTATGCGAGGCAGGCAGACGGTACGCGGGATGTTCCAGTCCCTCGCGGTGATCATGGTCGCCGCGGGCGTGATGTATCTCTTCATCCCGCACGACGAGCAGGCGACCCCGGTCCAGGCGAAGGACTACCGGGTCGAGCTGCTGACGGCCCAGCGGGCGGCGCCGTACCCGGTGCTGGCCCCCCAGGGCCTCGGCGACGACTGGAAGGCGACGGTCGTCTCGTACAAGCGCGAGGAGCACGACGCCTGGCGGCTCGGCTTCCTCGACCCGGACACCCAGTACGTGGCGGTCCAGCAGTCCACCGAGGCGCCGGCGAAGTACGTGCCCAAGGTGACCCTGGAGGCCAGGAACACCGGGAAGACCCGGACGGTGGCCGGCCGCGAGTGGCAGCTCTGGGAGGGTCCGAAGTACGACGCCCTGGTGCGCTCCGAGGGTGGCGCGACGACGGTCGTGACGGGCACGGCCTCGTTCGACCGGCTGGCGCAGATGGCGGGCGCGCTGCAGTCGCAGAAGGTCTGAGCGCGACACGGGGCGAGACGGCGTGACAGGAAGGGCCCCGGTGCGATGCACCGGGGCCCTTCCGCCTGTCTGTGTGTCCGTGCGTCCGAGGGCTCGGATCAGACGGTGGTGATGACCTCGTCGAAGGCGAGACGCGGGGAGCGCGGGAACCAGGCGTCCTCGCCCGGCTTGCCGATGTTGATGACCATCAGCGGGGTGTGGTCGTCGTCCAGGAACTCCTTCTGGACGCCGGCGAAGTCGAGACCGGTCATCGGGCCCGCGGCCAGGCCGGCGGCGCGGATGCCCACGATGAAGTACGCGGCCTGGAGGGCGGCGTTCAGCTGCGCGGAGCCCTCACGGACCGGGCGCTCGGCGAAGAACATGTCCTTGGCCTGCGGGAAGTGCGGGAACAGGGCCGGGAGCTCCTCGTGGAACTCGTTGTCGGCGGAGAGGATCGCGACCAGCGGGGCGGTGGCGGTCTTGGCCTGGTTGCCCTCGGCCATGTGCTTCACCAGGCGCTCGCGGGCCTCGGGGGAGCGGACCAGGGTGATGCGCAGCGGGCTCTGGTTGAAAGCGGTGGGGCCGAACTTGACCAGGTCGTAGATCGCCTGGACCTGCTCGTCGGTCACCGGCTCGTCGGTGAACGTGTTGGCAGTGCGGGCCTCGCGGAAGAGGAGGTCCTGGGCGGCGGGGTCAAGAGCGAGAGACATGCTGCATACCTTCCGGACTGCAAGGGGTTCGCCCGTCGGGGTTCGAGCGATGTCTCGACAGTACGCCCGGAGTAGGTGAAGTTTCAACTACCTCAACCGGATAGTGATCCGCTTCACGGATCCGAGTGTACGCGACCTCGGGGGACACCGACCGGGCCGTCACTCCCCGCCGGACGCCGCCTCCCTGCCGCCGCCCTCGCCCTCGGCGCGCTCCGCCGCCAGCGAGGCGTCGAGCCGGGCCCGGGCCCCTTCGAGCCAGTGCCGGCACACCTTCGCCAGCTCCTCGCCGCGCTCCCAGAGCGCCAGCGACTCCTCCAGGGTCGTGCCGCCCGCCTCCAGGCGCCGGACGACCTCGATCAGTTCGTCACGCGCCTGCTCGTAGCCGAGTGCGGTCGCAGTCTCTTCCGCGCCGTTGCGCGCTGCCATGGGTGCCACCTTCGTCTGTCAGGTCGTCTTGTTCATCGGATGATTTCGGCCGGATACGGGGCCGATAGGGGCCGGAAGTGAGCGCTCGTACGGCGACTGCTCGTACGGCGGGCGCCCGTGCAGCCAGTGCCCGTGCAGCGAGTGCTCGTGTGGGCCGTCAGCCGTCCACGCGCCGGACGGTGAACTCGCCGGCCGCCACCCGGGCCCGCAGCTCCTCGTCCGCCGCCACCTCCGCCGGATCCCGCACCACCGAGCCGTCGGCCCGCTGGAGCACCGCGTAACCGCGCTCCATCGTGGCCGCCGGGGACAGTGCGCGGACCCGGGCCCGGGTGTGCGAAAGCTCCGAATCGGCCCGGTCGAGCAGATGCCCGAAGGTGCGGCGGCTGCGGGCCAGCAGCGCGTCGAGTTCGTCCTCGCGGACCTCGACCATCCGCTGCGGATGCTCCATGACCGGCCGGGCCAGCGCGTGCGCGAGCCCGCGCTCCTCGCGCTCCAGGAGCCCCCGCACCGCGCGCAGCGCCCGGTCCCGCATCCCGCGCACCCGGTCCAGCTCCTCGCCCACGTCCGGCACCACCTTCTTGGCGGCGTCGGTGGGCGTGGAGGCCCGCAGGTCCGCGACCAGGTCGAGCAGCGGCGAGTCCGGCTCGTGGCCGATCGCCGACACCACCGGCGTACGGCACTCGGCCACCGCCCGGATCAACTGCTCGTCCGAGAACGGCAGCAGGTCCTCGACGCTGCCGCCGCCCCGGGCCACGACGATCACGTCCACGCCCGCGTGCGCGTCCAGCTCCCGCACCGCCTGGATCACCTGCGGCACGGCCTTCACGCCCTGCACCGCCACGTTCCGCACCTCGAACCGGACGGCCGGCCAGCGGCGCCGCGCGTTCTCAAGGACGTCCCGCTCGGCCGCCGACGCCCGGCCGCAGACCAGGCCGATCAGCTGCGGCAGAAACGGCACCGGCTTCTTCCGGTCGGGCGCGAACAGCCCCTCCGCGGCCAGCGTCCGCTTCAGCATCTCCAGCCGCGCGAGCAGCTCACCGATCCCGACCGGCCGTATCTCCGCGGCCCGCAACGACAGCTGCCCCCGCGGCGCGTACCACTCCGGCTTCGCGTGCACGACCACCCGGGCGCCCTCGGAGACGACATCGGCGACGGCGTCGAAGACCTGCCGATAGCAGGTGACGTTGATCGAGATGTCGTACGAGGGATCCCGCAGCGTCAGAAACACCACCCCGGCCCCCGGACGCCGCGACAACTGCGTGATCTGCCCCTCGACCCAGATCGCCCCCAACCGGTCGATCCACCCCCCGATCAGCCGGGACACCTCACCGACGGGGAGCGGCGCTTCCGCTGACGTGTTCAGACCCATGCACCGAGCGTAACGGGAGGGTCGGACACCGGAAGCCCGCCGTGCGGGGGCACTCTGACGGGCGCGGCGCGGCGCGGCGTGGTGTGGAGCCGGGCCTTGCCCCCGCCCCGCCCCCCACCTCACCCCACCCCATCCCACCTCACGGCATCGGCTGCCGCGCCCCCTGCACCGCGAGCACCACCAGGCCGATGCCGAACCAGATCACGCCCACCACCTGCGCCGAGGGCGAGGTCTCCACGATCACCGCGATCAGGATGGCCGCGCCCAGGACCGGCGCCACCACGTGCGGCAGCCAGCGGGGCGGGCCCGCCATGCGGCGTACCGCGAACCAGCTCACCACGCTCGCGTGGAGCAGCACGAAGGCGGTCAGGGCGCCGATGTCGACCACCGAGACCAGGTGGTCGAGGCCGTCGTCCTGACGGGCCGCCCACACCGCCGCGATCATCGTGACCGTCGCCGAGACGAGCAGCGCCACCCGCGGAACGCCCGAGTCGGTGCGGGCCAGGACATGCGGCAGGCGCCGGTCGCGGCCCATCGCGAACAGGAGCCGCCCGCCCGCCGCCTGCCCGGCGAGCGCCGCGAAGGCCGCGCCGATCGCCTTCGACACCGCCACCAGGTCGTGCAGCCAGCCGCCCACGGACGCGTCCACCGCGTCGTAGAAGGCCGAACCCTGCCGCGCCGGCTCGACGGCCAGCTCCGCCGAGGAGACCGGTTCGAGCAGCGCCACCAGCCAGGTCTGCGCCACGAACAGCACGCCCGCGAGCACCAGACAGAACAGCACCGCCCGGGCCACCTTCGACGACCCGCCGGTCACCTCCTCGGCGAAGGCGGCGATCGCGTCGAAGCCGAGATACGAGAGCACCGCCACCGACACCGCGCCCACGACCGCCGCCACCGAGAAGCCGCCGTCGCCGGTGAGCGGCGACCACCAGTCCCGCTCGGCCCCGTCCCGTACGAGCACGACGATCGCCGAGACCACGAAGACCAGCAGCACCACGATCTCCATCGCGAGCACCGCGAAGCCGACCCGGGCGGCCGCCCGCACCCCCCACAGGTTCAGCAGGGTCGTCACCACCACCGCCGTACCCGTCCACACCCAGCGGTCCACCTCGGGGACCAGCGCCTCCATCGCGATGCCCGCGAAGAGATACGCCACCGCCGGGATGAGCAGGTAGTCGAGCAGCGCCATCCAGCCGGCCACGAAACCGGGGCCCTCGCCCAGCGCCGTACGGGCGTACGTGAAGACCGAGCCGGCCCGCGGCGCGACCCGCACCATCTGCGCGTAACTGAGGGCGGTGAACCCCATGGCGACCGTGGCCACCACGTACACGAGTGCGACCGCGCCGTGCGACTTGGCGTCGAGCGTGCCGAAGATGCCGACCGGCGCCATCGGGGCGATGAAGAGAAGTCCGTAGACCACGAGGTCGCGAAAACCCAGACTCCGTCGAAGTCCCTCGTGGTCGGGCGCCCCGCCGCGGTCCGCTGGTTCCTCGCCGCCCGGCACCCGGGATTCCTCAGCCATGGCGTCAGTCTCGGCCACGCCACGAGCCGAACCGCTGATCGAAACGCCGACCGGACCCCTACCGGACCCTGACCGGAAGTCCGACCGGAACCCTGACCGGAACCCCGACCGGACGCCGATCAGACAGCCACCCGCGCGGCCTTACGATGGGGAACATGACTGCGACGCCCGCCGCCAACCGCCCGAAGCGTGTCCTGCTCGCCGCTCCCCGCGGCTACTGCGCGGGCGTGGACCGTGCCGTGATCGCCGTGGAGAAGGCCCTCGAACAGTACGGCGCCCCGATCTACGTCCGGCACGAGATCGTCCACAACAAGTACGTCGTGCAGACCCTGGAGCGGAAGGGCGCGATCTTCGTCGACCAGGCGACCGAGGTGCCGCCGGGCAACATCGTGATGTTCTCCGCCCACGGCGTCGCCCCGACCGTGCACGAGGAGGCCCGCGAGGGCCGTCTGAAGACCATCGACGCCACCTGCCCGCTGGTCACCAAGGTCCACAAGGAGGCCGTGCGGTTCGCCAAGGAGGACTTCGACATCCTCCTCATCGGCCACGAGGGCCACGAGGAGGTCATCGGCACCTCCGGCGAGGCCCCCGACCACATCCAGCTCGTCGACGGCCCCGAGGACGTCGCCAAGGTCGAGGTCCGCGACCCGTCCCGCGTCGTCTGGCTCTCCCAGACCACGCTGTCGGTCGACGAGACCATGGAGACGGTCGACGCGCTCAAGGAGAAGTTCCCGGAGCTGATCTCCCCGCCGTCCGACGACATCTGCTACGCCACGCAGAACCGTCAGACCGCCATCAAGGAGCTCGCCGGCCAGGCCGAGCTGGTCATCGTCGTCGGCTCCAAGAACTCCTCCAACTCGCAGCGCATGGTCGACGTCGCCAAGCAGGCCGGCGCCCCCGCCGCGTACCTGGTCGACTTCGCCGACGAGATCGACGAGGCCTGGCTGGACGGCGTCACCAGCGTCGGCCTCTCCTCGGGCGCCTCGGTGCCGGACGTCCTCGTGCAGGAGGTCCTGGAGTGGCTGTCCGTGCGCGGATACATGGACGTCGAGCTCGTCAAGACGGCCGACGAGTCGCTGACCTTCTCCCTCCCGAAGGAACTGCGCGACCACGACCTGCGGGCCAAGGCGGAAGCCCTCGTCAAGGAGTAGTGCTCGTCGAGGAGTGGCCTGTGTGATCAGCCCGTAACGTTGGGTCCATGAACGTCTTCGGAGTGGACATCGGCGGATCGGGCATCAAGGGCGCGCCCGTGGACCTGGACCGCGGCGACCTCGCGCAGGAGCGCCACAAGGTACTGACCCCGCAGCCCGCGACGCCCGACGACGTCGCGGGCCGCGTCGTCGAGGTGGTCGAGCACTTCGGCTGGTCCGGCCCGATCGGTGTCACCTTCCCGGGCGTCGTCACCGGCTCCACGATCCGTACCGCCGCCAACGTCGACAAGCGCTGGATCGGCGTCGACGCCGGCAGACTGCTCGGCGACCGCCTCGGCGGGCTGCCGGTGACCGTCCTCAACGACGCCGACGCGGCCGGCATCGCCGAGATGACCTTCGGCGCCGGGCGCGGCCGGAGGGGCACCGTCATCCTGCTGACCCTCGGCACCGGCATCGGCTCCGCCCTCTTCGTCGACGGCACCCTGGTCCCCAACACCGAACTGGGCCACCTGGAGCTCAAGGGCCACGACGCCGAGAAGCGCGCCTCGTCGAAGGCCCGTGAGGACGAGGACCTGAGCTGGGAGCACTGGGCGACCCGGCGACTGCAGAAGTACCTGGCGCACGTGGAGATGCTGTTCTCTCCGGAGCTCTTCATCATCGGCGGCGGCGTGAGCCGCAAGGCGGACAAGTTCCTGCCGCTGATCGAGGGCATCCGCGCCGAGATCGTCCCGGCGGAGCTGCAGAACAACGCGGGGATCGTCGGCGCGGCGATGGCGGCGAAGGTCTGAAGGTCCAGGCGCCGGGCGCTCTTCCCGGCTCTGCTAGCCGCGCTCGGGAGCGGGCCGGCGCACGGGGCGTACGGGCTTGCCGCCGCCGGTCGCCGCGGCGGCCCGCTGACGGCGCCCCATGTCCCGCACCTTGCGTACGCTCGCGATGACACCGGCGACCAGAGTGCCGCCGTACAGCCACCCGGCGTGCACGGCGAGCGCCGTGACCAGGGCCATCGCCTGTCCGCCGACCCCGCCCGTACCGCCGGAGATGGGCACCACGCCCACGGCGAACGCGATCGGCACGCTGATCGGCGCGGTGACCAGGTCGGCGGTCCGGACCCACAGCGCCGTCAGCGCACTGACCGGCAGGAACAGCAGCCCGAAGGCGACCGGGGAGCCGTCGAGGATCAGCCAGTCCAGGAAGCCGATCACCAGCATCACGGCGGACGCGAAGAGCCCGGCGCCGAGCCCGGTGAGACGGGGATTGGGCAGTCTGCGCAGCGCCGTCACGACGGGCGGTTCCGGCCGCTCCACCCGCGGCCGCCCGGGCCGGGGCCGGGCGGCCACGCGGTACACCGCGGCACCCTCGACCAGCGCCCCGGGCGGCGTCACGGGGCCCTGCGGCCGACCCGCGGCGGGTCGGCGGGGCTGCGGCTTGCGTGTCTTGTGCTGCTCCACCTGACCAACGTAGGTCGGAACGGGCCGGGAACCCGGTACGGGACACGCCCTTTGGGTGACCTTGGCGCGAAGAGGGCCGTCCTGGCCGGGTCGGCCCGCCTCGATCACGGCCCGGGTGACGACTCGGTGCGAGCGGCGGGACCCGGGGGCGCGCCCCGTAAACTGGGGGATCGCCCCACCTCCACTCCTCCTAGGGAAGTCGCCACCGTGTCGCTCACGATCGGAATCGTCGGCCTGCCGAATGTCGGCAAGTCGACCCTTTTCAACGCCCTGACCAAGAACGACGTGCTGGCGGCCAACTACCCGTTCGCCACGATCGAGCCCAACGTCGGCGTCGTCGGCGTCCCGGACCCGCGCCTGCAGCAGCTCGCCGACATCTTCGGCTCGCAGCGCCTGCTCCCGGCGACGGTCGACTTCGTCGACATCGCCGGCATCGTGCGCGGCGCGAGCGAGGGCGAGGGCCTGGGCAACAAGTTCCTCGCGAACATCCGTGAGTCGGACGCGATCTGCCAGGTCATCCGCGCCTTCAAGGACGAGAACGTCGTGCACGTCGACGGCAAGGTCTCGCCGAAGGACGACATCGAGACGATCAACACCGAGCTGATCCTCGCCGACCTCCAGACCATCGAGAAGGTCCTCCCGCGCCTGGCCAAGGAGTCGCGGATCAAGAAGGACGTGGGCCCGAAGGTCGCGGCCGTCGAGGCGGCGAAGGAGATCCTGGAGCGCGGCGACACCCTCTTCTCGCAGGGCATCGTCCAGGGCTCGGAGAAGGCGGAGCTCCTCCACGACCTCCACCTGCTGACCACCAAGCCCTTCCTCTACGTCTTCAACGTCGACGAGGACGAGCTGACGGACGACGCCTTCAAGGACGAGCAGCGCGCCCTGGTGGCCCCTGCCGAGGCGATCTTCCTCAACGCCAAGCTGGAGGCGGACCTCGCCGAGCTCGACGAGGTGGACGCCCTGGAGCTCCTGGAGTCCGTCGGCGCCGAGGAGCCCGGCCTGGCCACCCTCGCCCGCGTCGGCTTCGCCACCCTCGGCCTCCAGACCTACCTGACGGCCGGCCCCAAGGAGGCCCGCGCCTGGACCATCCCCCAGGGCGCGACGGCCCCCGAGGCCGCCGGTGTGATCCACACCGACTTCCAGAAGGGCTTCATCAAGGCCGAGGTCATCTCCTTCGCCGACCTCCTGGAGGCCGGCTCGGTCGCCGAGGCCCGCGCGAAGGGCAAGGCCCGCATGGAGGGCAAGGAGTACGTGATGCAGGACGGCGACGTGGTGGAGTTCCGCTTCAACGTGTGACCGTGCAGGTCAGAAGGGCCGGTTCCCCTGGGGCCGGCCCCTTCGTCATCGGGAAGTTGACACCGCGTCCCCCGATCCGTAGTGTTCTCCGAGTTGTCCGACGTGAGTACCGACCCCGGTCGGCCCCGGACAGCCATTCCGCAAGAAGCACAACACCTGACGGT
>NZ_JBFAYA010000022.1:0-103818 GCF_040681095.1 Streptomyces sp. NPDC051909 | reverse complement strand
GGATGCGCTACCGGCTTCTGGAGACCGTCGCCGAGTACGCCGGTGAGCGGCTCGACGAGGCCGGGGACCGGGGTGCGACCGAGCGGCGGCACCTCGTGCACTACCGGGAGCTCGCCCGGCTCACCGACCCCGAGCTGCGGAACGGGCGGCAGCTCGCCGCCGTCGCGCGGTTCTCCGTCGAGTACGGGAATCTGCGGACCGCGCTGCGGCGGGCCGTCGCGGCGCGGGACGAGCAGGAGGGGCTGGTGCTCGTGCACGCGCTGGTGTGGTTCTGGACCATGCGCGACCTGCGGGCCGACGCGCTGCACTGGGCGGAGGCGGTCGCCGCGCTCGGGCCCGATCCGTTCGGGCCGGGGATGGCGCCCGCCGTGCCGCTGTACGAGCCGGTCACGGCCGCGCCGCCGCCGCTGGACGAGGACCGGCTGTGGGAGGCCCGGCGCGGGGTGCGGCTGGTCGAGCTGATGAACATGGACCACGAGACCGGGCGCTGGACCACCCCCGAGGGCGTCGAGCGGCTGCGGCGGATCAACGCCGTGTACCCGCCGGGACTGCCGCAGACCTGCCGGCTGCCCGGCTCCTTCACGGTCTTCGCCGTGCTCCTCATCGCCGAACCGGGCAGCATGGGCAGGGCCCTGGACGCGCATGTGGCGGCCTGCCGGGAGTACGGCTACGAGTGGGAGCTCGCCAACGCCCTCCAGCTGCGCGCCAACATGCTGGCCAACCGCGCCGACCTGGCCGGGCAGGCCGCCGCCGACGCCGAGGAGAGCCTGGAGATCTTCGTACGGCTCGACGACGCGTGGGGCGCGGCGGAGGCGCTGTCGTCCCGGGCCGAGGCCCGCGAGCGGCGGCTCGAATTCGAGGGCGCCGCCGAGGACTTCGCGGCCGCCATCGGGTACGCGGAGCGGATCGGCGCCCAGTCGCAGATGGCGCTGCTGCGCGCCCGCTACGCCGACATGCTGATGGAGACCGGCGGCCAGGAGGAGGCGGAACGCATCCTGCGCGCGGTCGTCGACGGGCAGCACGGGCGCGGGCACGAGCCGATGCTCGCGGCCCGGATCTTCCTGGCGCTGCTCCTCGGACGCACCGGGCGCACGGCGGAGGCCCGCGTCCATCTGCGGCGCCTGCTCGACGAGTTCAGCTCCGAGACCTTCTCGATCTTCGAGGGCTTCACGCTCGGCAGCCTGGGCTGGGTGGACGTCCTCGACGGGCGGTACGCGTCGGCCTTCGGCCTGGCCCGGCAGGCGTACCGGCGCTCGCTGGGCGGTCTGTCGATGATGGTCGCGCCGCAGATGCTGGCGATCCACCTGATCGTCGCGGCCTGGGCGCTGGCCGGGATCGGCGGCCCGGGGGCCCGTACGGCGGCCGTGCTGCTCGGCGCGTACGAGGGGCTGCTGCCGCCCGGGCATCTGTCCCCGCCGATCGAGCGGCGGAACCGCGAGCGGGCGACCGCGCTCACCCGGGCCGCGCTCGCCGACGACGCCGCGTTCGAGGCCGCGTACGCCGAGGGCGGCGGCCTCTCCCTTGAGGAGGCCGCCGCCCTGCTCGAACGCGCCGACGCGATCTGAGGCGCGCCGAGTACCGTTCCCCCGCGTCGGCGGGTCAGGTCTTCTTACGGAACCTGGACACCGCGAGCGGCGCCATGACCACGGTGATGCCGGCCGCCCAGGCGAGCGTCATCCACACCGAGTGGGCGACCGCGCCGCCGTTGATCAGGGCGCGGGCGGCGTCGGCCAGGTTGGACAGCGGGTTGTACTCGGTGAAGGTCTGCAGCCAGCCGGGCATCGTGGTCGGCGCGGCGAAGATCGACGAGCCGAACTGCAGCGGCATCAGGACCAGCATGGCCATGCCCTGGACGGCCTGGGCCGTCTTCATGGTGAGGCCGAGCAGGATGAAGATCCACATCAGGGCGGCTCCGAAGGCCAGCGACAGACCGATCGCCGCGAGGAGGTGGAGCACCGAGGTCTGGATCTGCAGGCCGAGCAGGAAGCCCATGCCGAGCAGGATCGAGGTGGCGATCAGCATGCGGCCGATCTCGACGACGATCTTCGCGATGAGGACCGAGGAGCGGGCGATCGGCATGGTCCGGAACCGGTCCATGACGCCCTTCTTGAAGTCGTCGTTGATGCCGGTGCCGACGCCCATCGCGATGTTCATGCCCATCATGGCCATCAGGCCGGGCACCAGGTAGTTCACGTACACCTGCTGGTTGCCCTTGCCGGCCATGGCGCCGCCGAAGACGTACGTGAACAGCAGGATGAAGATGACCGGCATCAGGACGGCGTCGAACATCGACTCCGGGTCCTGCTTGATCTGCAGCGCGTTGCGGCGGGCCAGGGCGCCGATGTGGCGGAGGTTGGCCCGCAGGCCGATCCGGCCGTCGGCGGCGCCGGTGGTCCGCTTGGCGGGGGCCGGCGCGGGGGTGGGCGTACGGGTGGCCGTGGTCGTGCTCATGCGGCGACCTCCTCGTGGTGCGCGTCGGAAACGGGCGTCTTCTCGCCGGTGATGGCGAGGAACACCTCGTCCAGGCTGGGCAGATGGGTGCCGATGTGGGCGATACCGTAACCGCGGGCGCCGAACAGGCCCACGACGGCGGTCAGTTGCTCGTCGCTGAGGATCGGCACGTACAGCGCGCCCTCGTCGGGGACGACGGTCGCGCCGGCGACCCCGTCCAGACCGGTCTCGCGCAGCGCCGCCGCCATGGCGGACAGGTCGCCCGGGTCGGCCGGCCGGACGGTGAGGGTGCGGCCGCCGACCCGGGCCTTGAGCTCGTCGACCCCGCCCCGGGCGATGACCCGGCCGCGGTCGATGACGGTCAGCTCGCTCGCGAGCTGCTCCGCCTCCTCCATGTACTGGGTGGTGAGCAGCACCGTGGCGCCCTCGGCGACCATCCGCTGCACCTCGTCCCACACCTCGTTGCGGGTGCGCGGGTCGAGGCCGGTGGTGGGCTCGTCCAGATAGAGCACGGAGGGCTGCCCGATCATCGAGGCGGCCAGGTCGAGACGGCGCCGCATGCCGCCGGAGTAGTTCATCGCGGGGCGCTTGGCGGCCTCGGTGAGCGAGAAGCGCTCCAGCATCTCGTCGGCGCGGCGGCGGGCGTCCTTGCGGGAGAGGTCGAGCAGCCGCCCGATCATGTAGAGGTTCTCCCAGCCGGACAGCTTCTCGTCGACCGAGGCGTACTGGCCGGTGAGGCCGATGACGCGGCGCAGCTGGCGGGGCTGGCGCACCACGTCGTAACCGGCGACGACGGCGGTCCCGGCGTCCGGGACGATGAGGGTGGACAGGCAGCGGACGAGGGTGGTCTTGCCGGCGCCGTTGGGACCGAGGACGCCGAGGACGGTGCCCTCGCGGACGTCCAGGTCGATCCCGTCGACCGCCTTCGTCTCGCCGAAATGCTTCACGAGGCCCCGGACCTCGACGGCGTTGGTGTGTGATCGCGTCATGTCCACCATGGAACACGGGCCCACCGACAGCGCACCGACAGACGGCCGACAGCCCGCCGACGGGGGACGGTCGGCGGGCTGTCAGGTGTTACCGGAGCGGTCGGCGGGTCAGTGGAAGGTGTGCTCCTCGGCGGGGAACGCCCCGCCGGCCACGTCCTCCGCGAAGGCCTTGGCGGCGTCGCCGAGGGTCTCGCGCAGGTTGGCGTACTGCTTGGTGAAGCGCGGCACCTTGCCGCCGGTCAGACCGGCCATGTCGGTCCACACGAGGACCTGCGCGTCGGTGTCCGGGCCGGCGCCGATGCCGATGGTGGGGATGTGCAGCGAGCGGGTCACCTCGGCGGCCAGCTCGGCCGGGACCAGCTCCAGGACCACGGCGAAGGCGCCCGCGTCCTGCGCGGACTTGGCGTCGCGCAGCAGCTTGTGGGCGGCCTCGTCGGAGCGGCCCTGCACCCGGTAGCCCATGGTGTTGACGGACTGAGGGGTCAGGCCCAGGTGGGACATGACGGGGATGCCGGCCTGGACGAGCAGCTCGGTCTGCGGCAGTGAACGCTCGCCGCCCTCCAGCTTGACCGCGCCGACGCCCGCGTCCTTGACCAGCCGGGTGGCGTTGCGCAGGGCCTGGACGGGGCCCTCCTGGTACGAGCCGAAGGGGAGGTCGCCGACGACGAGGGCGCGCCGGGTGCCCCGGACGACGGCGGCGGACAGCAGGGTCATCTCGTCCATCGTGACGGGCACGGTGGTGTCGTAGCCGAGATGGCAGTTGCCCATCGAGTCGCCGACGAGGATCACCGGGATGCCGGCCTCGTCGAAGACGGAGGCGGTCATGGCGTCGTAGGCGGTGAGCATGGGCCACTTCTCGCCGCGGGTCTTGGCGGCGGCGATGTCGTGGACGGTGATGCGGCGGGTGCCCTTCCCTCCGTACAGCGCCTTGCTGCTGTCGGCGGGCGGTTTCTGGGCAGCCTGAAGCGTCATGGTGAACGGCTCCTTCTGTCATCTCGAGGCGCCCTGTGGCGTCCCCGGACCACATCCATGGTGGCACTTTCCGGGCCGGACGGGGAAGCGGGGCGGGGGTGGGTGTCGGCGTGGCGCTGTTCACACCACCGCAACGTGGAGACGCCGTCCGCAACGCGAAGACCCGCCGCAACGTAAAGACTCCGTCAGCTTTTCCGATACGAGACGGTCTCGTATCGAAATGGGTCTAGGGTGGGGGCCATGTCTCAGCCGTCCCCTGTCTCCGCCGGCCCCGCGGGCCCGGCCGGCCCCGGAGCGCCGCACCGCGTTCCCGAGGCCGTGCACCGTCGCCGCTGGGCGATACTCGGCGTGCTCATGCTCAGTCTGCTGATCGTCGTCCTCGACAACTCGATCCTGAACGTCGCCGTCAAGACCATCGCCAGCCCCTCGCCCACCGGCATCGGCGCCACCCAGAGCGAGCTGGAGTGGGCGATCAACTCCTACACGCTCGTCTTCGCCGGCCTCCTCTTCACCTCCGGCCTGCTCGGCGACCGCCTCGGCCGCAAGCGGATCCTGCTCTTCGGCATCACCGTCTTCGGCATCGGCTCCGCGCTCGCCGCGTTCTCCACCGGCCCCGGCGAGCTCATCGCCTACCGGGCCGTGATGGGCCTCGGCGCCGCCTTCGTCATGCCCGCCACCCTCGCCGTCCTCATGAACGTCTTCGAGCGCGACGAACAGCCCAAGGCCATCGGCATCTGGGCCGGCAGCGTCGGGCTCGCCATCGCCGTCGGCCCCATCACCGGCGGCATCCTCCTGGAGCACTTCTGGTGGGGCTCGATCTTCCTGGTCAACGTGCCCGTGGTGCTCCTCGCCCTGGCCCTGATGGCCTGGCTCGTCCCCGAGTCCAAGGACCCCAGGCCCGGCCGCATCGACCTGCCCGGCGTGCTGCTCTCCGTGCTCGGCCTCGTGCTGCTCGTGTACGGCATCATCCGCGGCGGCGAGCTCGCCAGCTTCACCGACGTCGGCGTGCTGCTCCCGGCCCTCGCCGGCCTCGCGGTCCTCGTCGGCTTCGTGCTGTACGAGAAGCGCGCCGACCATCCGGCGCTCGACGTCTCGTACTTCCGCAAGCCCGCCTTCTCGGCCGCCGTCGCCGCCATCGCGCTGGTCTTCTTCGCCCTCATGGGCGTGACCTTCTTCTCCGCCTTCTACCTGCAGAGCGTCCGCGGCTACAGCGCCCTGGAGTCCGGCCTGCTGATCCTGCCGCTCGCCATCGCCCAGATGGTGTTCGCGCCCCGGGCCCGCCTCGTCGTGGAGCGCTTCGGCGCCAAGGCCGTCTGCACCGTCGGCATGCTCGCCGTGGCCGTCGGCCTGGCCGCCTTCGCCTTCTTCGACGCGGGCACGCCCGTGTGGGTCCTGGAGATCGTCTTCTTCCTGCAGGGCGCGGGCATGGCCCACATCATGCCGCCGGTCACCGTCGCCGTGATGCAGTCGCTGCCCCGCGAGAAGGCCGGCTCCGGCTCCGCCGTCAACAACACCTTCCGGCAGGTCGGCGGCGCGCTCGGCGTGGCCGTCCTCGGTTCCGTGCTCTCCAGCACCTACCGCGGCGAGATCGAGGGGCACCTCGGCGCCGTCCCGGCCGCGCTGCGCGACACCGCCGGGGAGTCCATCGAGGCCACCCTCGCCGTCGCCGAGAAGCTCGGCCCGGCGGGCCGCGGCCTGGTCACCCCGGCGTACGACGCCTTCCTCGACGCGATGCACGTCACCGCGATCGGCTCGGCCGCCGTCGCCGTGCTCGGCGCCGTCGTGGTCGCCGTCTTCCTGCCCGGCCGCACCCCCGAGGGCGAGGGCCCGGCGGCCGCCGTCCCCGGCAGCCGCGCGGAAGCGGGAGAATCGGTTCCGAGGTAGGCGTCGGGCCGGCGGAGCGGGCCCAGGAGGAGAGGCGGAACGGACGTGTCGCAGCGCTCGCAGCAGGACGGCGGGGCAGCACCTGCCCCTGCGCCCGTGCCCGATCCCGCCCCCGGCGCCGACTGCCCGGGCCCGGAGGGCGGGGCGGTACGGCGCGGCCGGCCCCGCAGCGAGGCCGTCGACCAGGCCATCCTCGACGCGGTGATCGAGCTCCTGGAGAGCGGCCAGGCGCTCTCCGACCTGTCCATCGAGAAGATCGCCCGCACCGCCGGGGTCGGCAAGGCGACCATCTACCGCCGCTGGTCCGGCAAGGACGAGCTCTTCGTCGACCTGCTGCGCGCCGTCGAACCCCCGGACCCGGTGCTGCCCGGCACCTCGGTCCGGGACGACCTCCTGGTCTTCCTCGAATCGCTGCGGCAGCGCGGGCTCGCCAAGCGCAGCTCCACGCTGCTGCACAGCGTCTTCGCGCAGATGCAGCTCTACCCCAAGCTGTGGGACGCCTACCACCAGTGCGTGATCGAGCCGCGCCGCCGGATGGGCCTGGACGCCATCCGGCGCGGCATGGAGCGCGGCGAACTGCGCACCGACCTCGACCTCGAACTCGTCAACGACCTCTTCGTCGGGCCGGTGCTGCTGCGTACCGTCCTCCGCCCCGGCGCGCCCCTCGACCCCGACCTTCCGGAGCAGATCGTCGACGCCGTCCTCACCGGTCTGCGCCCGCCGGGGCGGTCCTGACGGCGAGTGAGCGACCCGGACGAATGTGCGCGTTCTGTCACAGCCCGCCGCCCCGCGCCACCTGCAGGAACCCGCCACGCGCGGGTGTCGTCCCTCGATGCGTACGACCGACCCGCGATCGCCTAGTGTCGGGACCGGGTCGCACAGCAAGGCAGCAAGGCAGCAAGGCAGCAAGGCAGTGAGGACGGCAGCGATGGCGCGGGTGGACATGACGGAGACCGAAGACGGCGGAACGCCGGGCGACCAGGGCTCCGTCTCCCGGCCCGCGGCCCGGCCCGGGGGCCGATTCGCCCGTTGGCTCGGCGGTTGGCGCGGCGACCGCGGGATCTGGCGCCGGGGCGTCCTCCTCGCGCTGTGCGCCGTACTCGTCGCCCTGGTCATGGTGTTCCACGCCGACATCCCCAACCGGGTGGGCAACCTGGGCAGTCTGATCGAGACCTTCCTGCCGTGGTTCGGTCTGTCCGTGCCGCTGCTGCTGGTGCTCGCGCTGCTGAGGCGCTCCGCGACCGCGCTGATCGCGCTGGTCCTGCCGGCCGTGGTCTGGCTCAACCTCTTCGGCGGGCTCGTCGTCGACAAGTCGGAGTCCGGCGGCGACCTCACCGTCGTCTCGCACAACGTGAACGCCGACAACCCCGACCCCGCGGGCACCGCCCGCGACCTGGCCGCCTCCGGCGCCGACGTCATCGCCCTGGAGGAGCTCAAGGGCGACATGGTCCCGGCGTACGAGCAGGCCCTCGCCGCCGCCTATCCGCACCACTCGGTGCAGGGCACGGTCGGCCTGTGGAGCAGGTACCCGCTGCGCGACGCCCGTCCGGTCGACATCCGGCTCGGCTGGACCCGCGCCATGCGCGCCACCGTCGCCGCCCCGGCCGGCGAGGTCGCCGTGTACGTCGCCCATCTGCCCTCCGTACGCGTCAAGATGAACGCCGGCTTCACCGCGACCCAGCGCGACGACAGTGCCGACGCCCTCGGCGAGGCCATCTCCCACGAGCGGAACAAGCGGGTCGTGCTGCTCGGCGACCTCAACGGCACCATGAACGACCGCGCCCTCAACGGCGTGACCTCCCAGCTCCGTTCCACCCAGGGCGCGGCCGGCGACGGCTTCGGCTTCAGCTGGCCGGCGTCCTTCCCGATGGCCCGCATCGACCAGATCCTGGTGCGCGACCTCGAACCGATGGCGTCCTGGACGCTGCCGGGGACGCGGAGCGACCACCTTCCGGTGGCCGCCCGCGTCAAGCTGTAGCCGTCACGCCGCGGTCCGGCCCCGGCTCAGGAGGTCTTCTCCCGCCACCGGTTGGTGATGGGCAGCCGGCGGTCCTTGCCGAAGCCCTTCGCGGAGATCTTCGTACCCGGCGGGTACTGGCGCCGCTTGTACTCGGCGATGTCGACCATCCGCAGGGTCCGCGCCACCAGTTCGGCGTCGAACCCGGCCGCCACGATCTCGTCCCGGCCCCGGTCCCGGTCCACGTACAGCTCCAGGATCCGGTCCAGGACCCCGTAGTCCGGCAGCGAGTCCGTGTCGACCTGCCCCGGGCGCAGCTCCGCGCTCGGCGGCTTGGAGATGGAGCTCTCTGGGATCGGCGGGGTCTGGCCGCGCTCCTCGGCGGCCCGGTTGCGCCAGCGCGCGAGCCGGAAGACGTCCGTCTTGTAGACGTCCTTGATGGGGCCGTACGCGCCGACCGAGTCGCCGTACAGCGTCGAATAGCCCACCGCCAGCTCGGACTTGTTGCCCGGTGCGAGCACGATGTGGCCCTCCTCGTTGGAGAGCGCCATCAGCATCGTGCCGCGCAGCCGCGACTGGAGGTTCTCCTCGGCGAGGCCGGTGAGCGCCAGGGCGCCCATGTACGCGTCGAACATCGGCTCGATGGACACCGTGCGGAAGTTCAGGCCGGTGCGCCGGGCCAGTTCGGCGGCGTCGCCGCGCGAGTGGTCGGAGGAGTACTTCGAGGGCATCGACACCCCGTACACGTTCGCCGCGCCGAGCGCGTCGCAGGCGATCGCGGCGACGAGCGCCGAGTCGATGCCGCCGGACAGGCCGATCAGGACCGAACGGAAGCCGTTCTTGGCGACGTACGCGCGCAGGCCCACGACAAGCGCCGAGTAGACCTCCTCGTCGTCGTCGAGCCGGTCCGCGAAGCCGCCCGTCACCTCCGGCTCGTACGCCGGCAGCGGCTCCTCGGAGATCACCGCCCGGTCGATCCGCAGCCCGTCGTCGACCACCCCGGCCGGGGCCTCGGCGAGCGGGGCGGCGGCGGGCAGGTCGAGATCGAGGACCAGGCAGCCCTCGCTGAACTGGGGGGCGCGTGCCAGGACGTCGCCGGTCGCGTCGACGACGATCGAGTCGCCGTCGAAGACCAGTTCGTCCTGCCCGCCCATCATGGCCAGGTAGGCCGTGGTGCAGCCGGCCTCCTGGGCGCGCTTGCGGACCAGTTCGAGCCGGGTGTCGTCCTTGTTGCGCTCGTACGGGGAGGCGTTGACCGAGAGCAGCAGCCCGGCCCCGGCGCTGCGCGCCGCCGGCACCCGGCCGCCGTCCTGCCACAGGTCCTCGCAGATCGCGAGGGCCACGTCCACGCCGTGGACGCGCAGCACGGGCAGGGTGTCGCCCTGCACGAAGTAGCGGTACTCGTCGAAGACCCCGTAGTTCGGCAGGTGGTGCTTGGCGAAGCGCAGCACCACCTCGCCGCGGTGCAGCACCGCCGCCGCGTTCTCGGGCGACCCGGCGGGCCGGCCGAGCCGGGGCACGTCCCGTTCGGAGCGGTCGAGATAGCCCACGACCACGGGCAGTTCGCCGAGCCCCTCGTCGGCGAGCCGCCGCCCGAGCGCCGCGAGGGCGGACCGGGAGGCCTCGACGAACGAGGGGCGGAGGGCCAGGTCCTCGACGGGGTACCCGGTGAGCGTCATCTCGGGGAACGCGACGAGGTGCGCCCCCTGGGCGGCGGCGTGCCGGGTCCAGTGGACGACGGCCTCGGCGTTCCCGGCGAGGTCGCCGACGGTGGAGTCGATCTGATTCAGGGCGAGGCGTAGTTGAGGCACGCGCACAGTTTATCGTCAACTCGACGCTATGTCCCGCGGATGGCCGCACCGACCCGGCCGGCAGTCGGGTTCCGGCCGGGCCGACCGCCCGCCGGACGTCACTTCGTCGGGCCGGTCCAGACCTGCGAGTCGTGCTCCAGGATCGTCGGGGACAGCTCGACCTGGAGCTCGCCGGCCGCGGCGGACGGCAGCGAGAAGGTGTAGTCGGCCTTGGCCTGCTTGCCCGGAAGCACCTTGCCCTCGAAGGGCTTCGAGGCGTAGCTGCCGTCGAAGACCATGTCGGCCGTGGCGCCCTCGGCGTCCTTGGCGTCCGGCAGCGCGGTGGTGACGTCGAGCGTCTTGCCACTGCCGTTGACGATGGTGATCGTCACCTGGAAGGCCTTGTTGCCCTTGGCGTGGCCCGCGGCGAAGCCGTCCGGCGTGTGCGCCCGCGGCTTGGAGACGGTGACCTTGATCCCGTCCTCGTACGTGAAGGTGTCGCCGAACTTCAGCGCCGCGGGAGCCTGCTCGGTGGGCTCCGCCGACGGCGCTTCGGTGCTCTTGCCGCCCGGCTCGGCGGTGGCGGTCACCGTGCCGCCCTTCCCGTTCTGTTCCTTCTCGATCTCCTCGGCGACGTCCTTGGTCGCCGTGGCGATGAGGGCCACCCAGACGAGCGCCACGATCATCGCGAGGACGCCGAGGACGATCCCGCTGACCGCCATGCCCTTGTTCGTCGCGAGGCCCTTGCCGGCCCGGGCGGTGCCGATGATGCCGAAGATCAGCGCGAGCAGGCCCAGGAGCGCGCCGAGCCAGAAGAGGAACCAGATGATCGCGGAGAGCAGTCCGACGATGCCGAGGACCAGGGCCGTGACGCCGAGGCCGTTGCGGGGCTGCGGGAACGGAGGCTGCGGCCCGCCCGGTATCCCCGGCGGGCCCCAGGGCTGCGGGGCGGGGGAGGGGCTGGGCGGCATGGTCATGCGGTGTCCTTAGCGAAGCGGCCGTGCGACGGCATGGGGTGCCGGCACGTCGCCCCACCCCTGGAGATCATGACCGTAAGCCAGGTGTCGGTGCAGGGGCCAGGGAATTGTGGAGGGTGCGAGGGATTCGTGGGTGAAACGTGATCACGCCCGATCGCCGGGACGGCGGCGCGCGCGTGCTGCGCGGCGCCTCGACGAGTACGCGCGCCGGCCCGGCGGCTCGGCGCCCGCCACGGGGCACCCGAGCCGTCGGGCCGGTCGGTCATGGGCCCACTCGGTCACGGGCCCACTCGGTCATGCGCTCACTTGGTCATGGACGCCGCGTAGACGCGCTCGCAGAACGCCTTCAGCTGCTCGTCCGAGAGATGCTGGGCCAGATCGGCCTCGCTGATCATGCCGACCAGACGCTTGTCCTCGACGACCGGAAGACGCCGGATCTGATGGCTCTGCATCTCCTCCAGGACCTCGCGGACGTCCGAACTCGCCTCGATCCAGCGCGGGGTGCCCTTGGCCATCTCACCGCAGGTGACCTTCGCCGGGTCGTGGCCCATGGCCACACAGCCGATCACGATGTCGCGGTCCGTGATGATGCCGCACAGCCGTTCGTGCTCGTCGGCGATGGGCAGCGCGCCCACCTTGTGGTCGCGCATCATCTGGGCGGCGCGGTCGAGCGTCTCGTGTGCCGGGATCCACTGGGCCCCCGAGTGCATGATGTCCTTCGCCGTGGTCATGGGGTGCGTACCTTTCGTAGAACGTCCTCGTACGCCGCGTGCGCCGCGTACCTGCGTACGTCCCCGAGCGCTCCCATTCTGCGGTCGTGACGCGGCCCCCGCGACCGCAGACGGGTCACGGGGGCCGGCGGGCGGGCACCGGGCTCGTCACGCCCCGGCGCCGCGCTCCTTCAGCATGTCCGCCATCAGCCTGATCTCGGACTCCTGTGCGTCGACCATGCCCTGCGCGAGGTCCCGCTCGACACCCGGCACACAGCGCTCCACGCAGCCCTGCGCCATGTGGATGCCGCCCTTGTGGTGGTCGGTCATCAGCTTCAGGTACAGCACCTCGGCCTCGCGGCCGGAGGCCTTGCGCAGCTGGTCCAGCTCGGTGCGGGTCGCCATGCCCGGCATCAGCTCGCCGTCCTCGCCGCCCATGTCGTGGCCCATGCCCATCCAGGCCATCGGCGCCACCCCGGACCGCACCTTCGGCAGCCCCCACAGGTCGAGCCAGCCGAACAGCATGCCGCGTTGGTTGGCCTGGGTGTTGGCGATGTCGTACGCGAGGCGGCGCACCGCCTCGTCCTTCGTCCGGTCCCGGACGACGAAGGACATCTCGACGGCCTGCTGGTGGTGGACCGCCATGTCCCGGGCGAAGCCCGCGTCGGCCGACTCTGCGGTGGGCGTGCGCGGCGCGTCGCCGTCCCGGTCGGCGGAGGCGACGGTGACCGCGCCGCCCGCGAACAGCAGGGCGAGGACCACGGCGGTGACGGACGCCCACTGCGTCCGGTTCAGCTTCACTGGCCCTGCTCCATCGGGGTGCCGCCCAGGCCGTCGGCGCCGACGCCACCGGTGCAGGCCGCGCCCGGCTCGGGGGTCTGCGGACCGGCCACGTACTTGGTGAAGAAGGCGTCCACGCGCGGGTCGTCCGCGCCGTCCACGGTCACCTGCTTGCCCCAGGCGCTCAGCATGATCGCGCCGGACTGGTTGTCGACCGGGCTCATCAGCGAGTACGGGGTCTTCTTGACCTTGGCCTTCAGCTTGTCGAGGTCGCCCGCGGCGGCCTTCTTGTTGTACGTCACCCAGACCGCGCCGTGCTCCAGCGAGTGCACGGCGTTGACGTCCTGGACCGGCTTGTCGTAGACGTCGCCGTTGCAGTTCTGCCAGACCGGGTTGTGGTCGCCGCCGACCGGCGGGGTCATGTCGTACTTGACCGCGGTCTTGACGTGGTTGCGGCCCAGCTTCTTGGCGTCCCAGGACTTCTCGTCCTTGATGGGCGCCTTGGCGGCCGCCTCCTGCTGCTCCTGCTTGTTGTTCTCCTTGTTGATCACCCAGCCGCCGAAGCCGACGAGGCCGAGGACCACGATGGCGCTGACGCCGATCGTGAGGATGCGGTTGCGGCGCTCGCGGGCCTGCTCGGCGCGGCGCATCTCCTCTATCCGGGCGCGGCGGTCGGCAGTGGTGGAGCGGTTCGCCATGATGATGTCGTCCTTCTGGAAGTCTGGGGGGAAGTGGTTCGGGGCGTGCGAGGGGACGCGAACGCCTGGTGCGGGATCGGGACGGGTCGGTCCCGGTGCCTGCGCCTACGTCCGCAGGACCTGAAGGACATGCAGGTCAGGAGCCCGGGGCCGGGCGCCGGGGTGCGGCGGCCGGCCGTCGCCGAGCGCCTCGGCGGGGCGGGCCGCCCGTCCGTCCGCGTGCAGCGGCGGGTCGAGCGGCGGCGCGCTGAGCACGGCGGGGGAGAGGGCCGGGAAGAGGGAGCAGCCGCCCCGCTCGTAGGGGCAGGCGTACTGCTCGTCGTCCAGGGCCTGCGCACCGGCCGGGGCGTGCGTCCGGGTGACCGTCTGCGCGGCCGGCCGGGGCTCCCGGTGGCCGGCGGGGTCGGAGACGCCCAGGCAGAGGAAGAGCGCGCCGAGGAGCGTCGCCACGGCACTCACCAGTGCTGTGGGACGCAGGTGCCTGGACAGGCGTACGAGCCGCGGGCCCCCCATGGGCGCCGATCGTAGTGCCAGAACGCGACCCGTGGGCCGAACGGGGTACCACTCGGTACCGGTCCGTGCCGGGGCCCGCGCTTTTCGGCCGTTCCCCCGTTACCTGTGTCACAACGGACCAGGCACTATGGGTGTGCAACGTGCACGAAACCAAGTGGTGGGATGCTCAGGCGCCACCCGAAGTGCTCGAGGCGGTGGGAACAGGCGGCCTGACCAGCGAGGATGGGTGTGAAAATGGACAAGCAGCAGGAATTTGTGCTCCGTACGCTAGAGGAGCGCGACATCCGCTTCGTGCGTCTGTGGTTCACCGACGTGCTGGGCTTCCTGAAGTCGGTGGCGGTGGCCCCCGCCGAGCTGGAGCAGGCCTTCGACGAGGGCATCGGCTTCGACGGCTCGGCGATCGAGGGCTTCGCCCGGGTCTACGAGTCGGACATGATCGCCAAGCCCGACCCGGGCACCTTCCAGATCCTGCCGTGGCGCGCCGAGGCCCCGGGCACGGCCCGGATGTTCTGCGACATCCTCATGCCGGACGGCTCGCCGTCCTTCGCGGACCCGCGCTATGTCCTGAAGCGGGCCCTCGCCAAGACCTCGGACCTGGGCTTCACCTTCTACACCCACCCCGAGATCGAGTTCTTCCTGCTCAAGGACAAGCCGCTCGACGGCACCCGCCCCACCCCGGCCGACAACTCCGGCTACTTCGACCACACCCCGCAGAACGTCGGCATGGACTTCCGCCGGCAGGCGATCACGATGCTGGAGTCGATGGGCATCTCGGTGGAGTTCTCCCACCACGAGGGCGCGCCGGGCCAGCAGGAGATCGACCTGCGCTACGCGGACGCGCTGTCCACCGCCGACAACATCATGACCTTCCGCCTGGTCATGAAGCAGGTGGCCCTGGAGCAGGGCGTGCAGGCGACGTTCATGCCGAAGCCGTTCTCGGACTACCCGGGCTCGGGCATGCACACCCACCTGTCGCTCTTCGAGGGCGACCGGAACGCGTTCTACGAGTCGGGCGCCGAGTACCAGCTCTCCAAGGTGGGCCGTTCCTTCATCGCCGGCCTGCTGAAGCACGCGGGCGAGATCTCCGCCGTCACCAACCAGTGGGTCAACTCCTACAAGCGCATCTGGGGCGGCTCGGGCCGCACCGCCGGCTCCGGCGGCGAGGCCCCCGCGTACATCTGCTGGGGCCACAACAACCGCTCCGCGCTGATCCGCGTCCCCATGTACAAGCCGGGCAAGATGGGCTCCTCCCGCGTCGAGGTCCGCTCCATCGACTCGGGCGCCAACCCCTATCTGACCTACGCGGTCCTCCTCGCCGCCGGTCTCAAGGGCATCGAGGAGGGCTACGAGCTCCCGGCCGGCGCCGACGACGACGTCTGGGCCCTCAGCGACGCCGAGCGCCGCGCGATGGGCATCGAGCCCCTCCCGCAGAACCTCGGCGAGGCGATCACCCTGATGGAGCGCAGCGAGCTGGTCGCCGAGACCCTGGGCGAGCACGTCTTCGACTTCTTCCTCCGCAACAAGAAGCAGGAGTGGGAGGAGTACCGCAGCGAGGTCACGGCCTTCGAGCTGCGCAAGAACCTGCCGGTGCTGTAAGCGCAGGTCAGAAGCGATACGACTCTGACGCGAAGGCTCGGGCCGGCGGCGGACCGCCGGCGGCCCGAGCCCCGTTCAGGTCGCCCCGGGCCGCCTGTGAGCCGTCCGACGTCGAGGGAGGCCCTGTGCACTCCGTCGTTCGCGGTTCGCCCTCGGCCCGCACGTCCTCCACCCGCGCCGGATCGGCATGGACCGCTGGGAGGCCCTGCCCTTAGCCTGACCGTCGTTCGAAGATCGACGTGTCGGGCGGGTCTCCGGAACGCCGCTCGCAGGGGGGTGTGCCGTGCACGGTAGGGGGAGCGCGTGATGTCAGGCAGAGCCGGGCTCGTGAAGACGCTGGCGGTGACCGGGATCGTGCTGGGGGTGATCGGTTCCATCACCGCCTGGCTGCTGTCGTTCGAGGGCTATCTGCCGGGCGACTCCATGGTGCGGACCTGGGCCACCGCGAAGGACCGGCCCGGCGACGGCAAGGCCAACGACAGCTGGGTCGTCGGGGACGTCGCCGTCCGCAGCCGGTTCGACGCGGTGACCGGCTTCGGCATCGCCGACGGGCAGGACGGGAGGAAGCTCTGGGAGTTCGTACCGCCCGGCCGCGCCCAGATCTGCGGGAGCGCGCGTCGTGCGGGCGAGGGGGTCCTCCTGGTCGCGTACGGCACGGAGAGCAGTGCCACCGGCGGCGGGAGCGGCAAGCCCGCCTCGCCGGGCAAGGGCAAGGGCTGCTCGACCGTCCTTGCCTTCGACATGAAGGACGGGCGGGAGCTGTGGAGGGTCCCGCGGACCGTCTCGGACGGCCGGTTCGCCGGGGACGGATTCCTGGACGCGGGGGGCGGCCTGGCGTTGATCCGCGACGAACGGACCGAGCAGGACGTGCGGACGCCGGGTGGCAACCATGCCCTGCGCGCCCTCGACCTCCGCACGGGCAAGGCCCGTTGGACGGCGGCCCTTCCCGGCACGTGCGGGGTGTGGGACACGTTCGTGGGCGAGGACCAGGTCCACGCCGTCCTGGCCTGCGGCGGGGAGGACGCGGACGACCCGGGCTCCGACAGCGGCGGTGACGTCGAGCTGACGGCGGCGGCCTTCGACCGCGGCACCGGCGCCCTGAAGTGGAACGTTCCCATCGATGCCCGTCGCCCCGTCCCGATGGACTCCGGCGTGGTCATCAAGTCGGCCGACCCCTTGGTGCTGAAGGTCGTGCGGTCCTCGAACGACAACTCCGGCGAGGCGACGGGCGCGTTCGTCACCTTCGGCCAGGACGGGCGTCCTCGGCCCGGCATCGAGCTCAGCGGCGACTACGGTCAGATCGACGCGGCGGAGGTCGTCGGCGAGCGGATGTACGCGCTGGCGTGGACCTATCACAAGGGACAGCACTACCGGCTGATCGCCTTCGACCTGAAGACCGGCGAAGAGGTGTGGAACGACGAGTTGGACGAGCCTGCGGCCGGACTGGCCGTGCGGGGCGACCGGGTCACCGTGCTGTGCGAGTGGTCGACCCAGGCCAGCGCCATCACCGAGCTGCTCGTGTACGACGCCGGCGACGGCGAGGAACTCGACGAGCGCCATTTCCGTGGGGAAGCGCCCAGCGGCTACTTCTTCGAGCACGACGGGCGGATCATCGTCGTCGGGGCGGCCGGTGATCATGCCTTCACCGCGTTCGAGCGCTGGTGAAACGGCGGGCGTCCGAGCGGTGGAGGGGAAGCGGAGGGGAAGCGGAGGGGGAGGGGTCGGATGAGACCGTCGGCCGGTGATCGGGGCCGTCTCAAGGAGATACTGCGGGCGCGCCGGGCGGCGCTCGATCCCGAGGCCATGGGTTTTCCCGTACGGGGGCCGGGGCCCGGACGCCGGGCCGCCGGGCTGAGCCAGGAGCAGATGGACACCCTGCTCACCCGCACCCCCGGCACGTACAACCGCTTCGAGAACGGCCAGCTCGCCCGCCCCGGCGCCGATCTCCTCACGGCGGTGGCCCGGGCGCTGCGGCTCGACGAGCGGGAATGGGAGTTCCTGTGGCTGATCACCCGCGGTGAGCAGCCCCCGCACGCGCTGCACGGCAGCTCGGGCATGTTCATCGCCGGGCTGTGGCAGCGGGTCGTCGACCAGATCCGGGACGCGGCGGCCTTCATCACCGACGCGGAGTGGAACGTCGTCGTGCACAACGACGAGTTCCGCCGGCTCATGCCGCGCGGGGAGTGCCCGGCGAACCTCATGCGCTGGATGCTCCTCGACCCCGAGGCGCGTACCGAGGTGCTTCTCCACTGGCCCACCGAATGGGCGCCGGCCATGATGCCGCACGTCAAGCACAGCGTGGCGCTGCGCCCGGAGAGCGCCGAGCTGCTCAGGCTGGAGCGCGACATCCTGGACGATCCCGTGGCCGGACCGCTGTACCGCGTGTGCGCCGCCGCGCCCATCCCGTACACCGACGGCTCCGAACTCCCCGTCCGCCACGCCCTGCGCGGCCCCGGCCGGCTGGTGACCTGCCTCGCCGAACCCGTCACGGCGCCGGGCGCCCGGATCAACCTCAGCTTCTTCGCGCCGGACGAGCCCTGACCCGCGACCCTGACCCGCGACCCTGACCCGCGGTCAAATCCGTTGCGGCGGAGGCCGGGCCGGTCGAGACTTCCCGCTGTGACCGACGTGAATCACGTGAATGACGTGAATGACATAC
The DNA here is from genome assembly GCF_040681095.1 of Streptomyces sp. NPDC051909. Classification (NCBI taxonomy): domain Bacteria; kingdom Bacillati; phylum Actinomycetota; class Actinomycetes; order Kitasatosporales; family Streptomycetaceae; genus Streptomyces; species Streptomyces sp. NPDC051909. The sequence goes on along the minus strand of NZ_JBFAYA010000022.1, from coordinate 85,842 downwards.
GCGCCATCGAGACCGACCGGCTCCTGCTCCACCCGCTCTCCGCCGACGAGGCGCAGCGCGTCGTGGACGCCGCCCCCGCGCCCGGCGACCGCTGGGCGGCGGGCTATCCGGAGGACGGCGACGCCCGCAGCGCCCGCGGCTTCCTGAACGGGCTCGCCGAGCGCGGCGACCCCGGCGCCTACCGCCCGTATCAGATACGGCTCCTGGAGGACGGGAGCGTCGTCGGCGGCGGCGGCTTCCACGGACCGCCCGACGCGGCCGGTGTGGTCACGGTCGGCTACGGACTGATCCCCGCCGCCCGGGGCCACGGCTACGCCTCGGAGGCGCTGCGCGCCCTGATCACCCGCGCCCGAGAGGCCGGCGCCACCGCGGTGCGCGGCGACGCGGACCTCGACAACACCGCCTCCCACCACGTGATGGAGGCCGCGGGCATGGCGTTCGAGGGCGCGGACGAGCAGGTCCGCAACTATCGGCTCCTGCTCTAGCGCTCCGCCAGCTCCGACGGCGCCTCCTGGACGACCCACCCGTTGCCGTCCGGGTCCGCGAAGGTCACGAACGAGTTCCAGGTGTCGCCCTTGCCCTCCTCCCAGCCCGTCGTGCCCACGTGCATCACCGGGGAGACGTCGAGCCCGGCCTCGACCAGTTCGTCGCGCGCCGCCTCGATGTCGGTGACGCAGAGCTGGAGGCCGTGCAGGGTGCCGGGGGCCATCTCCCGGGTGCCGGGGAAGGCGGGCATGCCCTGGAGGAGGGAGAGCGAGCAGCGCGAGCCGGGCGGGGTGATCTGGATGATGCGGACGCCCGGCGAGACCTCCTGGTCCAGGTCGACCGTGAAGCCGAGCTTCTCGCCGTAGAACTCCTTGGCCCGGTCCAGGTCCGCGACGGGGACGGCCACCACTTCGAGGGTCCAGTTCATGGTGCGGATTCTGCCGCCCCGTCCCGCCCCGCGCTCCCCGAAGCGCCTGATCGACGCTTCGCCGGATAGGCTCGCCCAGGGGCTCGATCGACCGGTGGAGGAGCGGCGGATGACGGTGCCGGGACGCAGGAGCAGCACGTTCACCCGGCTGCTGCGACACGGATTCACCGATCCGTCCGCCGCCGAGCGGCTGCTCGGCCTGGACGAGCTGGCCGCGCTGCGCGGCGACTCCGTCCTCCTCGACGCCCTCGGCGCCACGGCCGACCCCGACCTCGCCCTGCGCGGCCTGGTCCGGCTCGTCGAGGCCCAGCCGGAGGCCGAGCGCACCACCCTCACCACCACCCTGCTGTCCGCGAAGCCGTTCCGGGACCGGCTGCTCGGCGTGCTCGGCACCTCCGAGGCCCTCGCCGACCACCTGGCCCGGCACCCCCGCGACTGGCAGGCCCTCGTCACGTACGAGGCGGTGGACCTGCACCCCGGGATCGCCGAGTTCGAGCAGGGGCTCGCCGGGGCCGACGAGCCGGTCGCGCTGCGCGTCGCCTATCGCCGCTGCCTGCTCTCGATCGCCGCCCGCGACGTGTGCGGCACCACCGACGTGGCCCAGACCGCCGCCGAACTGGCCGACCTCGCCACCGCCACCCTCCGCGCCGCCCTGCGCATCGCCCGCGCCGCCGCCCCCGAGGACGCGGCGCTCTGCCGGCTCGCCGTGATCGCCATGGGCAAGTGCGGCGGCAACGAGCTCAACTACGTCTCCGACGTCGACGTGATCTTCGTCGGCGAGGCCGCGGACGGCGCTGACGAAGGCAAGGCCCTGCAGGCCGCCACCCGGCTCGCCTCCCACCTCATGCGGATCTGCTCGGAGACCACGATCGAGGGCAGCATCTGGCCGGTCGACGCCAATCTGCGCCCCGAGGGCCGCAACGGCCCCCTCGTCCGCACCCTCTCCTCCCACCTCGCCTACTACCAGCGCTGGGCCAAGACCTGGGAGTTCCAGGCCCTGCTCAAGGCCCGCCCGGTGGCCGGCGACGCCGAGCTCGGCGCCGCGTACGTCGACGCGCTCTCCCCGCTCGTCTGGCAGGCCGCCGAGCGCGAGAACTTCGTCCCCGACGTGCAGAAGATGCGCCGCCGGGTGGTCGACAACATCCCCGCCGCCCAGGTCGAGCGCGAGCTGAAGCTCGGCCCCGGCGGGCTGCGCGACGTCGAGTTCGCCGTACAGCTCCTGCAGCTGGTGCACGGGCGCAGCGACGCCACCCTGCACAGCGGCACCACCCTCGCCGCCCTCGCCGCGCTCGCCGCCGGCGGCTACGTCGGCCGCGCCGACGCCGCCCAGCTCGACGACGCCTACCGCTTCCTGCGCGCCATGGAGCACCGCATCCAGCTCTACCGGCTGCGCCGCACCCACCTGGTGCCCGAGGGCGAGGAGGACCTGCGGCGGCTCGGCCGCTCCCTCGGCCTGCGCACCGACCCGGTGACCGAGCTGAGCCGCGAGTGGCGGCGGCACGCGGCGGTGGTGCGCCGGCTGCACGAGAAGCTGTTCTACCGACCACTGCTCGACGCGGTCGCCCAGCTCGCGCCCGGCGAGATCCGGCTCAGCCCGGAGGCCGCCGGACAGCGCCTCGAAGCCCTCGGCTACGCCGACCCCGCCGCCGCCCTGCGCCACCTGGAGGCGCTGTCCTCCGGGGTCAGCCGCAAGGCCGCGATCCAGCGCACGCTGCTTCCGGTGCTGCTCGGCTGGTTCGCCGACTCGGCCGACCCGGACGCCGGTCTGCTCGGCTTCCGCAAGGTCTCCGACGCGCTCGGCAAGACCCCCTGGTACCTGCGGCTGCTCCGCGACGAGGGCGCCGCCGCCGAGAACCTCGCCCGCGTCCTGTCCGCCGGCCGGCTCGCCCCCGACCTGCTGCTCCGCGCCCCCGAGGCGGTCGCGATCCTCGGCGACCCCGAGGGCCTGAGACCGCGCGGCCGCGAGCACCTGGAGCAGGAGGTCCTCGCCGCGGTGGGCCGCGCCGACGGCCCCGAGCAGGCGGTGGCCGCGGCCCGCGGCGTACGGCGCCGGGAGCTGTTCCGTACCGCCGCGGCCGACCTCATCGGCTCGTACGGCACCGAGGACAGCCCCCGCGAGTCCGACCCCGGCGCCCTGGTCGACCGGGTCGGCCAGGCCGTCACCGACCTCAACGCGGCCACGATCGCCGGCGCCCTGCGCGCCGCCGTGCGCGCCGAGTGGGGCGACACCCTCCCGACCCGCTTCGCGGTCATCGGCATGGGACGCTTCGGCGGGCACGAGCTGAGTTACGGCTCCGACGCCGACGTGCTCTTCGTGCACGAGCCGCGTGAGGGCGTGGACGAGCAGGAGGCCGCGCAGGCCGCCATCCGGGTCGTCACCGAGATGCGCCGGCTGCTCCAGCTGCCCACCACCGACCCGCCGCTGCTCATCGACGCCGATCTGCGCCCCGAGGGCAAGAGCGGCCCCCTGGTGCGCACCCTGAAGTCCTACGAGGCCTACTACCGGCGCTGGTCACTGGTCTGGGAGAGCCAGGCCCTGCTGCGGGCCGAGCCGATGGCCGGCGACCCGGAGCTCGGCGCCCGGTTCATCGAGCTGATCGACCCCCTGCGCTATCCCATGGAGGGCCTCGGTGAGGAGGCGGTCCGCGAGATCCGCCGCCTCAAGGCCCGCATGGAGACCGAACGCCTGCCGCGCGGCGCCGACCCGACCCTGCACGCCAAGCTGGGCCGCGGCGGCCTCAGCGACGTCGAGTGGACGGTCCAGCTGCTCCAGATGCGCCACGGCTGGGCCGAACCGGGCCTGCGCACCACCCGTACCCGCGCGGCCCTGGCCGCTGCCCACGCCGCCGGCCTGATCCCCACGGAGGAGGCCCAGACCCTCGACGAGGCCTGGGTCCTCGCCACCCGCGTCCGCAACGCCGTGATGCTGGTCCGCGGCCGCCCCGGCGACACCTTCCCCTCCGAACCGCGCGAGCTCGCCGCCGTCGGCCGCTACCTGGGCTACACCCCGGGCCACGTCGGCGAACTGGTCGACGACTACCGCCGCATCACCCGGCGTGCGCGGGCGGTCATGGAGGAGCTGTTCTACGGGGCGTAGCGGCGCCGCCGCTCAGCGCCCGGAGCGGGAGCCGGACCCGGACCCGACCTTCTCGTCCTCGTCGGCGTCCTCGTCGGCGTCCCGGTCCGCGTCGTCCTGGTCGGCCGCCTCGCCCCGGCGCGTCCCGCCCGCCCCGACCCCCTGCGGCGTCGACGCGGCGGGCGCCGCCACCTGCCTCGGCAGCTTGTGGGGGCGCGAGCCGTACCAGACGTACGAGACGGCGAAGCCGAAGGCCAGGCAGATGATGCCGCCGACCGCGTCCATCCAGAAGTGGTTGGCGGTGGCCACGATGACGACCAGGGTCGCCATCGGGTAGAGCAGGCCCAGGATGCGGGCCCAGGGGGCCTTCGCGAGGAGGAAGATCGTCAGTCCGCACCACAGCGACCAGCCGATGTGCATCGACGGCATCGCCGCGTACTGGTTGGACATGTGCTTGAGGTTGCCCGAGGCCATCGAGCCCCAGGTGTGGTGGACCAGGACGGTGTCGACGAAGTTCTGGCCGTTCATCAGGCGCGGCGGTGCCAGCGGATACAGGTAGTAGCCGACCAGGGCCACACCGGTGGTCGCGAACAGGACCGTGCGGAACGCCGCGTAACGGCCCGGGTGCCCGCGGTACAGCCACACCAGCACACCGATGGTGACCACGAAGTGCAGGGTGGCGTAGTAGTAGTTCATCGACACGATCAGCCATGTCACCGAGTTCACGGCGTGGTTGACGGTGTGCTCGAAGGCCAGGCCGAGGGTGTGCTCGGCCTGCCAGATCCAGTCGGCGTTCTTGAGCGCCTGGCTCTTCTGCTCCGGGACCGCGTTGCGGATGAGCGAGTACAGCCAGTAACTGACCGCGATGAGCAGGACCTCGAACCAGATCCGCGGGCGCCGCGGCGTCCGCGCGCGCAGGCGCGCCCAGCCGCCGGCCACGATGGGTGCCGACGGGTTCGTCCGGCTTTCCAAACTCTTCACGGTCGTTTCACCCATAGGAGAGAAGTCTGCCAGATGCCGTCCCCTCGACCGATCATCCCTCGGACGGGTATCGGGCGCACCCTCTCCGTCTCAGGACGTAGGGGGAGCGGGGGCGGCGGCCGGCGGTGCCGAGGCGGTCGAGCCGCGGACCACCAGCTCCGGCATGAACACGAACTCGCTGTGCGGGGCCGGCGTGCCGCCGACCTCCTCCAGCAGGGCCCGGACCGCGGCCTGGCCCATCGCCTGCACGGGCTGGCGGATCGTGGTCAGCGGCGGGTCGGTGAACGCTATGAGCGGGGAGTCGTCGAAGCCGACCACCGAGACGTCCCTCGGCACCTGCAGGCCCCGCTCCCGGGCGGCCCGGATCGCGCCGAGCGCCATCATGTCGCTGGCGCAGACGATCGCGGTGCAGCCCCGGGCGATGAGCGCCGCGGTGGCGGCCTGGCCGCCCTCCAGGGTGTAGAGGGAGTGCTGGACCAGCTCCTCGGTCTCCTCGGGGGAGAGGCCGAAGCGCTCGCGCATGCCCCGGCGGAAGCCCTCGATCTTGCGGAGCACCGGCACGAAGCGCTTGGGGCCGACGGCGAGACCGATCCGGGTGTGCCCGAGCGCGGCCAGGTGCGTCACGGCGAGCACCATCGCGGCCCGGTCGTCGGGGGAGACGAAGGGGGCCTGGATCTTGGGCGAGAAGCCGTTGATGAGGACGTACGGGACGCCCTTGCCGCGCAGCTGGTCGTAGCGGGTGGTGTCGGCCGTCGTGTCGGCGTGCAGGCCGGACACGAAGATGATGCCGGCGACACCGCGCTCGACCAGCATGTCGGTGAGCTCGTCCTCGGTGGACCCGCCGGGGGTCTGGGTGGCGAGCACCGGCGTGTACCCCTGCCGGGTCAGGGCCTGCCCGATGACCTGCGCGAGCGCGGGGAAGATCGGGTTGTCCAGTTCGGGGGTGATGAGTCCGACCAGGCCCGCGCTGCGCTGGCGCAGCCGGACCGGGCGCTCGTAGCCGAGCACGTCGAGTGCGGCGAGCACGGATTCACGGGTGGCCGCGGCCACACCGGGCTTGCCGTTGAGCACGCGGCTGACTGTGGCTTCACTGACCCCCGCCTGGGCTGCGATGTCGGCGAGCCGCGCGGTCATGGGAGTGGACTGTACCGGTCGGGCGTCGGATTGCCCACCGAACGCGGGTTCCGGCCGTCGGCAAGGAGTTCGTGGCGCCCTTGCGCAAGGCCTTGCAAGAAGGCGGCACCTTGTCCCACCCGGGGGAGGAGCCCCGGAAGCCCTGTCTCCAGGCCTGTCAAGCGGCCTGTCGGCAACCTTAGGGACACGCGGATGTAACGATCGCCGTGTCTTGCAGAAATTTCACGCAAGCTCTTTCGGCTCGTTTTCATCCCTGTTACGTTCCTGGCAACCCGGCGCGCCGCGAGGGAGCGGTCGCATGAGGAAGGTCTTCCAGCCCCTCGTCCGATCCGGGACCATCTGAAGGAGTTCACATGCGGCGTGGCATAGCGGCCACCGCGCTGGTCGCGGCCCTGGGCGTGACCCTGGCGGCGTGCGGAGGCGACAACGGTTCCACCGGCGGCGACACGAAGGGCTCGGGCGAGCTCTCCGGCACCGTCACCTGGTGGGACACCTCCACGGTCGGTTCCGAGGACAAGGTCTTCAAGAAGATCGCCGCGGACTTCACCAAGAAGCACCCCAAGGTCACGGTCAAGTACGTCAACGTGCCCTTCGGCGACGCGCAGAACAAGTTCAAGAACGCCGCCCAGTCCGGCTCCGGCGCCCCCGACGTGATCCGCTCCGAGGTCGCCTGGACCCCGGACTTCGCGAACCTCGGCTACCTCGCCCCGCTCGACGGCACCGCCGCCCTGAAGGACCAGGACGACTTCCTCAAGCAGGCCGCCGCGTCCACCAAGTACAACGGCAAGACCTACGCCGTGCCGCAGGTCATCGACTCCATGGGCGTCTTCTACAACAAGAAGATCTTCAAGGAGGCCGGCGTCGAGGTCCCGAAGAACATCGACGAGCTGAAGTCCGTCGCCACCAAGATCAAGCAGAAGACCGGCAAGACCGGCCTGTACCTGCGCGGCGACGACGCCTACTGGTTCCTCTCCTTCCTGTACGGCGAGGGCGGCGACATGGTCAACGCCGACACCAAGACCGTCACCATCGACAACCCCGCCGGCGTCAAGGCCTTCAAGACCGTCAAGGACCTGGTCGACTCCAAGGCCGCGATCACCGACGCGACCAACGGCTGGGACAACATGCAGGCCGCCTTCAAGGACGGCAAGGTCGCGATGATGATCAACGGCCCGTGGGCCGTCGCCGACACCTACACGGGCAAGGAGTTCGCCGACAAGGCGAACCTGGGCATCGCCCCGGTCCCGGCCGGCTCGGCCGGCCAGGGCGCCCCGCAGGGCGGCCACAACCTCGCCGTCTACGCCGGTTCCAAGAACCTGGCCGCCTCCTACGCCTTCGTCGAGTACATGAGCTCGACCGAGGTCCAGGCCCAGGTCGCCAAGGAGCTCAGCCTGCTCCCGACCCGTACCTCCGCCTACGGCAAGACGGAGGTGGCCACCAACGAGATGATCACCTTCTTCAAGCCGGTCGTCGAGAAGGCCGTCGAGCGCCCGTGGATCCCGGAGGGCGGCAGCCTCTTCGCCCCGCTGGTCACCGAGTACACCAAGGTCCTCACCAACCAGGCCACCCCGGAGCAGGGCGCGAAGACGGCGGGCGACTCCTACCGCAAGCTCCTGAAGGACTGGAAGTAACCAACCCCGTGTCGGAGACGGACCGGGAAGGAAGGCAGACCGGCTGATGGCTGTGCACACCAGCAGCCAGTCGGTGGCGAAGGCCGCGGGCGAGAACGTCGCCCGCGGCCGGAGCCGCGGAACTGGCAAGCGGAACGGTGGATCCAGGGGCGCCGCGCGGCGATCCCTCTCCACCCACTGGTACGCCTGGGCGATGGTCGCCCCGGTGGTGCTCGTGATCGGCGTGATCATCGGATACCCGCTGGTCCGCGGCATCTGGCTGTCGCTCACCGACGCCAACGAACGCAATGTGGAGCGCGCCATCGGCGTCAACCACATCCCGGCGAGCTACGAGTTCGTCGGCGTCGACAACTACGTCGACGCGCTCACCGGAAACCAGTTCCTGGCCACCCTCGGCTGGACCCTGGTGTGGACGGTGGCGTGCGTGTCGGTGACCTTCTCACTCGGCCTCGTCCTCGCGAACATGCTCCACCGCAAGATCGCCGGCCGCGGTGTCTACCGCATGCTGCTCATCCTGCCCTGGGCCGTTCCCGGTTTCGTCTCCGTCTTCGCCTGGCGCTTCCTCTACGACGAGCGCCGCGGCATCCTCAACAGCGTGCTCGCGGGCGGCGGCATCGACGCCGTCCCGTGGCTCAACGACCCCACCTGGGCCAAGTTCTCGGTCATCGCCGTCAACGTCTGGCTCGGCGTCCCCTTCATGATGGTCGCCCTGCTCGGCGGTCTGCAGTCCATCCCCGGCGAGATGTACGAGGCCGCCGAGATGGACGGCGCCAACGCCTGGCAGCGCTTCCGGCACATCACCCTGCCCGGCCTCCGGTCGGTGTCCACCACGGTGATCCTGCTGAGCACCATCTGGACCTTCAACATGTTCCCGGTGATCTTCCTGCTCACCCGGGGCGGTCCCGGCGAGGCCACCCAGATCCTGGTGACCCAGGCCTACAAGTTCTCCTTCGAGATCAGCCCGCGCGACTACGCGCAGTCCTCCACCTGGGGCGTGCTGATCCTGGTCCTCCTGATGGTCTTCGCCGCGGTCTACCGGCGGGTCCTCCGCAAGCAGGGAGAAGTCTGGTGACCACCACGACCCCCGTGACCAACGCCCCGCGCCACGCGCAGACCCGCGCCCAGGCCCCGGCCCGGACGAAGGTCCGCCGCCGCGGCCACCGCTCGCCGCTCGCCTCCGCCGGGCTGCACCTCGGCCTGATCGTGGCGTCCGTGATCGCCGTCTTCCCGGTGCTGTGGGTGCTGCTCACCTCGCTCAAGCCGGCGAAGTACGCGACCACGACGGACTTCGTGAAGGAGCCGACGCTCGAGAACTACACGAACCTGCTGAACGACACCCCGTTCCTCACCTGGTTCGGCAACTCGCTGCTCGTCGCCGCCCTCACGACCCTGCTCGGCGTCTTCGTCTCCTCCACCACCGGCTACGCCGTCAGCCGCTTCCGCTTCCCCGGCAAGCGCGGGCTGATGTGGACCCTGCTGATCACCCAGATGTTCCCGGTCGCCGTCCTCATCGTGCCGATCTACAACATCATGGCGTCGATGGGCCTGCTCAACACCTCGACCGGCCTCGTCGTCACGTACCTGACCATCGCCGTGCCGTTCTGCGCCTGGATGATGAAGGGCTTCTTCGACACCATCCCGAAGGAGATCGACGAGTCGGGTTACGTCGACGGCCTCACCCCCTTCGGCACCTTCTGGCGGCTCATCCTGCCGCTCGCCAAGCCGGGCATCGCCGTCACCGCCTTCTACTCCTTCATCACCGCCTGGGGCGAGGTCGCCTACGCCTCCGCCTTCATGGTCGGTGACGAGAACATGACCCTCGCCGGCGGACTGCAGAAGTTCGTCAACCAGTACGGCGCCCAGTGGGGCCCGATGACCGCGGCCTCCGTGCTCATCGCCATCCCCGCCGCCCTGGTGTTCCTCTTCGCCCAGCGCCACCTGGTGACCGGCATGTCCGCCGGCGCCGTCAAGGGCTGAGCCGAAGAGCGCCCGTGGCCGCGCACCCCGTGCCCGCACCCACACCCTTCTTACGAAGCAAGGAAGACATGACCCAGGACCTCGTCGCCCCCGCCGCCGCACCCGCCACCGGCACGCAGTCGGGCTGGTGGAGAGACGCGGTGATCTACCAGGTCTATCCGCGCAGCTTCGCCGACGGCAACGGTGACGGCATGGGCGACCTGCCCGGCATCCGCAGCCGGCTGCCCTACCTCAAGGCGCTCGGCGTCGACGCCGTCTGGCTCTCCCCCTTCTACGCCTCCCCGCAGGCCGACGCCGGCTACGACGTCGCCGACTACCGGGCCATCGACCCCATGTTCGGCACCCTGCACGACGCCGACGCCGTGATCCGCGAGGCCCACGCGCTTGGCCTGAAGATCATCGTCGACCTGGTGCCCAACCACTCCTCCGACCAGCACGAGTGGTTCCAGCGCGCCCTGCGCGAGGGCCCCGGCTCCCCGCTGCGCGAGCGCTACCACTTCCGCGCCGGCAAGGGCGCGAACGGCGAACTCCCGCCCAACGACTGGGAGTCCATCTTCGGCGGCCCCGCCTGGACCCGTACGGAGAACCCGGACGGCACTCCCGGCGAGTGGTATCTGCACCTCTTCGCCCCGGAGCAGCCCGACTTCAACTGGGAGCACCCGGCGGTCCGCGACGAGTTCCGCTCCATCCTGCGCTTCTGGCTCGACATGGGCGTCGACGGCTTCCGCGTCGACGTCGCCCACGGCCTGGTCAAGGCCGCGGGCCTGCCCGACATCGGCAGCCACGACCAGCTCAAGCTGCTCGGCAACGACGTCATGCCCTTCTTCGACCAGGACGGCGTCCACGAGATCTACCGCTCCTGGCGCAACGTGCTCTCCGAGTACGACGGCGAGCGCGTCCTCGTCGCCGAGGCCTGGACCCCCACCGTCGAGCGCACCGCCAACTACGTGCGCCCCGACGAGATGCACCAGGCCTTCAACTTCCAGTACCTGGGCACGCACTGGGACGCGGCCGAGCTGCGGTCCGTCATCGACGCCTCGCTCGCCGCGATGCGCCCGGTCGGCGCCCCCACCACCTGGGTGCTCTCCAACCACGACGTCACCCGGCACGCCACCCGCTTCGCCAACCCGGCGGGCCTCGGCACCCAGCTGCGCACCCCCGGCGACCGCGAACTCGGCCTGCGCCGGGCCCGCGCCGCGACCCTGCTGATGCTGGCGCTGCCCGGCTCCGCGTACGTCTACCAGGGCGAGGAGCTCGGCCTGCCGGACGTCACCGACCTGCCCGACGAGGTCCGCCAGGACCCGTCCTTCTTCCGGGCCACCGGCCAGGACGGCTTCCGCGACGGCTGCCGGGTGCCCATCCCGTGGACCGCCGAGGGCTCCTCGTACGGCTTCGGCACCGGCGGCTCCTGGCTGCCGCAGCCCACCACCTGGGCCGCGCTCAGCGTCGAGGCGCAGACCGGTGACCCCGGCTCCACCCTGGAGCTGTACCGCAGTGCGCTCGCCGTGCGCCGTGAGCGCCCCGAACTCGGTGCGGGCGAGTCCGTCGAGTGGCTGGAGGCACCTGAGGGTGTGCTCTCCTTCCGCCGCGACGGATTCGTCTGCACCGCCAACACCACCGGTCGGGCCATCTCCGTCCCGCTGCCCGGCCGGTTGCTCCTCTCCTCCGGTGAGTCCGCCGGCGAGGAGACCGGGATCGTCGACGGCACCGCGGTGCTGCCCGCCGACACCACCGCCTGGTGGGCGGTGTGACGATCCCCCTGCCGCGGGGCGCCGGAGGGGGCGCCCCGCGGCTCGCGGACATCGCGGCCCAGTCGGGGGTCAGTGAGGCCACCGTCAGCCGGGTCCTCAACGGCAAGGCGGGCGTGGCCGGCGCCACCCGGCACAAGGTGCTGGCCGCGCTCGACGTGCTCGGCTACGAGCGTCCCGTACGCCTCAAACGGCGCAGCGCCGGCCTGATCGGCCTGGTGGTGCCCGAGCTGACCAACCCGATCTTCCCGGCGTTCGCCCAGGTCGTCGAACAGGTCCTGGCCGGGCACGGCTACACCCCGGTGCTCTGCACCCAGATGCCCGGCGGCGCCACCGAGGACGAGCTGGTCGAGCAGCTGGTGGAACGCGGGGTGGCCGGCATCGTGTTCCTGTCCGGGCTGCACGCGGACGCCTCCGCCGACCCGGCCCGCTACACCCGACTCGCCGACCGCGGTGTGCCGTTCGTCCTCATCAACGGCTTCAACGAGCACATCGACGCCAACTTCGTGTCGCCCGACGACCGGGCCGCGGCCCGGATGGCCGTACGGCACCTGGTGGAACTCGGCCACGAGCGGATCGGGCTGGCCATCGGGCCGACCCGCTACGTCCCCTCGCGCCGCAAGGCGGAGGGCTTCGCCGCCGAGCTGTACGCCCTGCTCGGCATCGAGCGGGAGGAGGCCGAACGCTTCGTACAGCCCACCCTGTTCGGCGTGGAGGGCGGTCACGCCGCCGCCGACCTGCTGCTCGCCGAGGGCTGCACCGGCATCGTGTGCGGCTCCGACCTGATGGCCCTCGGGGTGGTCCGGGCGGCCCGCGCCCGGGGCCTCGACGTGCCCCGTGACGTCTCGGTGGTCGGCTTCGACGACTCCCCGCTGATCGCGTTCACCGACCCGCCGCTGACCACCGTGCGCCAGCCGGTGCAGGCCATGGCGACGGCGGCCGTCGGCGCGCTCCTGGAGGAGATCGAGGGAAACCCGGTCCAGCGCACGGAGTTCGTGTTCCAGCCGGAGCTGGTGGTGCGGGGCTCCACGGCGGCGGCCGCGGTGATCTTGTAACTCCTTGCGCAAGATGTTGCGTTCGGTTGTTTGAAGTATTGACCGCACGCCTGTACGCCCCTACGGTCGCGGCTGAAAACAGTTGCCTCAATTTTCGGCAACTTCTTGCGGACGCCTTCGCGTACCGCACTTGCGACAGGGACGTCGTACAGGAGGAAACATGGCCCGAAAGACCGTGGCCGCTGCACTCGCCCTCGTGGCGGGAGCCGCTGTGGCCGTCACGGGAGCCCCCACCGCTCAGGCCGCCCCGCCCGGCACGAAGGACGTCACGGCCGTGCTGTTCGAGTGGAACTTCGCCTCGGTGGCGAAGGCCTGCACCGAACAGCTCGGCCCCGCCGGCTACGGATACGTGCAGGTCTCCCCGCCCCAGGAACGTATCCAGGGCGCGCAGTGGTGGACGGCCTACCAGCCGGTCAGCTACAAGATCGCCGGACCGCTCGGCGACCGCACCGCCTTCAAGAGCATGGTCGACACCTGCCACGCCGCCGGGGTGAAGGTCGTCGCCGACTCCGTCATCAACCACATGGCCGGCCCGGCGGACCCCAACGCCACCTACACCGGCACCGGCGGGTCCACCTACAGCAAGTACAACTACCCCGGCGTCTACTCCGGCGCCGACCTGGACGACTGCCGCGCCACCGTCTCCAACTACCAGGACAAGGCGAACGTCCAGAACTGCGAGCTCGTCGGCCTCGCCGACCTCGACACCGGCGAGGACTACGTCCGCGGCAGGATAGCCGCCTACATGAACGACCTGCTGTCGCTCGGCGTCGACGGCTTCCGCGTCGACGCCGCCAAGCACATGCCGGCCGCCGACCTCGCCAACATCAAGTCGCGCCTGACGAACCCTTCCGTCTACTGGAAGCAGGAGGCCATCCACGGCGCCGGCGAGGCGGTCTCCCCGAGCGAGTACCTCGGCAACGGCGACGTCCAGGAGTTCCGCTACGCCCGCGACCTCAAGAGGGTCCTCCAGGGCGAGAAGCTCGCCTACCTCAAGAACTTCGGCGAGGCCTGGGGCTACATGCCGTCCGGCCAGTCCGCCGTCTTCGTCGACAACCACGACACCGAGCGCGGCGGCGACACCCTCAACTACAAGGACGGCGCGAACTACACCCTCGCCTCCGTCTTCATGCTCGCCTGGCCCTACGGCTCCCCGGACGTCCACTCCGGCTACGACTGGACCGACAAGGACGCCGGCGCACCCAACGGGCACCAGGTGAACGCCTGTTACAGCGACGGCTGGAAGTGCCAGCACACCTGGCGCGAGATCTCCTCCATGGTGGCCTTCCGCAACACCGCGCGCGGGCAGGCCGTCACCGACTGGTGGGACAACGGCAACAACCAGATCGCGTTCGGCCGGGGCGGCAAGGCGTACGTGGCCATCAACCACGAGTCCTCGGCCCTCACCCGCACCTTCCAGACCTCCCTGCCCGCCGGCTCCTACTGCGACGTGCAGAGCGGCAACCCGGTGACGGTGAACTCCTCGGGGCAGTTCACGGCCACCCTCGGCGCCAACACCGCGCTCGCCCTCCACACCGGCGCCATGACCTGCACCACCCCGCCGGTCACCACCACCGGCGCCTCGTTCAACGTCACCGCCACCACCGTGGTGGGCCAGAACATCTACGTCACCGGTAACCGCCCCGAGCTCGGCAACTGGTCCCCGGCCGCCGCCCTCAAACTCGACCCGGCCGCCTACCCGGTCTGGAAGCTCGACGTGAGCCTCCCCGCCGGAACGGCCTTCGAGTACAAGTACATCCGCAAGGACGGGGCCGGGAACGTCACCTGGGAGTCCGGTGCCAACCGCACCGCGACCGTCCCGGCCACGGGCCAGATCGTCCTGAACGACACCTTCCGCAACTAGCCGGCACCTCGACCGGTCGACGCCTCCCCGCGTCCCAGGGCCGCCCCGCCGGGGCGGCCCGCTCTTTCCCGTACCTCCTGGGAGCACCCTCGTGATACGCAAGAGAACGGCGGTCGTCACGGCCGCCGCCCTGTGCGCCGCCCTCGTGCCCGCCCTGCCCGTGGCGGCCGCCGCCGCGCCGCCCGCCCCGCCCTCCGACCGTGCCCTCGCCGCAACCCCCGCCCGGCACGACCTCACCCGCGAGCAGTTCTACTTCGTGCTGCCCGACCGCTTCGCCAACGGCGACCCGGCCAACGACCGCGGCGGTCTCACCGGCAGCCGCACCGCCACCGGCTTCGACCCGACGGACAAGGGCTTCTACCAGGGCGGCGACCTCAAGGGGCTGACCGAGCGCCTCGACTACATCAAGGGCCTCGGCACCACCGCCATCTGGATGGCGCCGATCTTCAAGAACCGGCCCGCGCAGGGCGAGGGCAAGGACGCCTCGGCCGGCTACCACGGCTACTGGATCACCGACTTCACCCAGGTTGACCCGCACTTCGGCACCAACGACGACCTGAAGAGGCTGATCGCCGCCGCCCACGCCAAGGGCATGAAGGTCTTCTTCGACGTCATCACCAACCACACGGCCGACACCGTCGACTACGCCGAGAAGAAGTACGGCTACCGCCCCAAGGGCGCCTACCCGTACCTGGACGCCTCGGGCCGTCCCTTCGACGACCGGACGAAGACGGCGAAGGTGGACGCGGACTCGTTCCCGTACACGCCGGTCCAGAGGACCGAGGCCGGCGCCAAGGTCCCCGCCTGGCTCAACGACCCCACGATGTACCACAACCGCGGCGACTCCACCTGGGCCGGGGAGTCCGCCGAGTACGGCGACTTCGTCGGCCTGGACGACCTGTGGACCGAGCGCCCCGAGGTCGTCGAGGGCATGAAGCGGATCTACGAGAAGTGGGTCCGCGACTTCGACATCGACGGGTTCCGCATCGACACCGTCAAGCACGTGAACCTGGACTTCTGGACCCAGTGGGCCACCGCCCTGGACAAGTACGCGGCCGAGCAGGGCCGTGAGGACTTCTTCATGTTCGGCGAGGTGTACTCCGCCGACACCGCCGTCACCAGCCCGTACGTCACCCGCGGCCGGCTCGACGCCACCCTCGACTTCCCCTTCCAGGACGCCGCCCGCGCCTTCGCCTCCCAGGGCGCCGGCGCCGACCGGCTCGCCAAGGTCTTCGCCGACGACTACAAGTACGGCTCCGACAAGGCCAACGCCTACGAGCAGGTCACCTTCCTCGGCAACCACGACATGGGCCGCGTCGGCACCTTCCTCAGGCAGGACCACCCGGCCGCGAGCGACGCCGAACTCGTCCAGCGGGCCCGGCTCTCCAACGAGCTGATGTTCCTCAGCCGCGGCAACCCCGTCGTCTACTACGGCGACGAGCAGGGCTTCACCGGCCCCGGCGGAGACAAGGACGCCCGCCAGACCCTCTTCGCCTCGCAGACCGCCGACTACCTGGACGACGACCAGCTCGGCACCGACCGCACCCACGCCTCCGACGCGTACGACACCGGCCACCCGATCTACCGCTCCATCGCCGAGCTGTCGAAGCTCACGAAGGCGAACCCCGCCCTGCGCGACGGAGTCCAGCAGGAGCGCTACGCCGAGGGCTCCGTCTACGCCTTCTCCCGTACGGACGCCAAGGCGCGGACCGAGTACCTGGTCGCCACCAACAGCGCCACCGAGCCCAGGACGGTCACCGTCCCCGTCGACTCGGCGAACTTCCGCACCCTGTACGGAGGTCAGGGCGCCGTCGCGGCCGAGGACGGCAAGGTCACCGTCACCGTCCCGGCGCTGTCCTCCCTCGTCCTGAAGGCCGACGCGCCGCTGCCCGCCCCCGCGAGCGCGCCCGCCGTGACGTTGAAGGCCCCGGCCCCCGGCGCCACCGGCACCGTAGAGCTGTCCGCCGACGTCACCGGCGGCGGCCTCAACCGGGTCGTCTTCGCCGCGCAGGTCGGCAACGGGCGCTGGCAGACCCTCGGCACCGCCGACCACGCCCCGTACAGGATCACCCAGCACGTCACCGCCCCCGCCGGCACCGCCCTGCGCTACAAGGCCGTCGCCGTCGACGCCGCCGGCCGCACCGCGAGCGCCCTCGCCGCCAGCACCGCGGGCCAGGTCCCCGCGCCCGAGAAGCCCGTGGCCGTCGAGCGCACCTACGCCGTCGTCCACTACCAGCGCCAGGACGGGAACTACGACGGCTGGAAGCTGAAGGCCGCCGACCAGGAAGCCGCGTTCACCGGCCGCGACGCCCACGGCGCCTTCGCCTGGGTCCGCGTCCCCGAGGGCGCGTCCACCCTCCCGTACACCGTGGAGAAGGACGGGGCCGCCGACGGCCCGCAGCGAAGCATCAGCCTGGGCCGCACCGGCGAGGTCTGGATCACGCAGGGCGCCGACGGCCAGTCCGACACGAACCCGGCCCCCGCCCCGCAGGACAAGACCAAGGCCGTCATCCACTACCAGCGCCCCGACGGGAACTACGACGGCTGGGGCCTGCACCTGTGGACCGGCGCCGCCCAGCCCACCGACTGGTCGCGGCCGCTCATGCCGACGCGCGTGGACGCCTACGGCGCCGTGTACGAGGTGCCGCTCACCGAGGGTGCGAGCTCGCTGTCGTACATCGTCCACAAGGGCGACGAGAAGGACCTGCCCACCGACCAGTCCCTCGACCTCGCCACGTACGGCAACGAGGTCTGGCTGCTCGCCGGACAGCCGAAGTACCTGCTGCCGACCACCGGCGGCGCCCCGAACCTCGACCTCGGCAAGGCCGAGGCGCAGTGGATCGACCGGAACACCGTCGTCTGGAAGATCAAGGCCACCGACGCCACCAGCCAGCAGCTGGTGTACGCGCCGGGCACGGCGGGCGGCGGCATCACCGTCACCGACGGCGCCCTGAGCGACGAGGGCCGCTGGCTGCGGCTCACCGCGGGAAGCCTCACCGACGCCCAGAAGGCGAAGTACCCGCACCTCAAGGACTACCCGGCCTTCACCGTCGACCCGCGTGACGCCGACCGCGTACGGGACTCCCTGCGCGGCCAGCTCCTCGCCACCCAGCGGGCCGCCAACGGCGCCCTGCTCGCCGCGACCGGAGTGCAGACGGCGGGCGTGCTCGACGACCTGTACGCGGCGAAGGCCACGCAGAAGGCCCTCGGCCCGGTGTTCCGCAACGGCCGCCCCACCCTGTCGCTCTGGGCGCCGACCGCGCAGTCCGTCGCCCTCGAACTCGACGGGCGCAGCGTGCCCATGCGGCGCGACGCCGCCTCCGGCGTCTGGTCCGTCACCGGCACCAGGGACTGGGCGGGCAAGCCGTACCGCTACGTCGTGAAGGTCTGGGCGCCGAGCGTCCAGAAGCTCGTCGAGAACCGGGTCACCGACCCGTACTCCACCGCGCTCACCACCGACTCCGCCCGCAGCCTCGTCGTCGACCTAGCCGACCCCCGGCTCGCGCCCAAGGGCTGGCAGGGCCTGAAGAAGCCGGCCGCCGTGCCGCTGCGCGACGCGCAGATCCAGGAACTCCACATCCGCGACTTCTCCATCGCCGACCCCACGGCCGAGGCCGGCCACCGCGGCACCTACCTCGCCTTCACGGACGCCGGCAGCGAGGGCTCGCGGCACCTGCGGGAACTCGCCGACTCCGGCACCTCCTACGTCCACCTCCTCCCGGCCTTCGACATCGGCACCATCCCCGAGAAGAAGTCCGACCGCACCGAACCCGCCTGCGACCTCAAGGTGTACGCCCCGGACTCGGAGGAGCAGCAGGCCTGCGTCGCCGCCGCGGCGGTCAAGGACGCCTACAACTGGGGCTACGACCCGCTGCACTACACGGTGCCGGAAGGCTCGTACGCCACCGACCCGAACGGCACCCGCCGCACCGTCGAGTTCCGGCAGATGGTCCAGGCGCTCAACGGCGAGGGCCTGCGCACCGTCATGGACGTGGTCTACAACCACACCGTGGCCGCCGGACAGTCCGACAAGTCCGTCCTCGACCGCATCGTGCCCGGCTACTACCAGCGCCTCCAGGCCGACGGCTCCGTGGCCACCTCCACCTGCTGCGCCAACACCGCGCCCGAGAACGCCATGATGGGCAAGCTCGTCGTGGACTCGGTCGTCACCTGGGCCAGGCAGTACAAGGTCGACGGCTTCCGCTTCGACCTCATGGGCCACCACCCCAAGGCCAACATCCTGGCGGTGCGCAAGGCCCTGGACGAGCTGACGGTCGCGCGCGACGGCGTCGACGGAAAGTCGATCATCCTCTACGGCGAGGGCTGGAACTTCGGCGAGATCGCCGACGACGCCCGCTTCGTGCAGGCCACCCAGAAGAACATGGCGGGCACCGGCGTCGCCACCTTCTCCGACCGGGCCCGCGACGCCGTCCGCGGCGGCGGCCCCTTCGACGAGGACCCCCGCATCCAGGGCTTCGCCTCCGGCCTCTACACCGACCCGAACGCGTCTGCCGCCAACGGCACCCCGGCCGAGCAGAAGGCCCGCCTCCTGCACTACCAGGACCTCATCAAGGTCGGCCTGACCGGCAACCTCGCCGCGTACACCTTCACCGACAGCTCCGGCCGTACGGTCAAGGGCTCCGAGGTCGACTACAACGGCGCCCCGGCCGGCTACGCCGCCGCACCCGGCGACGCCCTCGCCTACGCCGACGCCCACGACAACGAGAGCCTGTACGACGCGCTCGCCTTCAAGCTCCCGGCCGGGACCCCGGCGGCCGACCGGGCCCGTATGCAGGTCCTCGCCATGGCCACCGGCACCCTCTCCCAGGGCCCGGCGCTCTCCCAGGCGGGCAGCGACCTGCTCCGCTCCAAGTCCCTCGACCGCAACTCGTACGACAGCGGCGACTGGTTCAACGCGATCCACTGGGACTGCCGCGACGGCAACGGCTTCGGGCGGGGCCTCCCGCCGGCCGCCGACAACAAGGCCAAGTGGTCCTACGGCAAGCCGCTCCTGGTGAACCCCGCGCTCAGCGTCGGCTGCCCGGAGATCACCGGCGCCTCCGCCGCCTACCGCGACCTCCAGAGGATCCGCACCACCGAACCCGCCTTCTCCCTGGCTTCGGCCGCAGAGGTGCAGGAACGGCTCTCCTTCCCGCTGTCCGGCCGCGACGAGACCCCCGGCGTGATCACCATGCGCCTGGGCGACCTGGTCGTCGTCCTCAACGCGACCCCGGGCAGCGCGTCCCAGAAGGTCGCCGACCTGGCGGGGCAGGCCTACCGCCTGCACCCGGTCCAGGCGGCCGGCTCCGACGCGGTCGTGAAGACCGCCGCGTACGACACGTCCTCGGGCACCTTCACGGTCCCGGCGCGGACGGTGGCGGTCTTCACGGCCCGCTGATCCGATCCGCACCCAGCACACCCCCCACGGGGCACAGGGGCCGTCCGCTCAGCGGACGGTCCCTTGTGCGTGGGGCGGGGGCGCGGTCAAGCTGGGCCCGACATCCGCATCACCAGGAGTGACCCCCATGCCGCAGATCACCGTCGACTACTCCGCGCCCCTCGACCGGCGCGGCTTCGCGCTCGCGCTGCACCCGCTCGTCGTGGAGACCGTCGACGCGCGCATCGAAGCCTGCAAGACCCGCTTCCGCGAGGTCGAGGAACTGGTCGTCGGCGACGGCGCCACCGACGACACCGTCGTCCACGTCGAGATCGCCCTGCTCGCGGGCCGCACCGACGAGGCCAAGGCCCGGCTGAGCGAGGCCGTGCTCGCGCTCGTGCCCGGCTTCCTCAAGGAGACGGACGGCGTACGGATCTCCGCCGAGGTCCGCGACCTCGACGCGTCCTACGCCAAGGCCTGACCGGGCACCTGTCCGTCCTACTCGGACGCCTGTCCCACCTGCGGCACCAGCGCGATGAGCCGGCCCACCAGGTCTCCGAACGGCCCGTCGGCCGGCTCGTCGGCGAGCATCCGCACCACGAGCCCCGCCATCTCGTCGTCGTACGCGGCGCTGACCGCGGTGAGCGCCGCGAAGTCGTGCACGAGCTGCACTTCCAGCTCCGCACGCGGCACCCGGCGCCCGTCCAGCCACAGCAGCGCCGTCGACTCGGCGAGCGACACCCAGGAACGGACGACCAGTTCGAGCCGCGGCGAGGGCTTGGCGACGTCCAGGTGCGCCAGGATCTGCTCGTAGGCCGCCTGCCGCACCTCGTCGATCATCGCGTTCGTCGTCGACGAACCGACCGCCGGACCGCCCCGCATCAGCGCGGCGAAGCCCGGCCCGTGGTCGTCCACGAAGTCGAAGAAGCGGCCCATCACACGCAGCAGCCGCGCCCCCAACGGGCCCTGCGGCGGCTCCAGGAAGCGCGCGGCCAGGTCGTCGGCCGCGCGGCGCAGCGCCGCCTCGTACAGGGACTGCTTCCCGGGGAAGTAGTGGTAGACGAGCGGCCGCGAGATGCCCGCGGCCGCGGCGATCTCGTCGATGGAGACCTCGTCGGGGGAGCGGCGGCTGAACAGCTCAAGCGCCACCCCGATCAGCTGCTGTTTGCGCTCCTCGACGCCCATCCTTCGGCGTACCCCGGTCGTCATGCGAACAGCCTAACGGGAGTCCGTTACGCTCCCGCCACATGAGTGCTTCTGAGCAGGACATCCCGGAGACCGAGACGGAGACCGAGGCCGAGACGGAGGGCGAGGCCGGGGCGGAGCCGACCGGACTCACGCCCAGGCAGGCCCGCCTCGCACGTGTCGTCGCCGGTTCGGTGCTGCTCGTCGTGACCGCCGCGGTCCTGGTGACCCGCCTGGCGGCCCATACGTCCGTCCTCGTCGTCGGCGTGTACGGGCTCGCCATGATCCTGTGCGGCGTCGTCATCGAGCTGTCCCGCAACGGGCGTACGCGGCTTGCCACCTGGCTTCTGGTGGGCGGGCTCGCCACCGCGTTCGCCCTGGACTGGCTGGTCCTGCCCTGACCCGTCAGAGGTCCAGGACCAGCCGCTCACCGGCGCACCGCGACACGCAGATCAGCATCGAGTCGGTCCGCTCGGCGTCGGTGAGCAGCTCGTCGCGGTGGTCCACCTCGCCCTCCACGACCCGCTGTTGACAGGTTCCGCAGAAGCCCTGCTGACAGGAGTAGAGGACACCGGGGACGGCCTCGCGCACCGCCGAGAGCACCGACTGGTCGGCCGCCACGGCCAACGTCCGTCCGGTGCGACGCAGTTCGACCTCGAAGGGCGCGCCGCCCTCCGTACGGCTCGCGGAGAAGCGCTCCAGATGCGGCACCCGGCCCTCGGGCAGGGCGGCCGTCACCGCGTCCATCAGGCCCTCGGGCCCGCAGCAGTGCACCTCGGTCCCGGCGGGGAGGTCGGAGAGGAAGCCGAGGTCGGGCCGCCCCTCGACGTCCTCGGCCACGACCGTCGTGCGCCCGCCGCCCAGCTTCCCGACCTCGTCCAGGTACGGCATGGTGGCCCGGCTGCGCCCGCAGTACAGCAGCCGCCACTCGGCCCCGGCAGTCTCCGCCGCGCGCAGCATCGGCAGGATCGGCGTGATCCCGATGCCGCCGGCCACGAAGACGTACGAGGGCGCGGACGCCAGTGGGAAGCGGTTGCGCGGCCCGCGGATCTCGATCTCGGTGCCCACGTGCAGCTGTTCGTGGACCTCGGCCGAGCCGCCGCGGCCGCCCTGCTCAGGCTCGATGAGACGGGTGGCGATCGTGTAGACGTCACGCTCGCCGGGGTCGCCGCACAACGAGTACTGGCGGACGGTGCCGGACGGCAGCACCAGGTCGATGTGCGCGCCCGGCTGCCAGTCGGGCAGCCCGGAGCCCTCCAGGCGCAGCTGGACGACCCCCTCGGCGGGCTCGGTGCGGGCGGCCACCAGGACGTGCCGGGTCACGGTGGCCTGCCGGCCCCGGCCCGAGACAGGCACCTCCAGGGCGGGCATCGGCCAGAGCGGCGAGGCGTCGATCCGGCGCCGCAGCGCCCGCTTGGCGAGCAGTGCGGCCCCGGCGACGAGGACGACGGTGCGCAGACGCATCAGACACGGCCTCCGTTGGCGCCGGGGGAGGTGGCCAGGTAGGCGGCGGCCTGGGCGGTGGAGCCCTCCTGGGAGGGGTGGTAGGCCCGGCTGAGATAGCGCGGGATCGCGCGCAGCAGGTCGGGGGTGGTCGGCAGCACGCCCTGGCGGCCCTTCCGTACGAACTGCCCGACGCTCGGCTTCGCGTCGAGGACCGTCGGGTCGTGCTCCATGAAGAAGCGCACCCCGCGCTGCCAGAGGAAGACCAGCGCACCGAACGCGGCCGCCCAGGTGCGGGCGCGCCGCCGGTAGCCGCCGTCGAGGTGCATGAACAGCTCGAAGGCGACCGCGCGGTGCTCGACCTCCTCGGCGCCGTGCCAGCGCAGCAGGTCCAGCATCACCGGGTCGGCGCCGACCCGGTCCAGCTCCTCGGCGTTGAGCACCCAGTCGCCGAGGAAGGCCGTGTAGTGCTCGATCGCGGCGATCAGCGCCACCCGCTCCATCAGCCACCAGCGCCGCGGCCGCCCCGGCGGCAGCGTCCGGTCGCCGAGCAGCTTCTCGAAGAACCAGTCGACCTGCGCGGTGTACGGCGTGGGGTCGAGGCCCTGCTTCTTCAGGTGCGGCAGGACGTCGTCGTGCGCCTGCGAGTGCACGGCCTCCTGCCCGATGAAGCCGATGACGTCCGCACGCAGCCGCTCGTCGGTGATGTACGGCAGTACCTGCTTGTAGACGTGCACGAACCAGCGTTCGCCGGCCGGGAGCAGCAGGTGCAGCACATTGATCGTGTGGGTGGTGAACGGGTCGCCGGGAACCCAGTGGAGCGGTGTCTGTTCCCAGTCGAAGGAGACCTTGCGGGCCTTGAGCTCGATGTGCTCCGACGCGACCGGGGCGGGCTGCGTATTAGACATGGCGTCAATGTACTGAGGGGTAGGCCCGAGGAACAGGGGTCGCGCATGAGCTTTTTCCGGGTGCGGCTACGGGTCCGGGTGCGGCATGCGTACGGGCATGTGTACGGGGCGTGGTGCGGGCGCGGGGCAGGCGCGGGGCGAGCGGGTGCCGTGCGGCTCAGCGCAGGGCGCCCACCCGCCGCCCGTCGCCGAGGGTGCCGACGAGGTCCGCGCGGCTGCCCGCCGCCGCCTTCACCGCGAGCAGCGGCCCCTCCGAACGCGCCTTCACCCCGCCCGACAGCGTCAGCGACGCGAAGTCCGGCGAGCCCGCCGCGAGCACGTACCACTGCCCGCTCCGCGCCTGCCACACCACGCCCGCGAGCACCCGCGGATCCTTCGGCCCGCACGCCGGGGTCCCCTCCGAGCGGGCGGCCGGCGCCGCCGGCCCGGTCGCGCCCGGCGCCCGGAACAGTGCCAGGCTCCGGCTCCCGGTGCCCCGCCAGGTCTCCGCCCGCGCGCACCACCACTCGGCGCGCCCGGCGCCCTCCGGGAGCCGCTGGCTCGCGTACGCCCAGGAGTTGACCGTCCGCACCCCGTGCGAGCTCAGCGCCGGCAGCCGGCACGCGATCCGCGCCCACTGCCCGAGCGCCGCCGCGCCCGTCACATCGGCCGGCCGGGCGGGCGGGCCCGAGGTCAGCCGGGCGGGGGCCAGTTCGCCCAGGTCCGTGAGCAGCCGCGGCCCCGACTCGTCGCGCAGCTGGAGCGCGGTCCAGCGGGTGCAGCTCGCGGCCGTCACCGGGCTCGGGATGGGCTCGGTCACCCCGGACGCGTCCCGGGTCAGCACCCGCGGCGCCTTGTCCGGCAGCAGCAGGTCCCGGACCGCCGCCTCCCGCACCCACGGTGCCGTCAGATAACGCACGTTGCCCCCGGCCCGGGACACCACGAGCGCCGCCGAACCCACCGCGTCCGCCCCGTCCGTACGGGCGAAGTCGAGCGCCGCGCCTTCGCGCTCGCCGACCGGCTCCGCGTACCGCACCGCCCGCAGACCGTCGTGGAAGATCACCACCCGGTTCGCGTCCACCTCGCCCGCGAACAGCAGCTGCGGCGAGCCCATCGGCGGCCCCGGCGGCGTGCCCGGCGTCGCCGAGGCGCGCACGGTCGGCCCCGGCCGCGCCCACACCGCGAGCGCCCGGCGCAGCAGCGCCCTGTCCCCGGTCAGCCCGCCGCGGGCCGGCCACACCGAGAAGTCGGTGCGCGGCGAGAACCGCCAGTCGGTC
This sequence comes from Streptomyces sp. NPDC051909, assembly GCF_040681095.1. Taxonomy (NCBI): domain Bacteria; kingdom Bacillati; phylum Actinomycetota; class Actinomycetes; order Kitasatosporales; family Streptomycetaceae; genus Streptomyces; species Streptomyces sp. NPDC051909. Next base: position 61,294 of record NZ_JBFAYA010000022.1, on the reverse strand, counting down.
GCCCCCACCCGCTTCAGACCCGACGGGTCGAGCGCCGCCTCCGCCGCCGGATTACGGGCGTACGACGGGGCCGCAGCACCGTTTCTGCCCCACCCGTCGCCCGGCAGCCCGAGCAGCGCCCCGCACACCACCACCGCCGCGGCCGCCGCGAGCGCCGCCCGGCCGTGCTGGCGCCGCCGCATCAGGTCCGTCGGCCGGGCCTGCAGCGAGCACGGGTCGAACTCCGGCGACTCCAGGAGCACATACTGCGCCTCGACCCCGTCCGCCTCCGCGAGCGCCCCCTTCGGGTCCGCCACCCCGGCCGCGCCGAGCACCCGCAGCACCTCCGGATCGCCCTGCCGCTCAAGTCCGCGCAGCACGTACGCCGCCCTGGCCGGCCCGGACAGCGCGGAGAGCCGCTGGTCCAAGGCGAGTTCATCGGCGCCACCGGCCCGCGGGAACACCCGCAGCCCCCACACCTGCGGCAGCAGCGGCGGGAACTGCGCGCGCCGCGGCAGCGCCCGGCGGAGCAGCGGCAGCCCCGCGATCAGCGCCTGCCGCAGCACCTCGCCCCGTACGTACGCGTACCCCGGGTCGACCGCGTCCTCGTCCGCCCGCCGTGCCCCCGGCACCGCCCCGCCGCCCGCCCCCGAGGTCCGGCGGCGCGGCAGCGCACGCTGCACCAGCGCGTGCGCGGTCAGCACCCGGCGGTTGCGGCCGAGGGAGGGCGGAAGCACCAGATAGGCGATCCGGACGAGCCGCGGATAGTGCTCGACGAGCGCGGCCTCGGCCTGCTCGACCTCGACCGGACCGGGGGCGGCGGGACCGGGGGAGTCGGGGGTGGGGGCGAGTTCCTCGGTTTCCTGGCTGCTCACGTTCAGCAGAACGAGCGAATGGTGCGATGGTCACCCCGGTCGGCGTCCCCGAACGGGTCGAGCCTGCGCGTGTGTGCTCCGGGGTTCAGGCGGCGTGGACGGTCAGACGCTCGCGCACGAGGCCGACGACCTCGTCCGGGACGCCCAGCCCCTCGCGTACGTACTTCTCCATCGAGCCGTGCCGTACCGCCACCTCGTCCAGGGCCGCCTCCAGGTACGCCGGCACCACCCCGATGAGCGCGAGCGCCAGCTCCGGGTCGCCGCCCTGCGCCGTGAACCCCTCGATGAGCGGCGCGAACGCCTCCCGCACCCCCGGGTTGACCGCCAGATACTCCGCCATCACCGTCCGCTCGTCCGCGCCGAGCAGCGACAGCACGATCGTCGCCGCCCACCCCGTGCGGTCCTTGCCCGCCGTGCAGTGGAAGAGCAGCGGACCGGCGGCCGGATCGCCCAGCTCGGTGAGGAAGGCGCCGTACGAGGCCCGGGCCGACTCCGTGTTCACGAAGGCCCGGTAGGTGCGCGTGAACGCGGCCTGCGCCCTGCCCCCGCCGAGGTGCTCCTCGGCCAGCGCCGGATCGGCGAGCAGCGTCTTCAGACGGGCGGCCGGCGGCAGCCCGCTGGTCGCCAGGAAGTCGGCGAGCACATCGGCCACCACCACCCGCCCGCCCGGCGGCAACCGGTCCGGCCGGTCGGCCCGCTCGGCGGCGGTCCGGAAGTCGACCACCGTACGGATCCCGAGCCCGCCCACCACCGAGTCCGCCGGATCGAGCCGGTCCAGCTGCCCGGACCGGAACACCAGCCCCTCCCGCACGCTGCGCCCCGCGCCGAGCGGAAGCGTCCCGAGGTCACGGAGGTTGGCGACGGTGGCGGCGGGGATGGCGGGCATGCGTCGACTCCTCGTACGAAGCGGTTTGCCTGAATTTCGCACGTTTCCTACGAACCGTAACCGATGGGGTCCGGGGCGTCCCCGGGAGGCGGTCTCCCGCGCGCGGGCGCGGGATGACAGCATGGGGTCACCATGACGCACCCCCGGTCGCCCCTGCGCGCCCTCCGCGCCGCGCTCTTCGCGGTGGTGTGCGTGACATTGGCGGCGATGGGGCATTCGTCCATGTCTGCCCACTCCGTGCCGCCGGCCTCGCTCCTCACCGCCTTCGCGGTGACGGGCGCCCTCGCCTGGGCGGCCGCGGGCCGCCGACGCGGCCAGGTCGCCGTGGCGGCGGGGTCGACCGGTGTGCAGGGCGCGCTGCACCTGATGTTCGCCGCGGGGGAGCGGGGTGGGCCGCGCCTGGCTTATGGGCTCGGGTCCGGGGAGCACGGAGCATCCGCCGAGGCGCCCCTCGGGCACGCGGAGCACATGGCCCACATGGTGCAGTCCGGCCACGTCATGACCCCGGATACGGGCGCGGGCGCCGGGATGCTCGCCGTGCACCTGCTCGCCGCGCTGGCCTGCGGCCTGTGGCTCGCCCGGGGCGAGGCGGCGCTCTTCACCCTCGCCCGCACGGTCGGCTCCCGCGCCCGCACTCCGCTGCGGCTGCTGCTCGCCGCCGTACGCATCCGGGTCCGGATCCCGGCCCCACCGCCCCACCGCCCCGCGCGCCCCACCCACCGGACCCACCGCCTCCAGGGCGTCGTCCTCGCCCACGCCGTCTCGCGCCGCGGCCCCCCACGACCGTCCGCACCCCGTGCCACGACCCTCGGCACACTCGTCGCACTCGTCTGACGCGACCGCCCGGGGGTCGCTTCTCCCTTGTCGACACACGACCTGTGTCGTACGCAGGGTGCTGGATGCCACGTGACGGCACGTACGGCCGATGCCGTACGACGGCGGACGCCTGGCGGCGGCCGGATGACGGCGAAGCCCGGCGGCGAGAGCCCGGCGGTGAACGCCTGACGGCGGATGCCCGAGGCCGACGCCTTTCGGCTTCCGCCCGAGCGTGAGCGGTCAAGCTCACGGTCTGCCGCTCAGGCCGCCCGCCACGGCGCCCGTCGGGCCGCCACGGCCCACGGCCATCCGCGCATCCAGGCATCCGCACCCCGCGTACGCCGGGTCGACGACCTCTAGGACCGTCATGACACTCGACGACCTCGCACGCCGTCCGGAACCGGCCGAACCGACCGACCCGGCCCCGGGTGCGTCTCCGACCCCGACCCCGACCCCGATCCCCACCCGCCCGAGCGGATGGGCCGCGCTGCGGCCGTTCGTGCTGCGGCTGCACTTCTTCGCGGGCGTGCTCGTCGCGCCGTTCCTTCTCGTGGCCGCCGTCAGCGGACTGCTGTACGCGCTCGCCGTCCCGGCCGAGAAGGTGCTGTACGCGCACGAGCTCGAAGTCCCGGTGCCCGACGGCGCCGCCGCGCTCCCACTCGAACGGCAGGTCGCGGCGGCCCGCGCCGCCCGCCCCGAGGGCACCGTGACCGCCGTGTGGCCCGGGGCCGAACCCGGCGCCACCACACGGGTGTTGATGGCCGACCCGGAGGCGCCCGAGGGCACCTCGATGGCCGTCTTCGTGGACCCGTACACCGCCGCGATACGAGGGGAGCTGCCCAGCTACGGAAGCTCCGGCGCGCTGCCGCTGCGCACCTGGATCTCGGGCCTCCACGTGGACCTGCACCTCGGTGAGCTCGGCCGCAACTACAGTGAGCTGGCCGCCAGTTGGCTGTGGGTGGTCACGCTCGGCGGTGTGCTGCTCTGGGTGGGGCGGCGGCGCAGGAACCGGCGCGCGCTGTTCCTGCCCGAGGGCGGGGCCAGGTCCCGCCGCCGTACCCTCTCCTGGCACGGCGCGGTCGGCCTGTGGGCGGCGGCCGGCCTGGTGGCGCTGTCGGCGACGGGACTGACCTGGTCGCGGTACGCGGGCGAGAACATCGGCGGCGTGCAGGACCGGATCGGCGGCGCGACCCCGAAGCTCTCCGCGGGCATCACGGCCGGCGGTTCGGCCGGTGCCGGGGAGCACGCGGGCCACCACACGGGGATGCCGATGCCCGCCGCCGAGAAGGGCGCGGACATCGGCATCGACAAGGCGGTCGCGGCGGCCCGCGCCGCCGGGATCGACAGCCCCTCGATCGCGGTCGTGCTGCCCGCGGAGGGCTCCGGCTACGTGGTGAAGGAGACCGACAAGCAGTTCCCGGCGGAGCTGGACTCGGTCGCCGTGAACCCCGCCGACGGCGCCGTCCTGGACGAGCTCCGCTTCGCGGACTACCCGCTGCTCGCGAAGCTCACCCGGATCGGAATCGACGCCCATATGGGCCTGTATCTCGGCCTGTTCAACCAGCTGGCGCTCGCCGCCCTCGCGCTCGCCCTGATCCTGCTGGTCGTCTGGGGCTACCGCATGTGGTGGCTGCGCCGCCCGGGACGTCCGGTCGCCCGCGGCACCTGGCGCAAGGTCCCTCCGACGACGCTGCTTCCGCTGCTCGCGGCGACGGCGCTCGTGGGCTGGTTCGTGCCGCTGCTCGGCCTCAGCCTGGTGGCGTTCCTGGCCGTCGACCTCGCCCTCGGGCTCCTCGCGCGGACGAGGCCGAGGACGGGGTCGGAGACGAGGCCGGAGACGGGGCCGGGAACCGGGCGAACGGCCTGATCAGGGCGTGTACTTGTAGCCGACCCGCCGCACGGTCTGGATCGTGTGGCGGTGCTCGGCGCCCAGCTTGCGGCGCAGCCGGGCCACGTGCACGTCGACGGTCCGGCCGTCGCCCACGTGCCCGTACCCCCACACCGTGGTGACCAGCTGGTCGCGGGTGTGTACCCGGTGCGGGTGGGCGACGAGATGGGCGAGGAGTTCGAACTCCAGATACGTCAGGTCGAGCGCCCGCCCGTCGACGCGGGCGATCCGCTGCACGCCGTCGATGGTCACCGGCCCTGGAACCGGCGTCGGCGCGGGCGTATTCGCCGCCTCCGTCTGCTGGTCGGCGGGCAGCAGCACCAGATAGCCGACCATCGGCGGGCGGCCGGGCAGCGTGGGCAGGGCGTGCGGGGGCGCCGGCAGCAGCGTGGCGCCCGGCGGCAGGAGTCCGGCCACCCGGGCGAGCCCGGCGACCTCGTCGGGCGCCACGGCGCGCAGCCGGGGGCGCGACGGGGCCAGGGGAGCGGCGGTGGCAGCGGTGTGGGTGTGGGCCATGGGAGCTCAGCTCTTTTCGCGCGAGTCACGAACGGACGGGACGGGACGGAAGGCGTCGTACGTCGAACGTCATGCGCGGCGGCCGAAGGCCGGGGGACCGGAGACGGCTCCGGTCGGGCTTTAGAGGGCCGACGCGTTCCTCACGCGCCGACAGCACCGGTCGAAGTCGTGGTGCTGTCGGGAAGGCCAGAACGGCTCGAGGTCGTGGCGACCTGTCGCGGTGTCGTTCTGCGTCCTCTCCATATCCCTATTAAATCAGGAGGGAAACGCGCTGAGCACCCCCTGGTACGTCACACTCGACATGCTCGACATGCTCAACGCGAAGGGGCCCCACCGTCGTTCGACGGCGGGGCCCCTCACCGGGCGCGGTGCGGATCAGACCTGGCCGGCCTTCTCCAGGGCCTCGCAGCAGGTGTCCACCAGGAGGCGGGTCACCGTGTACGGGTCCACGTTCGCGTTCGGACGGCGGTCCTCGATGTAGCCCTTCCGGTCCTGCTCGACCTGCCACGGGATACGGACCGAGGCGCCGCGGTCGGAGACGCCGTAGGAGTACTGGTCCCACGGGGCGGTCTCGTGCAGGCCGGTCAGACGGTCGTCGATGCCGGCGCCGTAGTTCTTGACGTGGTCGAGCGGCTTGGAGCCCTCGCCCAGCGCCTCGCACGCGGTGATGATCGCGTCGTAGCCCTCGCGCATCGCCTTCGTGGAGAAGTTGGTGTGCGCGCCCGCGCCGTTCCAGTCGCCCTTCACCGGCTTCGGGTCCAGGGTCGCGGAGACGTTGAAGTCCTCGGCGGTGCGGTAGAGCAGCCAGCGGGCCACCCACAGCTGGTCGGCGACCTCCAGCGGCGCCAGCGGGCCGACCTGGAACTCCCACTGGCCCGGCATGACCTCGGCGTTGATGCCGGAGATGCCCAGACCCGCCTTCAGGCAGTTCTCCAGGTGCGCCTCGACGACGTCACGGCCGAAGATCTCGTCCGCGCCGACACCGCAGTAGTAGCCGCCCTGCGGGGCCGGGAAGCCGCCGACCGGGAAGCCGAGCGGGCGCTCGCCGTCGAAGAAGGTGTACTCCTGCTCGATGCCGAAGATCGGCTCCTGCGCGGCGTACTTCGCGTACACCTCCGCCAGCGCGGCCCGGGTGTTGGACGCGTGCGGCGTCATGTCCGTGTTCAGCACCTCGCACATCACGAGGATGTCGTCGCCGCCGCGGATCGGGTCCGGGCAGGAGAAGACCGGCTTGAGCACGCGGTCCGAGGCGTGACCCTTGGCCTGGTTCGTGCTGGAACCGTCGAAGCCCCAGATCGGCAGCTCCTCCAGCGGAAGGACCTCACCGGAGATGATCTTCGTCTTCGAACGGAGCTTGGCGGTCGGCTCGGTGCCGTCGATCCAGATGTACTCAGCCTTGAAGGTCACGGGGCCTCATCCTTTGGCGTGCTGCGGGTGCTCCGCGGGCGGCGGCGGCTCGCGACATTGCGAGAGCTGCGGTGGCGGTGTCTGCGTCGTGCGCAGCTTCGCAACACCGGATTTCCCGTCGGTTGCCCGTTTGTGAACCCCGTGTTACTCAGCCTTCCTCCTTGTCCCGCAGCCGCCGTGCGACGACGTGCGCGTTCAGAAGTCCGTCGAACCCGGCCCGCCGGATCCGCGCCACCAGCTCGGCGTACGAGGTGCCCAGGGCCTCGGCCGTACGCTCCAGGTGCCAGTCGCAGTCCGCCAGCCGCCGCAACAGGTGACCCCGGCGGATCTGGTTCTCGGACAGCCGGAAGGTCTTCAGATAGAGGGTCCGTCCCCGGTGGTCGCAGATCAGCTCGCCGATGTGCTGCTCCTGCCCGGTGCGCAGGAACGGCGGCAGGAAGCGGTGGAGCCGGAAGCCGCCCATCGTACGAACCCGCTCGAAGGCGTACGAGGTCGTCAGCAGGTCCCGCGCCGGCAGGCCGTCGTGCGCCTCCGCCCACGCCCGCTCCTCGGCCCGCGCCGCCCGGCGCAGATCGCCGAGGGAATGGATAGCGCCGCTTTCCACGGACGCCCGGAACTCGGGCACAGGCGCCCCATAGTGCGCGTACTGGTGCACCAGCTCCCCGAAGAGGTCCTCCACCAGCGTCGGGTGCAGCAGCCGGTAGTCGTCCGGGTGCGGCACCACGAAGGCGGCCGCCAGCGCGTCGGCCACGTACAGCAGCACCCCGCACTGCCCCGGATGGATCTCGAACACCCGCAGCGCCTCCGCGAGCCCCGGCACCTGCCACCCCGCGTAGGCCGCCTCCGCGCGCGGCGAGAGCCCGCGCCGCACCGCCTCCCGGGACCATTCGTCCCACACCACGGACGGCCCGCCGAAGTGGAGCGCCAGATAGCCCTCCAGGGCGAGGTGCAGCGGCAGGAACCGCAGCCGGGACTCGCCGCGCCGGCCCCGGGCGAGCCGCCGCACCGGGACCGCGACCGGCCGCTCCTCGCCGAGCCGGGTTCCGTAGGCGGCGGACTCGCCGCCCGTCCCCGACCAGTCGGCGACGAAGCCGTGCGGGACGTACGAGGTGTACGCCGTGCCGTCGCCGACCTCCACGGTGTCCCCGTACGGCCCGGTCTCGTACACCTCCCGGTGCAGCCGCAGGCCGGTCACCGGCTCCTCGCGCACCAGCGGCACCAGCCGCACCCCGCCCCACACCTGCGCGGGCCGCACACCGAGCCCCGACAGATCGATCCGCGTCATGCTCCTTCCCCCTCCCGCGCCGCCCCGAGGAACAGCTCCACCCGCCGGTCCAGATACGCCCGCAGCGCGGCCAGACCCTCGCGCCCCTCCGCGAACCGCGCGACCTCCACCAGCGCCGGCAGGTCCTCCGCGTCCCGGATTCCGGCCGTCGGCACCCCGGGCGCCAGCCGGCGCACGTCGAAGACATCGGCGTCGTATACGGGGTTCAGATGCACGCCATACGTCCGGTGCGCCGGATCCAGCCGCTCCCGCCACACCCGCAGCACCTCGCCCGCGAGCCCGGGCGGCGCGTTGTCCCACCCGTCGGAGACGATCACCAGCCGCTCCGGCTCCGTCTCCAGGGCGTCCAGGATCCGTGTGCCCAGCGGCGTCGGCCCCCACGGGCGGACCAGCAGCGGATCACGCCCGCCCGAGGTCCAGTGGGCCGTGTACGCGCCCGGCGCGGCCAGTGCCTCCAGAAGGAAATGACAGCCCAGCGCGACCGCCAGCGGCCGGCGCCGCTTGACCGCCGAGCCCGAGGCCGACCAGCTGTCGTCGAGGACGGCCGCCACCCGGCCCCAGCTCCCCGCGTACGGCCCCGCCACCCGCCGCGCCGCCGCCCGCAGCGCCCCGGTCAGCTCGGCCCGCCGCGCCCCGCGCTCCCCGAAGGGCAGCGACAGCACGTACAGCGCGAGCCGGGTCAGCGGCATCACGCCCAGATCGGCGGCGGCCGGACGGGTACGCAGCCGCTCCAGACGGGTCATCCGAGGGGTGATCCGCTCCAGGAAGACCTCACGGGCGATTCCGTGCCTGGCGGCGAAGCCCTCGGCGACGGTGAACGGCAGCTCGTACAGCGCCCCCTGCTCGTACCGCGCCCGGCGGAAGGCTTCGAGGCCCGGGTGCGCGTAGCGGGCGCGCCGCCCGGGCGCGAAGAGGAAGTCGCCGGTCTCCGGGGCGTCGGCGAAGGACCAGTGGGCGTGCCGGGCGGCGGCCTTGAGCCCCGAGCGGTACTTCACCGCGTCGTGCGCGAGGTCGGGGCGGGCCGCCAGCCAGTCGCGCACGACCGCCCGGGTGCGCCGGTTGTTGACCCCGGCGGCGCGCAGCACGCCGAACAGGCGGTAGACCCGCTGCGGCGGCAGCAGCGCGAGCCGCGCGGCGATCAGCCGGCCCTCCGTCGAGCCCGCCTCGCGCGGGGTGCGCAGCAACTGCTCCACGATCAGCGCCGCGTTGTGGTCGTTGATGTCGAGGGCGAGCGCGGCGGCGTACAGCGGGCGATAGTTGACGCGCACGTACTCGTGGACGAAGCCGAGGGAGAGCCGCTGCTCCTGGGCGGAGGAGCGGAACTCGCGCTGGCCGGTCGCCGTGACGGCCGCGTTGACGAAGAGCAGGACGTCCTCGGCGGCGATCAGGTCGGACATGGTCCCCCTCCTTGTCCCCCCATGCAGGGTGCCGGCCGGGGAATGGGGGCGCGAACAGCGAATACGTTGCTTCATAGGCAGGTCCCGGAAGTCGCACCGGAGTCCCGCGGCCGGCGCGGAAGACGCTAACACCGGGGGTGGGGAGGGGGCCCAGCAGGTTTCGCCCGCGGCCGGCTCCGGCGTGTGCCCGGCTGCGCGCCCCGGGCGTGCGCTCCGGGGCGGGGTGGGGGACGACCCGGGGGATCCCCGAGTCGACGGAGGGCGGGGCCCGGCAGACTGTGGGCATGACGAACCTCCCCGGAACGAAGACCCGCATCGGACTCCTCGGCACCGGCCCCTGGGCCGAGCGCACCCACGCCCCCGCGCTCGCGGCGCATCCGGACGTGGAGTTCAGCGGGGTGTGGGGCAGACGGCCCGAGGCCGCGGCCGCGCTCGCCGCCGCGTGCGGGACCGAGGCGTACGAGGACGTGGACGCGCTGTTCGAGGCGAGCGACGCCGTCGCGCTCGCGCTGCCGCCGGACGTCCAGGCGCCGCTGGCCGCGCGGGCCGCCGCGGCCGGCTGCCACGTGATCCTCGACAAGCCGGTGACGACCTCGGCGGCGACGGCGCGCGAGCTCGCCGACGCCGTCACCGCCGCCGGTGTGGCCTCGATCGTCTTCTGCACCCTCCGGTTCGCCGGGCCCACCGCCCGGTGGATCGACGAACAGGCCGCCGCCGGCGGCTGGTTCCTCGGCGAGGCGCACTGGCTGGGCGCCCTGTTCTCACCCGACGCCGACAGCGTCTACGCGGCCTCCCCCTGGCGCCGTGACAAGGGCGGCCTGTGGGACGTCGGCCCGCACGTCCTCTCCGTCCTCATACCGATCCTCGGCGACGTCACCTCCGTCCACTGCGTCCCGGGCCGGGCGGACACCCGCCATCTGACTCTGCGCCACACCTCCGGCGCGAGCAGCACCGCCACCCTCACCCTCAGCGCCCCGGCCGGCGCCGCCGAGGCCGCCCTCGCCCTGCACGGAGAGCGGGGCAAGGCCGTCATGCCGCACTGGGACGGTGCGCTCGACGCCTTCGGGGCGGCTGTCGACGCCCTCCTGGAGGCCGTCCGCACCGGCCGCCCGCACCCCTGCGACGTGCGCTTCGGGGCCCGGCTCACCGAGATCCTGGCCGAGGCGGAAGCGGCGGCCCAGACCGAGGCCGGGACCGGGACCGGAGCTCAAGCCGAGATCGAGACGGCCGCGGTCCGGTGACGGGGGCCCGCGAACCGTCCGCGTTCGACCGCGCCTACGACGCCGTCCTCGCGCACTGGCCGCAGGGCACCACCACGGCGGCCGTCCCCACCCCGTACGGCACGACCCACGTCATCAGCCACGGGCCCGCCGACGCCCCGCCCGTGGTCCTGCTGCCCGGCGGCGGGGCCACCGCCACCGGGTGGTACGGCACCGCGGCCGCGCTCGGCGCGACCCACCGGGTCCACGCCGTCGACCTCGTCGGCGAACCGGGCCGCAGCCTCGCGGACCCGGGCCGCCCGATCCGTACCGCCGTCGATCTCACCGGCTGGCTCGACGCGCTCCTCGACGCCCTCGCGATACCCGCCGACCGGCCGGTGGGCCTGGCCGGGCACTCCTACGGCGCCTGGATCGCCCTGCAGTACGCGCTCGCCGCGCCCGACCGGATCGGCCGGCTCGCGCTGCTCGACCCCACCAACTGCTTCACCGGCTTCGCCCCGCGCTTCCTGCTCCGCGCCCTGCCGGTGCTGCTGCGGCCCAACGCCGCACGCCAGGCCGCGTTCCTCGACTGGGAGGCCGGGGGCACGGCGCTCGACCCGGACTGGCGCCGGTTGCAGGTGCTCGCCGCCGACCAGCCGACCGTCCGCCCGGTCAACGGGCCCCGGCCCGCGCCCGAGCGGCTTGCCGCGCTGCGCCCGCCCACCCTGGTGCTGCTCGCCGGACGCAGCCGGACCCACGACCCGTACGCCGTCGAGCGCGCGGCCCGGGCCGCCGTCACCGGCGGGCGCCTGGAGACGCAGGTGCTCCCCGACGTCGCCCACTTCGCGCTCCCCGTGGGCGCCGGCCCGGAGGCCCACGCCCGGATGGCCCGTCATCTCGGGGGAGCGGGGAGCTGACCCGGGGGAGCCGGCTCAGCGGGACAGGGCGTCCCGCACCGCCTCCTCGGAGCGGGCGACCACGGCCGTGCCGTCCTCGGCGGTGATGATCGGGCGCTGGATCAGCTTCGGGTGCTCGGCCAGCGCCGCCACCCAGCGGTCCCGGCTCGCCTCGTCCCGCGGCCAGTCCTTGACGCCCAGCTCCTTGGCCGCCGCCTCCTGGGTGCGCGTGATGTCCCACGGCTCCAGACCGAGCCGCTCCAGGACGGCGCGGATCTCGTCCGGCGAGGGCACGTCCTCCAGGTAGCGGCGCACGGTGTAGTCGGCGCCCTCCGCGTCCAGCAGGGTCAGCGCGCTGCGGCACTTGGAACAGGCGGGATTGATCCAGATCTCCATGCCCCCAACGTACCGCCAAACCCGGTCTGGCCAGGGACGATTGTCAGTGGGGGGCACTAAAATGGGGGGTGAAGGTGAGGGCCCCGGGGAGGGCCCGCACCCCACCGTTCGCCAGGAGGTCGCCCATGGCTGTCGCCATGATCCGGACACCGTCCCTCGAACCCTGGAAGCCGCTCCAGAAGAAGCCGCTCCCCGCGGGCCGCCCCCGCGAGTGGTATGTCACGCACAACCGCCGGCTGAAGGCCATGCGCCTGGCCATCGCCCTGCTCGACGCCGGCGTCTACCTGCCCTCGCGGGCGACCAACGCGAAGATACGCACCACGGCGACCCAGCTCGGCATCCATCCGCCGTCCGACACCACCTGCCGCATGGTCCGCGCCCTGATCCGTTACGGCCGGTGATCCGTCACAGCCGCTGACCCCAGCGGGGGCGCTGCCCGGTCCCGGCCGGACCGGGCAGCGCCCCTGGTCGGAGCCCGCCCGCTACCAGGCCACCGGCAGCCGCTCGGGCAGGCGCTTCATGAAGTTGGTGCGCCACACCAGCTGTTCGACCGGCACCGCGAGCCGCAGCGTCGGCAGCCGGTCGAGCAGCGACTCCAGGGCGATCTCGGCGTGCCGCTTGCCGAGCGCCGTCGCCGGGCAGTAGTGCGATCCACCGCCGAAGGAGAGGTGGTCGGAGGCGTTCTCCCGGTCCGGCCGGAAGGCCAGCGGGTCGGGGAAGTGGCCGGGATCGTGGTTCGCGGCCTCCACCAGGACGAGGACCAGTTCACCGGCCCGTACCTCGACCTCGCCGAGCCGCACGTCCTCCAGGGCGAGCCGCGGCAGCCCGTCGCCGATCGACAGGTTGACCCGCAGCAGTTCGTCCATCGCCCCGGCGACCCCGCGCCCGCCGCCGCCGGCGGTCAGCGCCTCCCGTACGTCCGGCCGGGTCAGCACCGACACCAGCGCCATCGTCAGGAACCCGGCCGTGGAGATCACCCCGGCGCCGAACAGCGTCACACCCACCGTCGCCAGCATCTCGTCCGTCAGATGCGCGTAGTCGGGATCCTCGCGCAGCGCCGCGAGCTCCGCCATCAGTCCGCCGGTCCCCGGATCGTCCAGGCGCTCGGTCATATAGGCGATGTCCCGGTCCCAGTTGAGCCGGGCCGCCTCGATCTCGCGCGGCGCGTTCATGAAGGCCACGTCCAGGCTGCGCAGCAGCCGCGGCCCGTCCTCCTCCGGAATGCCCAGCATCCGGCAGTGCAGCCCCGCCGAGTACGGATCGGCGTACCCGCCCCGCAGCTCCCCGGGCGCCCCCTCGGCGACCAGCGCGTCCACCAGGGCCCCGGCCCGCGCCCGCAGCCACTCCTCCAGGCCGGGCGCCTTCGGGTTGATCGCCTTCATCACGGCCTTGCGCAGCCCGGCCCCGGTGATGTTGCCCATGTTGTTCACCACGTGCGGCGGGATCGTCAGCGCGTACTGCCGCGGCGCTCCCGGCGCCGAGGTGTCCTTCAGGCTGAACCTCGGGTCCTCCAGGACCTGTCGGCACAGCTCGTACGAGGAGACCAGCCAGGCCTCCGCCCCGGCGATCGTGCGGACCTTCCGCACCGGCTCGGCGCGCAGCGCGCCGACCTCGGCGGGCAGCCGGGTCCCGTCCCAGTCGAAGGGGAAGGCCGGCAGGGTCTCGGCGGTGACGCTCATCGCGTGGCTCCTTCGACAGTGGTCTCGGCGGGCGTCCCGACCGGGGTGAGGATGCCGTGGCCCTGGTTGCGCGAGGCCCGGAGCCCGGACCCCCGCCCGTACAGCAGATCGGCCAGCGGCAGTGCCTGGTGGTAGCAGTTGAGCGAGGAGGGCACCCCGAGGATCGCGGGCGTGTCCAGGAACAGCGGCACCTCGGCGCAGATGTACGCCCGGCACACCTCCCGCTGCCGCTCGTCGGTCCGCTGCCCCGGCGCCAGCTTCCCGGCCAGGAAGATCCCGGTCAGCGCGTCGCAGGTGTCCCGCACCACGGGGTCCGCCGCCACCGCGTCGAGCACCGTGCGGTGCAGCTCCCGGTATGCCGGGACGTCCCCGAACTCCGACATCCCGCGGGCCCGTACCCGTACCCCCGTGGGATCGGCCTCGGCCGCGGCCGCGCCGACCTTCGCCCGCACCCCCCGCAGGTTCTTGACGGCCTTGCGCCGCGCCTCGTCGGCCCCGTACCCCAGCGCCTCGTACATGTCGGCGACATGCAGATCGGTGTAGACGAGATCGACCTGATCGAAGTGGTCCAAGCCCCAGCGCGTCAGCTCGCGCAGCCGCTGGGCGGTGAAATAACTGTTCCCCGGGGAGACGCCGATGACCACGTGCGCGCCCTCGTCGGCGATGACGCGGCAGTGATCGGTGTACGGCTGGAGTCGGAGCGTCTCTGCAGGGGCGAAAGCCGCCTGAGTCACGTCGGCAGTCCTCATCGCGCCAGCTAGTCCCAGCGGAGCCCTGTGCTCCGGGTGTGGCGGCAGCGACGACGACACGCTATCGATCAGTCGCGGAGCGTGAACCCCCTACTCGTGGGTACGCACGGGAGTTCGTCAGCTGTTCGCATTTCCGTGATCTTGGCCGAAACGGCGAGGCCCGCCGTCCCCGGGAAGGGGACGACGGGCCTCGGAAGAACCTCGCCTGCGCGGTACGGCTGAGAGGCGGTACGGCTTAGAGGTCGAAGTAGAGCTCGAACTCGTGCGGGTGCGGGCGGAGCTGGATCGGGGCGATCTCGTTGGTGCGCTTGTAGTCGATCCAGGTCTCGATCAGGTCGGACGTGAAGACGCCACCGGCCTGCAGGTACTCGTTGTCCTCCTCCAGGGCGGTGAGGACGGCCTCCAGGTTGGTCGGGACCTGGGCGACGTTCGCGTGCTCCTCGGGAGCGAGCTCGTACAGGTCCTTGTCGATCGGCTCGGCCGGCTCGATCTTGTTCTTGACGCCGTCGAGGCCCGCGAGGAGGAGCGCGGAGAAGGCGAGGTACGGGTTCGAGGACGGGTCCGGCGCGCGGAACTCGACGCGCTTGGCCTTCGGGTTCGAGCCCGTGATCGGGATGCGCATCGCGGCGGAGCGGTTGCGCTGCGAGTAGACCAGGTTGATCGGGGCCTCGAAGCCCGGCACCAGGCGGTGGTACGAGTTCACCGTCGGGTTGGTGAAGGCGAGCAGCGACGGGGCGTGCTTCAGGATGCCGCCGATGTAGTAGCGGGCGGTGTCCGACAGACCCGCGTAGCCGGCCTCGTCGTAGAACAGCGGGTCGCCGTTCGACCACAGCGACTGGTGGACGTGCATGCCCGAGCCGTTGTCGCCGAAGATCGGCTTCGGCATGAAGGTCGCGGTCTTGCCGTTGCGCCAGGCGACGTTCTTCACGATGTACTTGAAGAGCATCAGGTCGTCGGCGGCGGCGAGCAGCGTGTTGAACCGGTAGTTGATCTCGGCCTGGCCGGCGGTGCCGACCTCGTGGTGCTGGCGCTCGACCTTGAGGCCGACGTTCTCCAGCTCCAGGGAGATCTCCGCGCGCAGGTCGGCGAAGTGGTCGACCGGCGGGGCGGGGAAGTAGCCGCCCTTGTAGCGGACCTTGTAACCCCGGTTGTCCTCCTCCTTGCCGGTGTTCCAGGCGCCGGCCTCGGAGTCGATGTGGTAGAAGCCCTGGTTCGCGGAGGTCTCGAAGCGGACCGAGTCGAACACGTAGAACTCGGCCTCGGGGCCGAAGTACGCGGTGTCGGCGATGCCGGTCGAGGCGAGGTACGCCTCCGCCTTCTTCGCGATGTTGCGCGGGTCACGGCTGTACTGCTCGCCCGTGATCGGGTCGTGGATGAAGAAGTTGATGTTCAGCGTCTTGTCGCGGCGGAACGGGTCCAGACGGGCCGTCGACAGGTCGGCGCGCAGGGCCATGTCCGACTCGTGGATGGCCTGGAAACCACGGATCGACGAGCCGTCGAAGGCCAGCTCCTCGGACGGGTCGAACGCCGTCGCCGGGATCGTGAAGTGCTGCATCACGCCCGGAAGGTCGCAGAATCGGACGTCGACCATCTTGACGTCATTGTCCTGAATGAACTTCTTGGCCTCGTCGGCGTTCTGGAACATCCAACTCCTCCTACTCCCGGCCCGGGGAGGGGCGGGGTTGCAGCTCGGTCGTGCGGCCAGTGCGGTGGCACACGCTGGACCCGACCATAGGCAGACGGGATTTCTCAAGCATGACCCATTTGTTTCGTCGAAGTTAACCGGGGCGGGTGTGCTCCTGTGCCCTTCGGGGCCTCGGCCACCCGGGCCGAAGTGATCAAAAACGGGCGCAGTACCGTGGTCGGGTGGACAACAGGCAAGCACTCGGATCATGGCTCTCCGGCCCGCGCGCCGCGGCCGAAGAAGCGGGCGTGGACTTCGGCTACCGGGGGCAGCAGCTCGGCCTGCCCGAGGAGGGCCCCGGCTCCATCGCCCGCCCGGGCCGCCGCCTCGGCGCCCTCGCGGTCGACTGGGCCCTCTGCATGGTGATCGCATACGGCCTCATCACGCACGGCTACAACCAGGCGACCGGCAACTGGGCGCTGGTGATCCTGCTGGTCATGAGCGTGCTCACGGTCGGCACCATCGGTTTCACCCCCGGTAAGCGCCTCTTCGGCCTCCGGGTCGTCTCGGCGAACGGCGGCCGCCTCGGCATCCTCCGGGTGGTGCTGCGCAGCGTCCTGGTCTGCCTCGCCATCCCGGCCCTCATCTGGGACCGCGACGGCCGCGGCCTGCACGACCGCTTCTCGGGCGCGGTCCAGGTCCGGATCTGAGCCCCGTACGGCCGAGCCGTCACGGCCGAGCCGTACCGAGTACGCCCAAGCGGTACGAACAACGGGAAGCGCCCCGGACCGACCAGGTCCGGGGCGCTTCCCGTTCCGTACGGATGGGGTGCGCGCTCAGCGCATCTTTCCGCCCCGCGGCATCCGCATGCCCTTCGGCATCGGACCCTTCGGCAGCGGCATGTTGCTCATCAGGTCGCCCATCGCCCGCAGCCGGTCGTTGGCGGCCGTCACCTGCGGGCCGGACAGCAGCCGCGGCAGCTTCAGCATCTTGGTGCGGACCTTCTTCAGCGGGACCTGGCCCGCCTCCTCGTCGTTGCCGACGAGGATGTCCGTCACCGGGACGTCCACCACGATCCGGGCCATCTTCTTCTTCTCGGCCGCGAGCAGCGTCTTCAGCCGGTTCGGGTTGCCCTCGCCGACCAGCACGATGCCCTGGCGGCCGACCGCCCGGTGCACGACGTCCTGGCTGCGGTTCATCGCGACCGCAGGGGTCACCGTCCAGCCGCGCCCGATGTTCTGCAGCACCGCCGCGGCGGCGCCCGGCTGGCCCTCCATCTGCCCGAAGGCCGCCTTCTCGGCGCGCCGGCCGAAGACGACGGCCATCGCCAGGAACGCCAGGATGAATCCGAGAATGCCCAGGTAAACGGGGTGACCGATCAGGAAGCCGATCGCGAGGAGGACACCGAGTACGACGATGCCCACGCCCGCGACGACGAGACCGACCTTCGGATCGGCCTTCCGGGTCATCTTGTACGTGAGGGCGATCTGCTTCAGTCGCCCGGGGTTCGCGGCGTCAGCGCCGCCCGTGTTTGCACTCCTCGCCATGTCCTGAAGTTTACGTGCCCCGGGACGCGTGGCCCTCCACGGCCTCCATCACGTGCTGGGCCTCCACCCGGTCCTTGGCCCGGCGGCGGTCCTCCAGGACCGAGGTCCAGGCGTTGCGCCGGGCGGTGCGCTGCCCGCGGGCGAGCAGCACGGACTCCACGGCGCGCAGGGCGTCGGTGACGGTCGGGATGGCGTTGGCTCGGATGTGCGCGGCCTGCATGGGCGAGGGCCTCCGTGAACGCTCGGTGGCGGTGAGTGAGAACAGCCTCACAGAACGGTGTTACCAGGGCGTGACCCGGGGGTCAAACACTGATGAAACCCTGAGGCCCGTACACGCGCGCGTACGGGCCTCAGGGGAGAGCGGGGCGGGGCCGGGGCCTCAGACCGCCTGCGTGGCGTTGTCGACCGCGCCACGGCGCTCGATCGCCTGCTGGAAGAGCCGGCCGGCCCGGTACGACGAACGGACCAGCGGGCCCGACATCACACCGGAGAAGCCGATCTCCTCGGCCTCCTCCTTCAGCTCCACGAACTCCTGCGGCTTCACCCAGCGCTCCACGGGGTGGTGCCGGACGGAGGGCCGCAGGTACTGCGTGATGGTGATCAGCTCGCAGCCCGCCTCGTGCAGGTGCCGCAGCGCCTCGCTGACCTCCTCGCGGGTCTCGCCCATGCCGAGGATCAGGTTGGACTTCGTGACCAGACCGTAGTCCCGCGCCTTGGTGATGACGTCGAGGGAGCGCTCGTAGCGGAAGCCGGGACGGATCCGCTTGAAGATCCGCGGCACCGTCTCGACGTTGTGCGCGAAGACCTCGGGGCGGGAGTCGAAGACCTGCTCCAGGAGCTCCGGAACCGCGTTGAAGTCGGGGGCGAGCAGCTCGACCTTGGTGCGCCCGGCGGCGCGCTCCGCGGTCTGCTGGTGGATCTGGCGCACGGTCTCCGCGTACAGCCAGGCGCCGCCGTCCTCCAGGTCGTCGCGGGCGACGCCGGTGATCGTGGCGTAGTTCAGGTCCATGGTGACGACGGACTCGCCGACGCGGCGCGGCTCGTCGCGGTCCAGCGCCTCCGGCTTGCCGGTGTCGATCTGACAGAAGTCACAGCGGCGGGTGCACTGGTCGCCGCCGATGAGGAAGGTCGCCTCGCGGTCCTCCCAGCACTCGAAGATGTTGGGACAGCCCGCCTCCTGGCAGACCGTGTGCAGTCCCTCGCTCTTCACCAGGCCCTGGAGCTTGTTGTACTCGGGCCCCATCTTCGCGCGGGTCTTGATCCACTCGGGCTTGCGCTCGATGGGGGTCTGGCTGTTCCGGACCTCCAGGCGCAGCATCTTGCGTCCGTCGGGTGCGACTGCGGACACATCGGCTCCTGTAGCTTCGATTCTTCGGCGTCCACCAGGGTACGCCCGTTGCTTCCATGCCTTAACGCTCTGGCCAACCCAAGGCCAGAGCTCGGCATTCCTCAGGCGGTGGCCGGTTCGGTGGTCGGTTCTGCGGCCGTTTCGGTGGCCGGCTCCGCCTCGCGCACGATCTCGCGCGGCTTGAGCACCGCGTCGGCCATGACGTCCCGCAGGTGCCTCTCGACGACCGGGAGCACCTCCTCGATCGTGACGTCCCGGCCCAGCTCGTTGGCGAGCGAGGCCACACCCGCGTCGCGGATGCCGCACGGGATGATCTTGTCGAACCAGGTGTTGTCCGGGTTCACGTTGAACGAGAAGCCGTGCATCGTGACGCCCTTGGCGACCCGGATGCCGATGGCCGCGAGCTTGCGGTCCTCACGGCGCTGGCCGGCGTTGGAGGGGGCGTACTCCGGGCCGTTCAGCCGCGGGTCGAACTCCTCGTCCTGCAGCCGCGGGTCGAAGTCGAGCGACAGGCCGCCGATCTGCGGCCGCTGCTCGACCGGGTCGCCGAGCACCCACACGCCGCTGCGGCCCTCGACCCGGGTGGTGGTCACGCCGAACTCGGCGGCGGTGCGGATCAGCGCCTCCTCCAGGCGGCGGACGTGCGCGACGACGTCGACCGGGCGGGGCAGCTTCATGATCGGGTAGCCCACCAGCTGGCCGGGGCCGTGCCAGGTGATCTTCCCGCCGCGGTCCACGTCCACGACCGGCGTCCCGTCGAGCGGGCGCTCGTTGTCCGCGGTGCGCCGGCCGGCGGTGTACACCGGCGGGTGTTCCAGGAGCAGACAGGTGTCCTCGACCTCGTCGGCGAACCGGGCGGCGTGCACCTCGCGCTGCTGGTCCCAGGCCACCTGGTAGTCGACGGCCTCGTCGCCGAAGCCCAGACGGACGAATCGCAGCTCACTCACGGCCATGCCTCCTCCTGGTGCCGCGGGCCGGGTTCCCGGGGATCGTCCCGGGGGCGGGAGCCGGCTCGGCACCATGCGTCATTCGCGCCCATGCCACTGTACGGCGGTACGTCCGACCGGCCTCCGGCAGGTGCGCGAGCGCCCCTCCGGCGGAAGACCGAGGCCTTCTACGCCGGTCCGCGAGCCCTTCGTCAGCGGACAGTCAATCCTCACACGATCGGATGAATGTGGGGCGAAGGTGGCGGTAATGGCCGTGACTGCCGCTAAATTCACGCCGTTCCATGAGGGCCACGAGGGTCCATACGGGCTGCCACCCCGGGCCCGGAAGGCAGGAGACCGCACAGCTGATGACGGAACGACCCTCGCAGCGCATCCCGAACCGCCAGCTCGCCGCGCTCATCGCCGAGGCGGGATTCTCCAACGCGGGTCTCGCCAGACGGGTGGACCAGCTCGGCCTGGAACACGGCCTCGACCTCCGCTACGACAAGACCTCGGTGACCCGGTGGCTGCGCGGGCAGCAGCCGCGCGGCACCACGCCGGCGCTGATCGCCGAGGTGTTCACCCGCCGCCTCGGGCGCCGGCTCTCCGCGCAGGACCTCGGCCTGGACGCGTGCGCACCCGTTTATGCGGGCCTGGAGTTCGCGGCCACCCCCGAGGAGGCCGTCGACATCGTCAGCGGCCTCTGGCGCAAGGACTCCGGCAGCCACGCCGAGCTGCGGAAGATCGCCTTCACCCCGGCCGGTCTGGTCGTCCCCAGCCGCGACTGGCTGATCGGCCGCGCGGACGAGCGGGTGGCGCGCGGCGAGCCCGCCGGCCAGGGTGCCGGTCACGCGCCCGGCGCCGGCGGCCGGGGCGGCCCGGCCGGCGCCGACCCGCGCGTGCCCCTCCAGGGCCGCTACTCCGTGCCCCGCCAGCGCGGTACGGACCGGGGTCCCGGCCAGCGCGTGTCCAGCGGCGACATCGCCGCCCTGCGCTCCGTCGGCGAACTCTTCCGCACCCTCGACCACGCCTACGGCGGCGGCCACGCCCGCCAGGCCCTGGTGCGCTACCTGGAGCACGAGGCCGAGCCGATGCTGCGCGGCACGTACGGGGAGAGCGTCGGCCGCCGGCTGTTCGGCGCCGCCGCCGACCTCACCCGCCTGGCCGGCTGGACCTCGTACGACATCGCCGCCCACGGCCTGGCCCAGCGCTACTTCGTGCAGGCGCTCCGGCTCGCCCAGGCCGCCGGGGACCGGGCCTACGGCTCGTACGTCCTCATCACCATGAGCCACCAGGCGGTCTACCTCGGGCACGGCCGCGAGGCCGTCCAGCTCGCCCGGGTCGCCCAGCAGGGCGTCGGCGCCGCCGCCCCGCCCGTCGTCCAGGCGCTGCTCCACTCGGTCGAGGCGCGCGGGCACGGCGTCCTCGGCGACTCCCGGGCCTGCGGCGCCGCCCTCGCCCGCGCCGAACGCGCCCTGGAGGCGGCCCGGCCCGGCGACGAGGTGCCGTACTGGGCGCGCTCCTTCGACGAGGCACAGCTCGCCGACGAGTTCGGGCACTGCCACCGCGACCTCCAGCAGTACCGCGCCGCCGCCCAGCACGCCGAACGCGCCCTCCAGCTCCGGCCCCCCGGCTTCGCCCGCAGCCGGCTCTTCTGCCGCGTCGTCCTCGCCTCCGCCCGTCTCGCCCTCGGCGAACTCGACCAGGCCTGCGCGCTGGGCGCCGAAGCCGCCCAGCAGGCCGCCGAGATGCGCTCGGCCCGCGCCGTGGAATACGTCCGCGACTTCGAACGCCGCCTGGAGCCCTACCGCGACGCCCCCGCCGTCCGTACGTACCGGGACCGGGTCTCCGCGCTGGGCTGACGCCGGGCCCGATCCCGCCTGGTCCGATCCCGGACCTAGGCCGCGTTCGCCCCCGGCTGTGTCGCCGCCGGGCGCACCCCCAGGTCCGCGAGCAGTGCCGTCGCCGTCCTGCGGGCCGTGGCCAGGGCGCCGAAGGGGGTGCCGGTGCCGCGGTGGGCGCCGCAGACGTAGAGGCCGGCGAGGAGGCGCACCGGGCGCTCGGGGTCGAAGGGCGGGCGGAGGACCGGGTGGGCCTGCGGGGTGTGGTGGAGGGCCAGCAGCTCCCAGTCGTCCGTGGAGACGCCGTACAGCGTCGCCAGGTGCTTGCGGACCCGCCGCTCGGTGTCGTCGGGGGGCGTGCCGAGGACGGTCGAGGTGATCAGGACCCGGCGGTCCGGTGCGCGGCGCGGATCGACCGCGCTCATGACCGCCGTGTGCGCCACCGGACCGCCGGGGTCGGACTCCAGGATCAGCACGGGATCCGCGGTCGGAGCGACCGGCGCCGTGTGGTGCAGCACGGTCGCCGCGCGGTACTCCGGCACCCGCAGCCCGGGCAGCAGCTCCGCCGCCGTCCGGCCGTCGGTCGCCACGACCACCGCGCGGCAGCCGAACACCCCGTGCTCCGCGGTCGACACCCGCGAGATCGACGCGTCGGTGACCCGCACGCCGGTACGGACCGTGCCCGGCGGCAGCGCCGCCGCGAGCCGCGCCACCAGCGCGCCCGACCCCCCCTCCGGCACCCCGAGCCGGCCCCGCGCGAAGGAGCGCAGCGCGAGGTCCGCGCGCCGGCTGGAGGTCGTCAGATCCGGGTCGCCGAGCAGCGCGGCGAGCAGCGGGCGCAGCACCCCCTGCACGGTGCGGGCGGGCAGCCGGGCCGACAGGGCCTCCTGCGCCGTGCGCTCCGTGCGGGTGAGGATCCGCTGCGCGGGCGTGGTGGCGAGCCGCACCAGCGAGGCCCCCAGGCGCGCCTGGTCGAGCGAGACGGCGGGGTTCCGGGGGGCGCCCGCGAGGGCGCGCGCCATGCCGCGCGCGCCCCCCAGACCCCGTACGCCCCCCGTTCCCCGGGACGCCGTGCCCCGAGGCCCCGTGCCCCACGGCGTGTGCGGCGCGCCCCAGCGGACGCAACGCCCGTCGCTGTGCACGAGCACCCCCGGGGCGAACGGGCGCAGCGGCACGCCCGCGACCTCCGGCGCGGTGAACAGCGGCCCGACCCGGTCGAGCCGGAAGCCGTCGACGGTGTCGGTCGCCATCCGGCCGCCGACCTGCGGCGCGGCCTCCAGGACCGTGACCGACAGACCGGCCGCGATCAGCTGATGAGCCGTCGCGAGACCCGCGATCCCGGCTCCTACGACGACGACGTCCGCGTTGTTGAGCACGTGCCCCTCCCCAGGTCGGCGCGGCTTGTGGGAGGCCTATGCCCCCAACGGGCCCCCGGAATGCCCTCGTTCGGCACGAGACTAAGGAGCGCTCCCACGGCGGGCAGCCGCGCGCGACGGGGTGCACGCAGCACGGGGGAGCACACCGGGGAGACCGGTGGGTGAAGGGAGGGTGACGATTCGTCAGCGGGCCGCGGCCCGCACCGCCTCGTCGATCGTCGGGAAGGCGAAGTCGAAGCCGGTCTCCAACAGGCGCCCCGGCAGCACCCGCTGGCTGCCGAGCACGTCCCCGGCGAACTCCCCGAGCACCACCCGCAGTGCGGGCGCCGGTACGTGGAAGACGGCCGGGCGGCGCAGCACCCGCCCCATCGCCGCCGTCACCTCGCGGTTGGTGACCGGCTCGGGCGCGGTCAGGTTCACCGGTCCGGACGCCGCAGGGGTGTCGACGAGGTGGCGCAGGGCCGCGACCTCGTCGTGCAGCGAGATGAAGCTCCAGTACTGGCGCCCGTCGCCCATCCGCCCGCCGAGCCCGGCCCGGAACAGCGGGAAGAGCCGCCCCCAGGCGCCGCCCTCCCGGCCCACGACCAGGCCGGTGCGGGCGTACGCGACGCGGATCCCGGCCGCCTCGGCGGGCGCCGCCGCGGCCTCCCAGGCCACGCACACCTCGGGCAGGAAGCCCTCGCCGGCGGGTGCGCTCTCGTCCACCGCGCGGGTGCCGGTGTCGCCGTAGTAGCCGAGGGCCGTGCCGCAGACCAGCACCTCGGGCGGGTCGGCGAGCGAGGCCAGGGCCTCGGCGACGGCGCGGGTGCCGAGCACCCGGCTGTCACGGATCTCCTTCTTGTACGCCTCGTTCCAGCGCCGCTCGCCGACGCCCGCGCCCGCCAGGTGCACGACCGCGTCGACCCCGACCAGTCCGGCGGTGTCCACGTACAGCCGGGCCGGATCCCACTCGACCTCGTCGGCCGCCGCGGCCGGGCGCCGGACGAGCCGCAGGACGTCGTGGCCGTCGGCGCGCAGGGAGCGCACGAGGGCGGAGCCGATGAGTCCGGACGCGCCGGTGACGGCGATGCGCTGGCGAGTCTGTCGCTTCATACGGCCATCCTGCCCCTCCCGGGTCCGGCCGTGGCACAGTGGCCGCATGATCGTGCCGGAGACACCGCAGGGCCCGGGGACAGCGCAGGACCGGGAGACAGCGCAAGGCCCGGAGGCCCCGCAGCGGTCGGGCATACGGGTCCGCGCCGCCGTGGCCGCCGACGAACCCGTCCTCGCCGCGCTCGACCGCGCCACCTGGTCGCCGCTGCACGCCGTGCTGCCGGCGCCCGAGCCCGGGGAGCCGTTCTTCGACGAGCGGCACCCGCCCGCGCACTACCTGGTGGCGGAGTCCGGGGATGCCGGGGTGCTCGGCTACGTCCGCCTGGGCCCGCCCACCCCGCTCCCCTGCAACGCCCACGTCCGCCAGATCCAGGGCCTCGCCGTCGCGGAGGCCGCCCGCGGCCGGGGCGTGGCCCGCACCCTGCTCCGCGCCGCCGCGGACCGGGCCCGGGCCGAGGGGGCCCGCCGTCTCACCCTCCGCGTACTCGGGCACAACGCCCCGGCCCGCGCGCTCTACGAGAGCGAGGGCTTCACGGTCGAGGGCGTGCTGCCGGGCGAGTTCTTCCTGGCCGGCGGATATGTGGACGACATCCTGATGGGCCGTTCACTCCTCCGCTGAGCGGGGCGCGAGGAGCCGCATCCCGCCCATGAGTTCGCGCAGGCAGCGCACCGCCAGCTCGGCCGGTGAGCCGGGGCCGTGGACCGGGGCGTCGGTCTCGGCCCAGGTCTCCAGGGCGATCCGGATGGCGTCGGTGGCCGCCGCGGCCGCGAGCCGCAGCTCCAGGGGGTCGGTGCCGGGGCCCGCCAGATCGGCCAGGACCGCGCGCAGCCGCTCCTCCGACTCCTGGTTGACCCGGTACCAGACGGCCCGCAGCGCCGGGTCGTGCTCGGCCGCCCGCAGCAGCCCGCGGGTCCAGCGCAGGCCCTCCTCGGCCTCGGTGTCCGCGGCGGCCAGCGACTCCGCGATGGACCGCTCCAGGGCGGTGGGCACGGCGGTACCGGGTCCGGCGGCGGCGAGCCCGGCGCGCCAGCGGTCGGCGCCGCCCGCGAGGAGCGGGGCGACGGCGTCCTGCTTGGAGCGGAAGTACCGGTAGAAGGTGCGCAGGGCGACCCCGGCCCGCTGGGCGATGTCCTCGGCGGTGGTGTCGTCGGGCCCGCGCTCGGTGAACAGCTCGGCCGCCGCGCGGGCGATGTCGAGCTGGGTGGCGGCCTTGCGGCGCTCCGTCAGGGAGGGGGGCTTGGTGCTCACGCGCCCAGCGTACGCCCGCGCCTGCCAGGAATGCACTTCATGCAGCTATGGCAAAACGTGCCACTTAGGCGTACGGTGGCAGCATCAGGAAGTTGAGATCGAGAGGTTGTGTCGTCATGAACCAGCTGACCCGTTACGAGGGACGCCGCGCACTCGTCACCGGCGGCGGCTCCGGCATCGGCCAGGCCACCGTCCTGCGCATGCTGGCCGAGGGCGGGCGCGTCGTCGCCGCGGACATCAGCGAGGACGGCCTCAAGGACACCCTCGCCAAGGCGGGTGCCGACGCCGACCGCCTCACCACGCTCGTGGTGAACGTCGGCGACGAGGCCTCCGTGCGCGAGGGCGTCGCCGCCGCGGTCGAGACCCTCGGCGGTCTGGACGTGCTGGTCAACGCGGCGGGCATCCTGCGTTCCTCGCACACCCACGAGACCACGCTCGACTCCTTCGAGCAGGTCCTGCGGATCAACCTCACCGGCACCTTCCTGATGATCCGCGAGGCCATACCGGCGCTCCTGGAGGGCGACGGCTCCGCCGTCGTCAACTTCTCCTCGACCTCGGCGATGTTCGCCCACCCGTACATGGCGGCCTACGCGGCCAGCAAGGGCGGCATCCAGTCCATGACCCACGCGCTCGCCGCCGAGTACGCCAAGCAGGGCATCCGCTTCACCGCCGTCCAGCCCGGCTCCATCTCCTCCGGCATGACCGACGGCTCCGGCGCCTCCAAGCAGTCCCAGGGTCCCGGCCTGCCCGAGGACACCGACTGGTCGCTCTTCGCCAAGCTGGCCCCCGCCCTCGGCCAGGGCTTCGCCGGCCCCGAGACCGTCGCCGGCGTCGTCGCGATGCTCGCCTCCGAGGACGGCAAGTTCATCACCGGCACCGAGATACGCATCGACGGCGGCACGCACTTCTGACCTGCGCCCCGGGCGCGGCCGGGGCCGGGATCGGGCCGGAGCAGGTCAGCCGGGGCCGAACCGGGCCCACAGGCGCGGGAAGCGGGCCGCGAGCACACCGTCGTCGTCCAGGTCGAACGGTGTGCCCAGCGGTTCCGCGCCCTGCGGCGGAATGCCCAGCTCCGGCGTCTCGCCGCCGGTCAGCCCCTCGTACGCCTCGTCCGCCGCGAAACCCAGCTCCTCGCCGTCCCCGTCGATCTCCGGATCGAAGTCCTCGAGGAGTTCGGCCAAGGCGTCCGGATCGTGCACCGCGCCCTCGAAGACCTCCCGCCCCTGGCCGATCAGCCAGCAGCGGAACCAGTCGAAGGTGTCGTCCGCCGCCCCGTCGAGCAGCACCGCCGCCGCACCCCACAGCTCCCAGGTGAACGCGCGGTTGTACCGGGCCTCGAAATGCCGGGCGAAGTCCACCACGGAGTCCGGGTCGAGCCGGGTGAGGCGCTCCACGAGCAGGTCGGCGTGCTCCTCCGGGTCGCCCTCGGCGCGCTCCCGGGTGGAGTCGATGATCTCCCAGAACTCCGTCTCGTCCATCACGGGACAAGCATCGTGCGTGCCGCCGGGCGACGCACCCGGAATCGGCTGAAATCAATCCGGACAGAAGATGTCGGATTTCCCTGCCAGGCTGCTCGCATGACCACGGAGAACACGGAGAACAAGCCCCTCGCCGGCCGGATCGCCCTCGTCGCCGGCGCCACCCGAGGCGCCGGACGCGCCATCGCCGTCCAGCTCGGCGCCGCCGGAGCCACCGTCTACGTCACCGGCCGCACCACCCGCGACAAGGTCAGCGAGGTCGGCCGCGACACCGAGACCATCGAGCAGACCGCCGAACTGGTGACCGCCGCCGGCGGCGAGGGCGTCGCCGTCCCCACCGACCACCTGGAAGAGGACCAGGTCCGTGCCCTGGTCGAGCGGATCGACCGCGATCGCGGCCGGCTCGACGTCCTCGTCAACGACGTGTGGGGCGGCGAACACCTCATCGGCTCCTCCTTCGGCAGGAAGACCTGGGAGATCGGCCTCGCCGACGGCCTGCGCATGCTCGAACTCGGCGTGAAGACACACCTGATCACCTCCCACACCGCCCTCCCGCTGCTCACCCGCCACCCCGGCGGCCTGGTCGTCGAGGTCACCGACGGCACCACCGCGTACAACGGCACCCGCTTCCGCGAGAACCTCTTCTACGACCTCGCCAAGAACGCCCCCATCCGGATGGCCTTCGGCCTCGCGAAGGAGCTCGCGGACTCCGCCGGCACCGCCGTCTCCGTCAGCCCCGGCTGGCTCCGCTCCGAGCAGATGCTCGCCGGCTTCGGCGTCACCGAGGAGACCTGGCGCGAGGCCACCGACAAGGTCCCCGACTTCGCCGTCTCCGAGTCCCCCGTCTACGTCGGACGGGCGGTCGCCGCCCTCGCCGCCGACCCCGACCGGGCCCGCTGGAACGGACGGTCCCTGGACAGCGGACAGCTCGCCCGGGAGTACGGCTTCACCGACGCGGACGGCTCGCGGCCCGACTCCTGGGGCTTCCTGCTCGCCAAGGAGACCGACCCGGACACGGACCCGGCGGACTACCGGTAGCGCTCGGCCATCGCCCGGGCGGCCGCCGCGAAGCGCTCGCGGAGGCCGCCCGGGGCCAGCACCTCCACCTCCGGGCCGAGCCCGAGCAGCTGCCCGAAGGCCACCTCCTCGCTCTCCACCGGCAGCACCACCCGCAGCCGGCCGTCCGCCTCGGCCACCCCCGCCGCCAGCGCCTCGCCGGCCGCCGCCCGGTCCGTCACGTACGGCAGCCGCCGCGCCCCCGCCTCCGTCAGCCGCAGCACCACCTCCGCGCGCAGCAGCGAGCGCGCGAACTCCGCCGACCGCTCGCTCCAGAACGCCGCCAGATCGAAGTCCGCATCCCGCGCGAAGGGCTCCTGGCCCACCGTCACCTCGGTGAACCGGTCCACCCGGTAGGTGCGGTACGCCGACCCGGCCCGCGCGCACACGTACCAGACCCCCGCCTTCAGGACGAGACCGTACGGTTCGAGCTCGCGGGCCACCTCGCCGTCGCCCCGCCGGTAGCGGGCCCGCACCGGCAGGTCGCCCCACACCGCCTCCGCCACCGGCGCGAGCAGCTCCGGCGTCTCCGGCTCCTGGTACCAGGCCGGCGCGTCCAGATGGAAGCGCCGCCCCACCGCCTCAGGCGCGTCCCGCAGCGAGGGCAGCAGCGCCGCCGAGACCTTCAGGCGCGCCGCCGAGGCCGCGTCCGCGAGCCCCATGTCCCGCAGCGCCCCCGGCAGCCCGGACAGGAACAGCGCCTCCGCCTCCCCGCGGGCCAGGCCGGTGAGGCGCGTCCGGTAACCGCCGACGAGCCGGTACCCACCGGCCCGCCCCCGGTCCGCGTACACCGGCACCCCCGCCTCCGAGAGCGCCAGCGCGTCCCGGGTGATGGTCCGCTCCGACACCTCCAGTTCGGCGGCGAGTTCGGCGGCGGTCATCGACGGCCGGGACTGGAGCAGCAGGACCAGCTTGATGAGGCGGGCGGCACGCATGTCCCCATCATCGTGCCTTCGTGTACGGGGCACTGACACGGCGGAGGGGCCGCCCTCCTCGTACGCATGAGGTACGAGGAGGGCGGCCCCTCCGGCAGACCGGTCGGGTCCGGCGGCCTTACAGGCCGTACCGCTCCCGGGCCTCCTTCACCGCCGTCGCCTGGACCTCGCCGCGGCGGGCGAGCTGGGCGAGGGCGGCGACCACGATGGACTCGGCGTCGACGCCGAAGTGGCGGCGGGCGGCCGCGCGGGTGTCCGAGAGGCCGAAGCCGTCGGCGCCCAGCGAGGTGTAGTCCTGCTGGATCCACTGCGCGATCTGGTCCGGGACCTGGCGCATGTAGTCGGAGACCGCGAGGACCGGGGAGTCCACGCCGTCCAGGACCTGGCGGACGTACGGCACGCGCTCCTCGCCGCGCAGCAGGGCCGCGTCGGCCTCCAGGGCGTCGCGCCGCAGCTCGGTCCACGAGGTCGCGGACCACACGTCGGCGGCCACGCCCCACTCGGCGGCGAGCAGCTTCTGCGCCTCCAGGGCCCAGTGGATCGCCGTGCCGGAGGCGAGGAGCTGGATGCGGGAGGCGTTCGCGGGGAGCTCCAGGCCGGCCGACTCGGCCGTGTTGAAGCGGTAGAGGCCCTTGACGATGCCCTCGTCGACGCCCGCGTGGCCCGGCTTGGCCGGCTGCGGCATCGGCTCGTTGTAGACGGTGAGGTAGTAGAAGACGTTCTGGTCCTCGCCCTCGGCCGCCTCGCCGTACATCCGGCGCAGGCCCTCCTTGACGATGGCCGCGACCTCGTAGGCGAACGCCGGGTCGTAGGTCAGCGCCGCCGGGTTGGTGGCCGCGATGACGGGGGAGTGGCCGTCGGCGTGCTGGAGGCCCTCACCGGTCAGCGTCGTACGGCCCGCGGTGGCGCCGACGAGGAAGCCGCGGCCGAGCTGGTCGCCGAGCTGCCACATCTGGTCGGCGGTCCGCTGCCAGCCGAACATCGAGTAGAAGATGTAGAAGGGGATCATCGCCTCGCCGTGCGTCGCGTACGCGGTGGACGCGGCGATGAAGTCGGCCATCGAGCCGGCCTCGGTGATGCCCTCGTTCAGGATCTGGCCGTTGACGGCCTCCTTGTAGTACATCAGCTGGTCGCGGTCGACCGGCTCGTACGTCTGGCCCTTCGGCGAGTAGATGCCGAGCGAGGGGAACAGCGACTCCATACCGAAGGTACGGGCCTCGTCCGGGACGATCGGGACCCAGCGCTTACCGGTCTCCTTGTCGCGGACCAGGTCCTTGACCAGGCGCACGAAGGCCATCGTGGTGGCGACCGACTGCGAGCCGGAGCCCTTGTCGAAGGCGGCGAAGGTCTTCTCGGCCGGGGCCGGCAGCGGAGCCAGCGGGTGCACCCGGCGGGCCGGGGCGGGGCCGCCGAGGGCCGCGCGGCGCTCCTGGAGGTAGCGGACCTCGGGGGAGTCGGCGCCCGGGTGGCCGTAGGGCACCACGCCGTCGGTGAACTGCGCGTCCGAGATCGGCAGCTCAAGAAGGTCACGCATGTTCTTGAACTCGTCCGTGGTGAGCTTCTTCATCTGGTGGTTCGCGTTCTTCGACGCGAAGCCCTCGCCCAGGGTGAAGCCCTTCACGGTCTGCGCCAGGATCACCGTCGGCGCGCCCTTGAACTCCAGGGCGGCCTTGTACGCGGCGTACACCTTGCGCGGCTCGTGGCCACCGCGGGAGAGGTGGAAGCATTCGAGGATCTTGTCGTCGGAGAGCAGCTGCGCCATCGCGACGAGCGCCGGGTCCTTGCCGAAGAAGTCCTGGCGGATGTAGGCGGCGTCACGGGTCTGGTACGTCTGGACCTGCGCGTCCGGGACCTCGCGGAGGCGGCGGACCAGGGCGCCGGTGGTGTCGAGCGCGAACAGCTCGTCCCAGGCGTTGCCCCACAGGGTCTTCACGACGTTCCAGCCGGCGCCGCGGAACTGCGCCTCCAGCTCCTGCACGATCTTGAAGTTGGCGCGGACCGGGCCGTCGAGGCGCTGCAGGTTGCAGTTGATGACGAAGGTCAGGTTGTCCAGACCCTCGCGGGCCGCCAGTGCGAGGGCCGCCGTCGACTCGGGCTCGTCCATCTCGCCGTCGCCCAGGAAGGCCCAGACGTGCGAGGAGGAGACGTCCTTGATGCCGCGGTTGGTCAGGTAGCGGTTGAAGCGCGCCTGGTAGATCGCGGAGAGCGGGCCGAGACCCATGGAGACGGTGGGGAACTCCCACAGCCAGGGGAGGCGCCGCGGGTGCGGGTAGGAGGGCAGGCCGTTGCCGCCGGCCTCCTGCCGGAAGTTGTCGAGGTGCGCCTCGTTCAGCCGCCCGTCGAGGAACGCGCGGGCGTAGATGCCGGGGGAGGCGTGGCCCTGGATGTAGAGCTGGTCGCCGGAGCCGGCGGCGTCGCCGGACTCCTTGCCCTTGAAGAAGTGGTTGAAGCCGGTCTCGTACAGCCAGGCCGCGGACGCGAAGGTCGCGATGTGGCCGCCGACGCCGTGCTTGGAGCCGCGGGTGACCATCGCGGCCGCGTTCCAGCGGTTCCACGCGGTGATCTTCCGCTCCAGCTCCTCGTCTCCGCCGAAATCGCCGATGACCGGCTCGGCGGAGGTGGGGATGGTGTTGAGGTAGTCCGTCTCCAGCAGCTTGGGCAGGGCCAGGCCCGCGCCCTCGGCGTGCTGGAGCGTGCGGCGCATCAGGTAGGCGGCCCGGTGGGGGCCGGCGGCCTCGGTGACGGCGTCGAGGGAGGCCGCCCACTCGGCGGTCTCCTCGGTGTCACGGTCCGGGAGCTGGTCGAGCTCGCTCGGAATCTTGCCTACGGGATCGGTCATGATCGCCGCCTTCCGGACAGATGGGGGTGGAGACAAAGAGGCCTTGTCTGGCAGGACAGGGCGAAGGGCC
Source organism: Streptomyces sp. NPDC051909 (assembly GCF_040681095.1). Classification (NCBI taxonomy): domain Bacteria; kingdom Bacillati; phylum Actinomycetota; class Actinomycetes; order Kitasatosporales; family Streptomycetaceae; genus Streptomyces; species Streptomyces sp. NPDC051909. Next base: position 29,945 of record NZ_JBFAYA010000022.1, on the reverse strand, counting down.
GGGTGACGGCCCGCCGAAGACTGTAAACCGGCGATCGATGATCGATCAAAGCTTCGTCAAGAAAAAGATGCCCGGAGCACCAAAGTCGGCACAGGGTGCCGCCAAAATGGGCACCCGGTGCCTTGTTTTCGCAGGTGGGGTCACGGAATGAGGTCCCGTACGCACGAATGAGCGGGCCCGCCCGAAGGTGGACCCGCTCGTCAGCGCCTCGTGCGAGGGCGTGCGGTCAGGCGCGCGGCGCGCACCCCAGCACATGCGCCTTCACCAGCGCCCCGATGTTCGGGTCGCCCCGCCGGAAGGCCTCCACCAGCTCCTGGTGCTCCTCGGCGTACGACTTCTGGACCGTGCCCAGCCAGCGGATCGACAGGGCCGTGAAGACCTCGATGCCCAGGCCCTCCCAGGTGTGCAGGAGCACGCCGTTCCCGGCCGCCCGCACCAGCTCCCGGTGGAAGGCCACCGTGTGCCGCACCTGCGCCGTGCCGTCGGAGGCGGCGTCCGCCTCGTACAGCGCCGCCACGTGCGGCTCCAGGGTCGAGCAGTCCGCCGCGAGCCGGCCGGCCGCCAGCTCCGCCGCGATCTGCTCCAGACCGGCCCGGACCGGGTAGCTCTCCTCCAGGTCCGCGGCGGTCAGATTGCGTACCCGGACGCCCTTGTTCGGCGCCGACTCGATCAGCCGCAGCGACTCCAGCTCGCGCAGCGCCTCGCGGACCGGGGTCTGGGAGACCTCCAGCTCGGTCGCGATCCGGCGTTCCACGATGCGCTCGCCCGGCTTCCAGCGGCCGCTGACGATCCCCTCCACGATGTGCTCGCGGATCTGCTCGCGCAGCGAGTGGACGACGGGGACGGTCATGAAGCGGCTCCTCCGGGAGTTCTTGACACCTAGACAATACGGCGGCGCCCCCGCCCGGAAACACATCCGGACGGGGGCGCCGCAGGTGAGGCTCGTTACGTTGCGGTGCACGCGCCTCTTACTCGCCAGTAGCCTCAGCGGCCCCAGCAGCCTCAGAGGCCGAGGTCGACCTCGAACTCGCCGGCCTCCAGGATCGCCTTCACGGCCACCAGGTAGCGGGCGGCGTCGGCGCCGTCCACCAGACGGTGGTCGTAGGAGAGCGTCAGGTAGGTCATGTCACGCACGCCGATGACGGTGCCCTCGGCGGTCTCGATCACGGCCGGACGCTTCACCGTGGCGCCGATGCCCAGGATGGCGACCTGGTTCGGCGGAACGATGATGGTGTCGAACAGCGCGCCGCGCGAACCCGTGTTGGAGATCGTGAAGGTCGCGCCCGCCAGCTCGTCCGGGGTGATCTTGTTGCCGCGGACCTTGCCGGCCAGCTCGGCCGTGGCCTTGGAGATGCCGGCGATGTTCAGGTCGCCCGCACCCTTGATGACCGGGGTCATCAGGCCCTTCTCGGAGTCCACCGCGATACCGATGTTCTCGGTGTCGAAGTAGGTGATCGTGCCCTCGTCCTCGTTGATCCGGGCGTTGATGACCGGGTGGGCCTTCAGCGCCTGGGCCGCCGCCTTGACGAAGAACGGCATCGGGGAGAGCTTGACGCCCTCGCGGGCCGCGAACGCGTCCTTGGCGAGGCCGCGCAGCTTCATCAGCTTGGTGATGTCGACCTCGACGACCGAGGACAGCTGGGCCTGGCCGTGCAGCGCCTTCATCATGTTGTCGCCGATGACCTTGCGCATGCGGGTCATCTTGACCGTCTGACCACGCAGCGGGGAGACCTCCAGGGCGGGGGTCTTCGGCGCGGCGGCGGCCGGGGCGGCGACGGGAGCGGCAGCGGCGGCCTTCTTGGCCTCGGCGGCCGCGAGGACGTCCTGCTTGCGGATACGGCCGCCGACGCCGGAGCCCTTGACGGACGCCAGGGCCACGCCGTGCTCGGAGGCGAGCTTGCGGACCAGCGGCGTCACGTAGGCGCCCTCGTCCTCCGGGGCGGCCGGGGCGACGGCGGGAGCGGCAGGCGCGACCGGGGCCGGGGCGGCCACGGGGGCGGCCGGGGCGACCGGAGCCGGAGCGGCGACCGGCGCGGCCGGGGCCACCGGCGCGGGGGCCGGAGCCGGAGCGGCGGGGGCGGCCGGAGCCGGGGCCGGGGCGGCGGCGGGGGCCGGGGCGGCCGGAGCCGGGGCAGCGGCCGGGGCGGCGCCCGCGGCGCCGATGACGGCCAGCTTGGCGCCGACCTCGGCGGTCTCGTCCTCGCCGACGACGATCTCCAGGAGAACGCCGGAGGCGGGGGCGGGGATCTCGGTGTCGACCTTGTCCGTGGAGACCTCGAGCAGCGGCTCGTCGGCCTCGACGGTCTCGCCGACCGACTTCAGCCAGCGGGTCACGGTGCCCTCGGTGACGGACTCGCCCAGGGCGGGCAGCACGACGTCCGTACCGGTGGCGCCACCGGCCGGGGCGGCGGCCGGAGCCTCGGCCACGGGGGCCGGAGCGGCCGGGGCCTCGGCGACCGGAGCCGGGGCGGCGACCGGAGCCGGAGCGGCCTCGGCGGCCGGGGCCGGGGCGGCGGCCGGGGCGCCGGAGCCGTCGTCGATGATGGCCAGCTCGGCGCCGACCTCGACCGTCTCGTCCTCGGCGACCTTGATGGAGGCCAGGATGCCCGAGGCGGGGGCGGGGATTTCGGTGTCGACCTTGTCGGTCGAGACCTCGAGCAGCGGCTCGTCGGCCTCGACACGCTCACCCTCGGCCTTGAGCCAGCGGGTGACGGTGCCCTCGGTGACGCTCTCGCCGAGCGCCGGCAGGGTTACGGAAACCGACATGGTTTCAGTTGCTCCTAACGAATTGCGGAAAGTGGTCGTCGCGCCCTGTGATGACGTGAGCGTCAGTCGTGGGAGTGCAGAGGCTTGCCGGCCAGGGCCAGGTGGGCCTCGCCGAGCGCCTCGTTCTGCGTCGGGTGGGCGTGGATCAGCTGCGCGACCTCGGCCGGCAGCGCCTCCCAGTTGTAGATCAGCTGCGCCTCGCCGACCTGCTCGCCCATGCGGTCACCGACCATGTGGACGCCGACCACGGCACCGTCCTTGACCTGGACGAGCTTGATCTCGCCCGCGGTCTTGAGGATCTTGCTCTTGCCGTTGCCCGCGAGGTTGTACTTCAGGGCGACGACCTTGTCCGCGCCGTAGATCTCCTTGGCCTTGGCCTCGGTGATGCCGACGGAGGCGACCTCCGGGTGGCAGTACGTCACCCGCGGCACGCCGTCGTAGTCGACCGGGACGGGCTTCAGACCGGCGAGCCGCTCCGCGACCAGGATGCCCTCGGCGAAGCCGACGTGCGCGAGCTGCAGGGTCGGGACCAGGTCACCGACCGCCGAGATCGTCGGCACGTTGGTGCGCATGTACTCGTCGACCAGGACGTAGCCGCGGTCCATCGCGACGCCCTGCTCCTCGTAACCGAGACCGGCCGAGACCGGGCCGCGGCCGATGGCGACGAGCAGCACCTCGGCCTCGAAGGTCTTGCCGTCCGCCAGGGTGACCTTCACACCGGTCTCGGTGTACTCGGCCGACTGGAAGAAGGTGCCCAGGTTGAACTTGATGCCGCGCTTGCGGAAGGCGCGCTCGAGCAGCTTGGAGCTGTTCTCGTCCTCGACCGGGACGAGGTGCTTCAGGCCCTCGACCACCGTGACGTCGGTGCCGAAGGACTTCCACGCCGAGGCGAACTCGACGCCGATGACACCGCCGCCGAGGATGATCGCGGACTCCGGGACCCGGTCCAGGGTCAGCGCGTGGTCCGAGGAGATGATCCGGTTGCCGTCGATCTCCAGACCCGGCAGGGACTTCGGCACGGAACCGGTGGCGAGGAGGACGTGACGGCCCTCGACCCGGCGGCCGTCGACGTCGACGGAGGTCGGGGAGGACAGGTGACCGGTGCCCTCGATGTAGGTCACCTTGCGGGAGGCGACGAGACCCTGCAGACCCTTGTAGAGGCCCGAGATCACGTCGTCCTTGTACTTGTGCACGGCCTTGATGTCGATGCCCTCGAAGGAGGCCTTGACACCGAACTGCTCCGCCTCGCGCGCCTGGTCGGCGACCTCGCCGGCGTGGAGCAGGGCCTTCGTCGGGATGCAGCCGTTGTGCAGGCAGGTGCCGCCGAGCTTGTTCTTCTCGATCAGTGCGACGTCCAGGCCCAGCTGCGCTCCACGGAGCGCGGCGGCGTAACCGCCGCTACCGCCGCCGAGGATCACTAGGTCGAAAACGGTGCTGGCGTCGTTCGCCACGTCACGTCCTCCATGCATGTGCGCTCGTCGCCCGTCTTCGCTGACGGGGCGGCGGCTCCGGTGGTCCGGCCGCATATTCGTCGGCCCTGTGGTGAGGGCCCTGTCCTGCCGAGAACCCATCTTCGCACTTGTTGCCGCACGGCGGGACGCGGGGCCGCGCTCTGAGACGGCGGATGGTCCCCTTTTCGAGGCTCGGCTCACCTCCGGGCGCTTTCAGCCGGGCTCACAGCCCCGTACGTGCTCGCCCCCTCGTTCCTCGGGGACTGCGCGCGCTCGGGACTGTTCCCCCGGCGCGCCCTTCGGTTCGCTCGCCGGCCCATGGGGCGGACGGCCTTGTACGGGAGCCGAGACCGCCCGCCGCCCCGGGTGACGGATCACATACGGATCACAGCTCGCCGTCGGCCGTCCGCTCGGCCAGCCGCACCAGGGTGCGCACCGAGGAGCCGGTGCCGCCCTTCGGGGTGTAGCCGTAGGGGGCGCCCTCGTGGAAGGCCGGGCCCGCGATGTCCAGGTGGGCCCAGGTGATGCCCTCGCCCACGAACTCCTTCAGGAACAGACCGGCCACCAGGCCGCCGCCCATCCGCTCGCCCATGTTGGAGATGTCGGCGATCGGGGAGTCCATCGCCTTGCGCAGGTCCGCCGGCATCGGCATCGGCCAGGACTGCTCGCCGACCTCGTCCGCGATCTCGTGCAGCGCGGAGCGGTAGTCGTCGTCGTTGGCCATGATCGCGAAGGTGCGGTTGCCGAGCGCCAGGACCATGGCACCGGTCAGGGTGGCCACGTCGACGATCGCGTCCGGGCGCTCCTCGGAGGCCTTGGTCAGCGCGTCGGCCAGGACCAGGCGGCCCTCGGCGTCCGTGTTCAGGACCTCGACGGTCTTGCCGCTGTACATGCGCAGCACGTCGCCCGGGCGGGTGGCGGAGCCGGACGGCATGTTCTCGGCCAGGGCGAGCCAGCCGGTGACGTTGACGGCGAGGCCGAGGCGGGCCGCGGCGACGACGGAGGCGAACACGGCGGCCGCGCCGCTCATGTCGCACTTCATCGTCTCGTTGTGGCCGGCCGGCTTCAGGGAGATGCCGCCCGAGTCGTAGGTGATGCCCTTGCCGACCAGGGCGAGGGTCTTCTCCGCCTTCGGGTGGGTGTAGGCGACCCGGACCAGGCGCGGCGGGTTCACCGAGCCGGAGCCGACGCCCAGGATGCCGCCGTAGCCGCCCTTGGCGAGCGCCTTCTCGTCGAGCACCTGCACCTTGAGGCCGTGCTCCTTGCCGGCGGCCTGCGCGGCGGCGGCGAACGCGGCCGGGGTCAGGTCGTTCGGCGGCTGGTTGATGAGGTCGCGGGCGCGGTTCATCTCCTCCGCGACGGCGATCGCGCGCTCCGCGGCGGCCTTGTGGGCCTTGTCGCGGGGCTTGGCGCCGAGCAGGGCGACCTCGGCCAGCGGCTTCCTGCCACCGTTGGCGTTCTCCTGGTAGGCGGTGTAGGCGTACGCGCCGAGCAGGGCGCCCTCGGCGATGGCGGCGGCGGCCTCGGCATCGGCGACGGGCAGGGCGAAGGCGGCCTTCTTCGAGCCGGTCAGCGCGCGGGCGGCGGTGCCCGCGGCCCGGCGCAGCGCCTCGGTGCCATAGGCCTCGCCGTCCTCGGGCGCGGCACCCAGGCCGACGGCGAGCACGACGGGGGCCTTCAGGCCGGCGGGGGAGGGCAGCTTGGTCGCCTCACCCTCGGCGCCCGAGGCGCCCAGGGTCTCCAGGACGGCGGCCAGGCCACCGTCGAAGGCCTGGTCGACGACCTCGGCGCCCGGGGCGACGACCAGCGTCTTACCGGACTTCGCGACGCCGACGACGACCGCGTCGGCGCGCAGCGTCGCCGCTCCGGCGGTGCTGAGAGTGAGAGCAGTCACGGTGGTGAATTCTCGCTTCCATTGAGTGCTGTGGCGGTCGAGGGGTGGGCCGACCGTGCCCGCCGCATCGTATTTCGGCCCGATGAGCGCCGGTAATGAGCCTACGCTCGCTCGCCGTTTTCGTTCACGGCGGTGGTGATTCACTCATCCGTGGTGTCTCTGTCGGGTTTGACGCCCGGTCCGGCCGGTCGCGTTTCACACTCGCCTCAATCAGGCAAGGGCGACACACCGCCCTTCGCCCATCTGACGCATCTCCACAGGTCCGCGGCCCCCGCGGCCCTGCCGAGGGGGGACACCCACCGATGGATTCCGGCCGCTCCCGCACGCCCAGAACCGGCGCCGCCGCCCGCACCGACCGCGCCGTCCGCGCTTCCCGTGCGGCGCGCACGCCCCGTACCGCGCGCGCTCCCCGTACCGCCCGGCTCGCCGCCCTCGCCGCGGCCGGGCTGCTCGCCACCGTCGTGCCGTCCGCGCAGTCGGCCGCGGCGGCCACGCCGGTCCCGCGGATCGACCTGACCGTGCTCGTCGTCGACGACGGCGGCAGCGCGGTGGACGCGATCACCGCCGAGCTGGAGGGCTCCGGCGTCCCGTACCGCACCCTCGACCTGAACGACCCCGGCCGCCCCGTGCTCACCGCCGCCTTCCTGAGCGAACCCTCCGACAGCGCGACCGGCCGGCCGCGCGCCAGGTACCAGGGCGTGGTCCTGCCGCACGAGTCCGTCTTCGGCCCCGACTCCGCCGAGCAGGCCGTCCTCGTCGCGTACGAGCAGGGCTTCGGCATCCCCCAGGTCGACGCCTACACCTGGGCCCACCCCGGCGTCGGCCTCGACTACACCAGCGACGGCGGCTGGTCCGGCGTCCTCGACGGCGCCACCGGCCACGTCACCCCGGCCGGCCAGGCCGGGCCCTTCCGCGACCTGCGCGGACCGGTGGTCTTCGAGGACAACGACCCGGACGTCTCCGAGAGCTACGGCTACGCGGGCCGCCCCCGGGCCGGCTACACCAGCTTCCTCGACATGCCGGCCGCCGACGGCGGACGCATCAGCCTGATCGGCGAGTACGCCCACGACGGGCGCCGCGAACTCGTCGTCACCTTCGCCTACAACCGCCACCAGCGGCAGTACCGGGCGCTCGCCCGCGGCATCGTCGAGTGGCTCACCCAGGGCGTCCACCTCGGCCGGTCCCGCGACTACCTCGCCGTGCACGTCGACGACGTCCTCGCCCCCGACGCCCGCTGGGACACCGCCCGCGACTGCACCCCCGGCGACCTCGACTGCCCCGGCGGCGACGGCGAGGCCGGCGACAACCCGGTCCGCATGACCGCCGCCGACGCCGTCTACGCCGCCGCCTGGCAGAAGGCCTCCGGCTTCCGGCTCGACCTGGTCTACAACGGCGGCCAGGGCGAGCAGTGGAAGACCGAGCACGGCGGCACCGACCCGCTCGCCGCGCGCCTCGTCGCCGACCGCGCCCAGTACCGCTGGATCAACCACACCTACACCCACCCCTTCCTCGGCTGCGTCCAGGACGCCACGACCGTCCCGTGGAGCTGCGCCAGGGACGCCACCGGGACGACGAAGTGGGTCACCCGGGCCGAGATCTCCGCGCAGATCCGCGACAACCTGAACTGGGCCACCGGCAAGGGCGTCTCCGTCGACCGCACCGAGCTCGTCACCGGAGAGCACTCCGGTCTGAAGACCCTGCCCCAGCAGCCCGCCGACAACCCCAACCTGGCCGCCGCGCTCGCCGACAACGGCGTGAAGTGGACGGCGAGCGACAACTCCCGCGAACCGGCCCAGCGCACCGTCGGCACCGGTTACGGCGCCGCGAAGACCGTGCCCCGCCACCCGATGAACGTGTACTACAACGTGGGCACCGCCGCGGAGATGGCCGACGAGTACAACTGGATCTACACCTCCCGCGCCGACGGCGGCAGCGGCCTGTGCGAGGACAACCCGGCCTCCACCTGCCTGCCCGCCCCGCTCGACACCGCCACCGGCTACGCGAACCACATCGTGCCGCAGGAGGCCCGCACCGCCCTCGCCCACGTCATGGGCAACGACCCCCGGCCGCACTACGTCCACCAGTCCAACCTCGCCGAGGAACGCCTGCTCTACCCCGTCCTCGACCGGGTCCTCGCCGACCACCGCGCGCTGTACGCCGACAACACCCCGCTGGTGAACCCGAGCCAGAAGGAGACCGGCACCGAGCTCGACCGCCGCGCCGCCTGGAACCGTGCGCTCGGCGCCGGCCAGGTCACCGCCTACCGGATCGGCGACACCGTCACCGTCAAGGCCCCCTCCGGCGTCGCCGTCCCGCTCACCGCCCCCGAGGGCACCCGCAAGCAACTCCTCCTCGGCACGGCCGTGTTCGGCGCCGCCTACGCCGGCACCCGGTCGGCCTGGACCACGCCCGAACCGCTCCAGAGCGCCGTCACCCTCAGGCTCCCGACCGCCTGACCGGCCCCGCACGACCACCTGACCAGCCGTCCGAGAACCGCGCGCTCCGGGGGAACGCACATGCCGAGCAGTGGCCGTCACGTCACCATGCTCACCGAAGGCACCTATCCACATGTCCACGGCGGCGTCAGCACCTGGTGCGACCAGCTGATCCGGGGCATGCCCGAGGTCGACTTCCACGTCCTCGCGCTCACCGGCAGCGGCCGCGAGCCCGTCACCTGGGAACTGCCGCCGAACCTCACCGCCCACACCGCCTTCCCGCTCTGGGGCCCCGCCCCGGAGCGGGCCCGGGCGGCCCCGCGCGGCCGGGCCGGCCGCCGCTTCCTCGACACCTACGAGCGCTTCCTGCTCGCGATCCTCGACCCCGCCGCCGGTCACGACTTCGGCGAGGCGCTGTACGAGCTCGCCGCCCTCGCCCGGGCCGGCGGACTCACCGCCGCCCTGCGCACCGAGCGGGTGCTCCGCTCCCTGATGTGGATCTGGTCCATGCCGCACCTGCCGACGGCCGCGGCCCGGCCCACCGTCCACGACGCCCTCACCGCCACCGACCTGCTCGAACACGCCCTGCGCCCGCTCGCCGCCCGGATATCCGGCGACCGGGTCGCGCACGCCGTGTCCAGCGGGCTCGCCACGCTGCCGGCGCTCGCCGCCCAGCACTTCGAAGGGGTCCCCTTCCTGCTCACCGAACACGGCATCTACCTGCGCGAGCGCTACCTCGGCTACCGCACCGAGGCCCAGCGGTTCCCCGTCAAGGCCCTGCTCCTCGGCTTCTACCGGGAGCTCAACACGCTCGGCTACCGCAAGGCCGACCTCATCACCCCGTGCAACCAGTACAACCGGCGCTGGGAGGAGCGCGGCGGCGCCCCCGCCGACCGCATCCGCACCGTCTACAACGGCGTCGACCCCGCCGCCTTCCCCTGGGCCGGCCCCGAGCCCGAGACCCCCACCCTCAGCTGGGTCGGCCGGGTCGACCCCATCAAGGACCTGGAGACCCTGCTCCGGGCGTACGCCATCTGCCGCGCCGAACTCCCCGAGCTGCGGCTGCGGTTGTTCGGCCCGGTGCCGGCCGGCAACGAGGACTACCGCACCCGCCTGGAGAAGCTCGCCGCCGAACTCGGCGTCACCGACGGCGTCGTCTTCGAAGGCCGCACGTCGGACGTCGCCGGCGCCTACGCGGCGGGCAACGTCGTCATGCTCTCCTCCATCAGCGAGGGCTTCCCCTTCTCCCTCATCGAGGCGATGTCCTGCGGCCGGGCCACCGTCTCCACGGACGTCGGCGGCGTCCGTGAGGCCGTCGGCGACACCGGCCTCGTCGTCCCGCCCCGCGAACCGGCCGTGATGGCCGCCGCCGTCAGCGAGTTGCTGCGCGACGGCACGAGGAGGGCCGACCTCGCCCACCGGGCCCGACAGCGGGTCGTCGACCGCTTCACCCTGCACCGCTCGGTCGACGGGTTCCGCCGCATCTACCTCGAACTCGCCGGCCGCCCCACCACCGAGCCGAAGGACCCGCTCGACTGGACGGTCCGCCTCACCGACCCCTGGCGAGCCGAACTGCTCCGCGGAGGTGCCCTCGCATGAGCGGCTCACTCTGGCTGAAACCGGGCGCGACGCGGGACGGCCTGCCGCAGATCCCCCGCCAGCGGGCGACGGACGCCCCGCGGGGAAGCCACGCCCCGCCGTCCCCGGGACACCTCGCCGCCGACCCCCTCGACGAACTCGCCGACCGGCTCGACGCCCTCGCCGCCACGGCTGTCCACCCGGACGAGATAGCCGCGATCCTGGAGTCGGACGGCATGACGGACGATCACATCCGGCTGGTCTACGGGCGCGCCGACTCCTTCGCGCTCGCCGAGGACCTCTACGCCCGCACCGAGCGCCGCCACCCCGCGCCCGAGCCGCCCGCCGCCGGACCCTGGCACACCGGGCTCGCCGGCTGTCTGCTGCGCGGTCTGGTGTTCGCGCTGCCCGGACTCGCGTACGTGCTCGGCGCGCCGCTGCTCTCCGGACCCGGGCGGTACGGGCTGCCGCCCGGCACCGTGCCGCTGTTCGCCGGGGCCGTCACCGGGTGGGTGTGGAACCAGGCCCTCGCCCACCGCGCCTACACCTGGCTGGGGCTCGGCGACCGGGCCGCCGCCGTCCGGGCCCTGGTCACCGGCGCCCCGGCCGGCGCGCTCGCCGGGGCGGCCGTCGCGGTGGCCGCCGCCGGACCGGGGGAGCGGCCCGCCGCCCTGTTCGGCGCCGGGCAGGCGCTCTACCTGGCTGCCGCGACCGTGCTGCTCGTCCTCGGCCGCGAACGTGCCCTGCTCGTCGCCCTCTCACCCCTCGCGGGCGCGGTGCCCGCCTTCCGCCACGACCTGCCGGAACCGCTGCGGGTGGCGCTGCTGCTGCTCTCGCTCGCCGCCACCACCGGCTTCGCCGCGCTCGTCCTGTGGAGTACGCGAGGCCCCGGCGGGCTCGCCCGGGGCCGTGGCGGGCCGCCGCTCGCGCGCTCCCTCCCGTACGGCCTGTTCGGCCTCGGCAGCGGACTCCTCGTGCTGTACGCGGGGGCCGACGCGGTCATCGCCCTCACCCTCTCCATGGGCCCGGCCGAATGGCTGCTCCACCGCTTCCGCGCCGCCGGCCTCGCCCGGCTGCGGCTGCTCACCACGGCCGACGAGTTCCGGCGCGCCGTCACCGGCACGCTCGCCCGCTGCCTCGGCGGCTACCTCGCCGTGCTGCTCGTCCTCACCACCGCCGCCGCGCTGCTGTGGCCCGGCGCCGCCGCCGTCACCGCACCCCGGATCGCCTCGCTGCTCCTGGTCGGCGCGGTGCTGTGGCTGGGGCTGCTGCTCCAGGCCTTCGGCGGGGTGGCGAAGGCGGCCGTGGTGTGCCTGCTCGCGGCCGCCGCGCAGGGCCTCGCCCAGGCGTTCGCCCCGGCCGCCGGCCCGCTCGCGGCGGGCGCCGCGGCCGCCGCGCTGTGCGTGCTCACCTGTGTTCTGCTGGTACGACCGACCGCCCACCGCGTCTAGGGGCCGGACTGTGAACTCCTCCCTCAACCCGTCCCCCGACTCCTCCCTCCTGGTGCCGTTCTACGAGCACCCCGCCGACCGCCCCGAAGCCTGGGACGCCCTCCTCGCGGCCGCGCCCTCCCTCTACGGCGTCGTTCTCAACCCCGCCAGCGGCGCGGGCGGCGCGCCCGACCCGGCCTTCGGCGACGTCGCCGAGCGACTCCGGGCCGCCGGGGTACGGGTGCTCGGCTACGCGGACACCGACTACGGGCGCCGCCCGCACCACGAGGTGGTCGCCGACCTGGTGCGGCACCGCGACTGGTACGGGGCCGACGGGGCCTTCCTCGACCAGGTGCCGACCGCGCCGGGCGCGCTGCCGCACTACCGGCGCCTCGCCGTGTCCGCCCGGGCGGCCGGCGCGCGCACCCTGGTCCTCAACCACGGAGCCCACCCCGCCCCCGGCTACGAGGCGCTGGCCGACCTCCTCGTCACCTTCGAGGGGCCCTGGGACGCCTACCGGAACCTGGACCTGCCGGTCGCCGATCACTACTGCCACCTGGTGTACGCGGCCCCGTCCGACGCCCGCCCCGCCACCCCGGTGCACTGCGCGGTGCCCGGCACCGGCGCCCACCCGTGGGGAACCCTGCCACACACCCTGGAGCCGGTCCGATGAGACGTCTGCTGGTGCTGTTCGTCCCGCTGCTGCTGCTCGCCGCGGCCTGCACCACACCACCCGCCCCCGACCGCCCGGACCGCCCGGACCGTCCGGATCCCAAGGCGGTCGAGCCGTGGCGCCCGGCGCCCGGCCTCGCCTGGCAGTGGCAGCTCAGCGGCCGCCTCGACCCGACGATCGACGTGCCGGTGTACGACATCGACGGCTTCGACCATCCCGCCTCGGCCGTCGCCGACCTGCACCGCCGGGGCCGCAAGGTGATCTGCTACCTGTCCACCGGCGCCTGGGAGGAGTTCCGTCCGGACGCCGACCAGTTCCCCGAGGAGCTGCTCGGACGGAGCAACGGCTGGCCCGGCGAGCGCTGGCTCGACATCCGCCGCACCGACCTGCTGGCCCCGCTGATGGCGGCCCGCCTCGACATGTGCCGCGCCAAGGGCTTCGACGCGGTCGAGCCCGACAACATGGACGGCTACACCAACCGCACCGGCTTCCCCCTCACCGCCGCCGACCAGCTGGCCTACAACCGCCTGATCGCCCGCCTCGCCCACGAACGGGGCATGTCCGTGGGCCTGAAGAACGACCTGGACCAGATCCCGCAGCTGCTCCCCGACTTCGACTTCGCGGTCGACGAGCAGTGCGCCGAGTACGAGGAGTGCGAGCTGCTCGTGCCCTTCGTGAAGGCGGGGAAGGCGGTCTTCCACGTCGAGTACGAGCTGCCGCTCTCGGAGTTCTGCCCGGGCACGCGGAAGCTCGGCCTGAGCTCGATGCTGAAGAGGTACGACCTGGGGGTTTGGCGCAGGCCCTGCCCCCAGACCTGACCCGGATCTAGGGCGTGTGTCGAAAGTCCCGTCTGCCGGGAGGCGCCCTGCACGCACGCTCGCCGCGTTGTCAGTCGTCGGCGCAGCACGCTGCGCTCTCTCCCCCTGGGCCTGGCGGCCCGGGTGGTGCCCCCACCCTCCGCCTTGCGATCGCACGCACCGGACGCCTCCCGGCCCGCCCTGCGGGCGGACGACGCTACTTCCGACACACGCCCTAGACCTGGCCCCGGGCGGTGACGACGTAACAGCTGACGCGGCCCTTGCCGTCCTGCTCCCAGTCGTACTCCGAGCTCCACATGAACCAGTAGGAGCCCTGCTTGTCCGCGTCGGAGGTCCAGCTGTCGGCCGCGCCGGGGTAGGCGTCGCGGCAGGCCTGCCGGGCCCGTGACCTGGCGGCGGACTTCCCGGGATAGGCGCTTCCGCCGAAGGTCTTCTGGGCGAAGAGACGCCCGTCGTGCGGCTTGGCGCACGGGACCTCCGCGACCAGGTCGGCCTCGCGCCGGCCGGTGCTGAAGTCGACGCAGCGCCCGGGCTTGACCTGGTGGATCGACCGCACCGTCTTCGCGGCCTCCAGGACCCGGCCCTTGGGCCGGCTCTCCGGCTGGGACCTGCCGTACCCGTCGAGGGTGAGCTCCAGTGTCATGGCGGTGGCATCGGAGAACAGGCCGCCCTTCTTGCGGAGCATGCCGGAGAGGTCGGCGCGCACCCGGCTGAATCGGCCCTCGGTGTCGAGGGAGACGGTCAGCGGCACCTCCTTCACGTTCGTGACCCCCGGGGTGTAGCGCTCGGAGAGCAACTGCTCGGAGAGCTCGCCGGGGAGCATCTCCCAGACGGGATCGACGATCACCTCCGCTCGGTAGTTGAGGCCCTGGCGGCTCTTCGCCCGGGCGGAGCCGAGTGCTTCCAGGAGCGTCCCGCCGACCGGTGCCTCGGTGCCGCGCAGCAGGTCGAGGGTGTTGGCGCTCGCGTCGTAGTCGCCGTACGCGTAGCGCAGCCAGTAGTCCGCGGAGCCGGCCTGGTAGGTGATGCTCTGCGCGTCGACGACCACCCGTCCGACGGCGTCGGCGTAGCTGCGCCCCGGTGCCCGCCCGAGGATGACGTCCTTCGCCGCGTCCGGGTACTGCTTGGGCACCGTCCAGCGGATCGTCGCGGAGCCGGTGTTCCTCGCGAAGTCGAGCCGCCCCTCGACGGTCTGGACCGCCTTCCCCTTCTTCGTCTCCAGCGTCAGCCGCTGGGTGAAGCCCGCGGTGCCCGCCTCCTGCGTCTCCCGCAGGGCCAGGAACATCTGCCGGTCGATCTTCTGGTCGAACACGGGGTGCTTCGGCGGCGCGGCCTTCGGCTCGGCGTCGGCCGCGCCGCCGGAGCAGCCGGTCAGGAACAGGGCGGCGGCGCTGAGCACCGCGCCCCTGCGGGCAAGGCGTCTGATCATGCCCACATGACCCCCTGCGGCCCCGGAAGGTTGCCTCCGCGCAGGTCACGGCTTGATCACCCCAGGGTCAGTGCCACCAGCGCCGCCGTCGCCGCCGTCTCCTCCACCGCGCCGAAGACGTCGCCCGTCACACCGCCGAAGCGGCGCACACAGCGCCGCAGCAGCAGCTCCGCCATCCCGAGTGCGGCGAGGACGGCCAGCGCCTGGCGTACCGCGTCCCAGGGCGAGAACAGCGCGCCGCTCGCCGCCGCGAGGGCGAGGACCGCGAGGGTGGTCAGGGCGACGGCGCGTACGGGGACGGTGGCGGCGACGACCGCGCCCAGGCCCTCGGGGCGGGCGGCGGGGACGCCCTCGCGGGAGGCGCCGGTGAGGGCGAGACGGGCGACGGTCGCGGCGAGGGCGGCGGCCACCGTGCCGTGCGCCCAGCCCTCGCCGTACAGCTCGTACAGCGCGGCGACCTGGGCGAGCAGGGTGAGGACCACCGTGATGACGCCGAAGGGGCCGATGTCCGACTGCTTCATGATGCGCAGCGCGTCCTCGGGCGGCTTGGCGCTCCCGAGGCCGTCGGCGGTGTCGGCGAGGCCGTCGAGGTGCAGGCCGCGGGTCAGCAGGGCGGGGACCGCGACGGTGAGGACGGCGGCGAGCAGCGGACCGGTGCCGAGCAGCAGGAACACCCCACCGGCCGCGGCCGCGAACAGACCGACGACCAGGCCCGCGAGCGGGGCGCAGAGCATCCCGGCGCGGGCCGCGTCGCGGTCCCAGCGGGTGACGCGGGCGGGGAGCACGGTGAGGGTGCCGAAGGCGAAACGCAGGCCGTCCATCCGCGGAAGGGTAGTGCCCCGGGCGGAGGGTTAAATGGGCGGGAACGGAAGAAAACTGACCAATCGGCAGAGGGTGGCATGGGTCACTGGTTCTCCCGCAACATCGTCGAACCCGGGAAGCTCCCGCTGTTCCTCGCCCTGGCCTCCTTCGTGCTGACCTTCCTGGTCACCCGGATGATCACCCGGCTCATCCGGGCCGGCAAGGGCCCCTTCCGCAACGTCTCCTCGGCCGGCGGGCTGCACATCCACCACGTCGTGCCGGGCGTCGTGCTCACCGTGCTCGGCGGCTTCGGCGCGGTGGCCAGCGACCGGCACGGCATCGGGGCGGGCGTGTTCGCCGTGGTCTTCGGGGTCGGCGCGGGCCTGGTCCTCGACGAGTTCGCGCTGATCCTGCACCTCGACGACGTCTACTGGTCGGAGGCCGGCCGGCAGAGCGTCGAGGTCGTGGTGCTCACCGCCGCCCTGGTGCTGCTCGCCCTCGCCGGCTTCTCGCCGCTCGGCGTGAACGACATGACGTCGGACGAGCGGCAGGACCGGGTGACCTTCATCCTCACCCTCGCGATCAACTTCCTCTTCGTTCTGGTCACCCTGGTGAAGGGGAAGTTCCGGATGGCCGTGATCGGCACCCTGATCCCGTTCGTCGCGATCGTCGGCGCCGTCCGCCTCGCCCGCCCCGGCTCGTGGTGGTCCCGCCGGCTCTACCCGCGCCGCCACCGGGCCCGGGCCCGCTCCCGGATTCGTACGTACCGGCACGACAAGCGCTGGGTGAAGGTGCGCCGCCGGACTCAGGACCTGATCGGCGGCTTCCAGGAACGGGTCCCCGGCCGCGGCTCCACGCCCTCGCGCTGACCCCGCCGGCGCCTCCGCCACTCCTGGAGGCCGAGCACCAGGAGCACGGCCGCGATCGCCGCCAGGTGCTCCTTGCCCGCCAGGTTGTTCTTGATCATCACCTCGACCACCATGGCGACGACCACCAGGGCCCCGGTCCAGCGGGCCCCGTAGTGCCAGCAGACGTACACCGCGAGCCCCACCACGGCGGCCGACGGGCCGGTGTCCACCACCTGCGCGTCGGTGGCGGGCAGCCCCAGCGGGCTGTCCGGACCGAGCGCGATGCCGACCCGGGCGTAGAGGGTGCCGGCGAGCGTCGCCGCGTACGCCAGGAGCAGCGTCCGCGCCCGGCCGAGGCAGATCTCGGCGATGCCGAAGACCAGCAGGATCTGCGCGAGCGCGCCCCACACCGGCAGGTCGAGCGCCGGCACGAACAGCGACAGCGGGGTCCGCAGCAGGGCCGGGAACAGCGGGTCCTCGGCCCGCACCGAGCCGATGTCCTGGACCGGCTGGTAGCCCCAGTCCTGGTTCTGCACGATCTGGAAGACCGAGGTGAGACAGACGGCGGCCAGCGTCATCGGGATCGCGCGCCACCCACGGGTGACCAGCGCCGTGCGTACGGCGCCGAACAGCGGGCCCCACTCGCGGCGCGCGAACGCCCGGACCGGCGCAGGGATCAACGTCTGCCTTCCAGGTGCTTGCGGTGCAGCCACTTCGGAAGGCCCGGGGCCTCCAGGAAGCCCTCGGCGCGGCCGGCGGCGAGACCGATCCGCAGCAGGTCGGCGCTCTTCTCGAAGAGCATGAATCGAGGCTCCCAGATCGGTCGGTACTTGGCGTTGGCGCGGTACAGCGACTCGATCTGCCACCAGCGGGAGAAGAAGCTGAGCAGCGAACGCCACATCCGCAGCACGGGTCCCGCCCCGAGCTTCGAGCCGCGTTCGAAGACGGACCGGAACATCGCGAAGTTCAGCGAGACCTGAGTGATCCCGATCTCCTTCGCGCGCTGGAGCAGTTCGATGACCATGAACTCCATCAGGCCGTTCTCGGAGTCCCGGTCACGGCGCATCAGGTCCAGGGAGAGCCCCTTCTGGCCCCACGGCACGAAGGAGAGCAGCGCCCGCAGCTCGCCCTTCTCGTCCGTGCACTCCAGCATCACGCAGCGCCCGTCCCGCGGGTCGCCGAGCCGTCCGAGGGCCATCGAGAAGCCGCGCTCGGTCTCCCCGTCGCGCCAGTCGTCCGCCTTGGCGAGCAGCACGGCCATCTCGTCGGCCGGGATGTCCTCGTGGCGCCGGATCCGGACCTCGTACCCGGCCCGCTTGACCCGGTTGTAGGCCTGCCGCACGGTCCGCATGGCCCGCCCCTCCAGCGTGAAGCTCTCTCTGGGGGAACCACCCCCGGACCCCCCGGCTCCGGTCTCCACGATCGCCTCGTCGCCCAGCTCCAGGGCGTCCAGACCGTGCCGGGCGTAGACCGTGCCGGCCTCCTCGCTCGCGCCCATCACGGCCGGGATCCAGCCGTGCTCGCGGGCCTCGGCCAGCCAGGGTTCGATGGCACCCGGCCAGGCCTCCGGGTCGCCGATCGGGTCGCCGGAGGCCAGCGACACCCCGCCGACCACCCGGTAGGCGATCGCCGCCTTCTCGCTCGGGGACCAGATGACGCTCTTCTCGCGGCGCAGCGCGAAGTAGCCGAGCGAGTCCCGGTCGCCCTGCTTGTCGAGCAGCGTCCGCAGCCGGTCCTCGTCCTCCTCGGTGAGCGGATCGACCGCCCGCCGGGCACGGAACGCCGCGAACAGCACGGCGAAGAGCAGCAGCGTGGACATCACGTTGATGACCACGTCCACCCAGCCCGGGGTGGCGATGCCGGCGAACCGCGAGTCGTCGGCGGCCAGCGTGACGAGCCGCATCACGCCGTACCGCCAGCGCTCCAGGAAGGTGGAGTGCCCGGTGGACTCGTTGGTGACCGTGACAAGACCGGCGGCCAGCAGCGAGGTGACGAGGAGGCCGCCGATCGCCACGGCGGTGGCGAGGAGCGGGTTGGAGCGGTCGCCCTTCGCGTAGAACTCCCTGCGGCCGAGCAGCAGCGCCGTGAAGAAGGCCGCCGTCAGCACCAGCGAGACCCAGTTCTGGGCGTGCTGCCGGATCTCCGGGAAGATCATCACCAGCGCGAAGAGCAGCAGGAAGAGACCGCTGAGCACGAGGTTCAGGATCCACGCGGCCCGCTTGCGGCGGCGCATGGTGATCGCCAGGAAGAGGGTGAACACACCGGAGGCGAAACCGGCCGTGAGCATGTACGGGGTGAAGTAGTTGTCCTCGTTGTGCCGGCGCAGGTCATTGCCGAACGACACCCAGACGGCGCTCAGGAAATTGATGAACGTGACGACCCTCAGGTACCAGACCGCGAACGCGGCGCTGCGCCGCGAACGCACCGAACCCTGGGGCGCTCCCTCGCTGGACAAGCGGACCTCTCCCATGAAAAGCGATCATATGGGGCGTCGCTTCTCGTGGCCGGTCGCCGGATGCGAGCGGCCGCGCGTGGCGGCCCGTACGCACCCGGTGCCGTGATCCGCCGGCTCAGCTCTCCTCGTCCGCCACCGTGGTGGTCACCTCCGGCAGCTCCGCGGCCAGCGCGGCCGCGGCCCGGACGAGGGGAAGAGCGAGCAACGCCCCGGTTCCCTCGCCCACAGTGACGCCGTGGTCGAGCAGCGGGTTGAGCGCCATCCGGTCCAGCGCCTTCGCCTGCGCCGGCTCCCCGCTCACCTGACCCGCCAGCCACCAGTCCGGCGCCCGGAACGCCGCCCGCTGCGCCACCAGCGCACAGGCCGCGCCCACCACACCGTCCAGGACCACCGGCATCCGGCGCACCGAGGCCTGCAGCAGGAACCCCGTCATCGCCGTCAGATCCGCGCCGCCGACCGTCGCGAGCAGCTCCAGCTGGTCGCCGAGCACCGGGCGCGCCCGGCGCAGCGCGTCCCGGATCGCCGCGCACTTGCGCATCCACGCCAGGTCGTCGATCCCGGCCCCGCCGCGCCCCGTCACCACGGACGCGTCCGTCCCGCACAGCGCGGCGATCAGCGTCGAAGCCGGAGTCGTACCCCCCACACTCAGATCCCCGAGCACCACCAGATCGGTCCCCGAGTCGGCCTCCTCGTCGGCCACCGCGATGCCGAGCGCCAATGCCGCCCGCGCCTCCTCGACCGTCAGCGCGTCCTCGACGTCGATCCGGCCCGCCCCGCGCCGGATCCGATGCCGGGTCACCTCGGCCGGCAGCAGCTCCGGATCGCAGTCCAGACCCGCGTCCACCACCCGCACCGGCACCTGCTGGGCCCGCGCGAGCACCGCCACCGGGCTCAACCCGTCGAGCACCGCGCGCACCAGCTCGTGCGCCGTGCCCGCGGCCCGCCCCGACACCTCCAGGGACGCCACCCCGTGGTCGCCCGCGAACAGCACCACCTTCGGCTGCTCCACCGGCCGCACCGGCACCGCGCCCTGCGCCGCCGACAGCCACTCGCCCAGCTCGTCGAGCCGCCCGAGCGCCCCCGGCCGGACGGCCAGGCGCGCCCGCCGCTCCTCGGCCTCGTGCCGGATCCCCCCGTCGGGGCGCTCGATCAGATCGGAGAAGTCGTCGAGGTTCAAGGTCGGTTCCACCTAGGACGTCCATGCGTTCGTGGGTCTGTCACGCGGTCGATCGCACCCTACCCGCGCGCCGGGCCCGGCGGCCCGGGGACTACCCACGCAGTACGAGCGCCTGCCCCGCGACCACCATCAGCACCTGCTCGCACTCGTCGCCGAAGGCCGCGTTCAGCCGCCCCAGCTCGTCCCGGAAACGGCGGCCCGAGGCCGTCGCCGGCACCACGCCCGAACCCACCTCG
Source organism: Streptomyces sp. NPDC051909 (assembly GCF_040681095.1). NCBI lineage: Bacteria > Bacillati > Actinomycetota > Actinomycetes > Kitasatosporales > Streptomycetaceae > Streptomyces > Streptomyces sp. NPDC051909. The sequence goes on along the minus strand of NZ_JBFAYA010000022.1, from coordinate 9,954 downwards.
TTGGTCACCGCCACCATCGTCCGCGAGGTCTCCCGGACCGCCGCCACCAGCTCCGCGACCCGCGCCGCCAGCGCCTCCCGGCCGCCGTCCGCCCACCGCTCGTCGTCCCACGCGCCCACCGCGTCCATCGCGTCCGTCAGCCACAGCGACAGACAGTCGATCAGCAGCGGCGGACCCTCCTCGCGCAGCAGCGGCACGAGGTCGGTGGTCTCCGCGGTACGCCAGGAGCCCGGCCGCCGCTCCCGGTGCAGGCTCACCCGGTGGGCCCACTCCGGGTCGCCCTCGCGGGTCCCGCCCGTCGCCACGTACACGACCTCCGGGAAGGTCTCCAGACGCCGCTCCGCCTCCACGGACTTGCCCGACCTGGCCCCGCCCGTCACCAGCGTGCGGCGCGGCACGTCCGGCACCGCGTGGTACTCGCCCACATACAGCGTCGTCCCGTCCGGCACCGCGCGAGCGCCCGCCGCCGCGAGCCGCCGGTCCAGCTCGGCCCCGGCCGGGGCGTCGTGGTCCAGATGCGCCGCGATCACGTCCGTGGCCGGCCCCACCGCGCCCGTCGCCCGCAGCCGGGCCAGCGCGTCCGGCCGCCCGGTCACGTCCGCCACCACCAGGTCGTACGGCCTGCGGTGGTCGTCCATCAGACCGGCCGGCGAGCCGCCCGGCGGCAGATACAGCAACCGCTCGCCGTCCGCCGACGTCACCTCGTAGCCCGTGCCCGGCGCGTCCATCGCCACCGCCCGCACCCGGTGCCCGCTGATCAGCGTCAGCTCCCGTCCGTCCGGCACCCGGCCCGCCGTCGGCAGCCCCGCCGGCACCTCCACGGCCGGCCCGTCGTGCGGATGCGTCAGCAGCACCTGCCGCACCCCCACCAGGGAGTGCCCCGAGCGGGCGGCGGCCAGCGCGGCGCCCGGCGTCAGGTCGAGCAGCAGGGCCCCGTCCACGAGCAGCGAGGTCGCGGCCCGCGCCCGCTCGCCGCGGGACACCGCGCACACGGCGCACGGGCAGTCGGGGCGGGGCAGTCCGAGGGGGGCGCCGGTGCCGAGCAGAGTCAGTTCCACGCCTAGATCCTCCCGCGTCACCGCGAGGGGTGCGCGCCCGGCTACGCTGCGGGCAGGAAACCGATCAACCGGAAGATCAACCGGAGGCGGACATGGCATGGACGTGGCGGTTCGAGAAGTCCGACGGCACCGAGGTCACGCCGGTGGTGACCCCCGAGGAGTTCACCACCCAGGGCGACGCCGAGTCCTGGATCGGTGAGCACTGGCGCGACCTCCTGGACGGCGGCGCGGACCAGGTGACGCTGTCGGAGGACGGCGCGAAGATCTACGGCCCGATGCCGCTGGACGCGGAGGGCTAGAGCGCCCGCGTCCACTCCGTGTGGGCGTTCGTCCCGCAGGGGAACCGGGCAGCGGTTGTCCATGAACGGGAGCGGGGGACGTGCAGGGGGCCGGGTCCGGTGCGTAAGGCGTGATGTGTGGCGCGGGACGAGGGCGTCCGGCTCTTCCGGCACCTGGCCGCGCCGTAAATCATGCAGTCCCGGACCCGGCCACCGGAACGGCCCCCGCTCCCGTCCGCCTCAGCCCCGTACCCCGCAGAGGTGCAGCAGACCCGCGATCCGGCGGTACGGCTCGGTGCGCCCGGCCCGGTCCTCGGCGGCGAGCAGCCGCTCGAGGTCGGCGGCGGCCGGCAGGCCCGTCTCCGCGGGGATGCCGTCGGTGAAGACCCGCACGCCGTACCAGGCGTGCAGCGGGGCCGCGATCCCGGACAGCGTGGTCGTGAGGGCGTCGAGCCGGTCGGCCCGGCCCTTCACGCCGTCGCGGTCGGTGTAGACGTCCGACTCGAAACCGGCGAGCGCGCCCGCCCAGTCCCCGGCGAGGCCCGGCCGCATGGCCAGCGCCTCCGCGTTCCGTACCACCAGGGACAGCAGGCCGCCGGGGGCCAGCATCCGGGCCAGGCCCGCGAGCAGCGCGTCCGGCTCGTCGGCGTACATCAGCACACCGTGGCAGAGGACGACGTCGAAGCTGCCGGGCAGGAAGTGAACCCCGGTCTCGCGGCCGTCGCCGTGGATCAGCCGGACCCGCTCGCGGATGCCGGCCGGTTCGGTCGCCAGCGAATCGCGGGCGGCCTGGAGCAGCTCGGGGTCGGCCTCCAGGCCGGTCACCGTGTGTCCGGCCCGGGCGAGCCGCAGGGCCTGGGTGCCCTGGCCCATCCCCGCGTCGAGGATGCGCAGTCGCTGCCCCACCGGGTAGCGGGCGGCTATCTGCTCATCGAGCTGGCGAGCGATGAGCTCCTGGCGGACGGTGTCGCGCAGCCCGCCGGGCTCGGCGGGCCAGGTGCCCACGACCGGCAGCACCTCACCCGCGGCCGGAATGTCCGCGCTCAGGGCCGCTCTCCGCGCTTGACCTGCGGCTTGGGCAGCCGCAGGCGGCGCATCTGGAGCGTGCGCATCAGGCCGTACGCGATCGCGCCGCGCTTCGACTCGTTCGGGAATCGCTCGTTCAGCTGCTTCTTCAGGCGCAGCCAGATGCCGATCGAGTCGATCACGATCATCACGATCACACCGGCCCACAGCAGCAGCGAGATGTTCTGCAGCTGGCGGTTGGTGTTGCCGAAGAGCGACAGGACCAGGATGACCACGGCCATCGGCAGGAAGAACTCGGCGACCGCGAAGCGCGAGTCGACGAAGTCACGGACGAAGCGCCGCACCGGGCCCTTGTCTCGGGCGGGCAGATAGCGCTCGTCACCGCTGTTCAGCGCCTCGCGCTGGCGGGTCAGGTCCGCGCGGCGGGCCTCGCGCTGACGCTTGGCGGCCTCCTTGCGGTCCAGCGGCGCTGACTGCGCACGGCGGCGCTGGGACTGCGCGTCACTCCGCTTCGGGGTCGGGCGGCCCTTGGGGGCCTCGGGGTCGCGGGGCTGCTTGGAGAGGTCCGCCGTCACCTTGTCGGTGGGGGCCTTCTCATCCTTCGAACGGCTACGGAACACAAGGCCAAGGGTACGTGGTGCGGGGTGTGGGACCCAGCGCGGGCGGGAACGATCCGCTAACGGCCCGCGTCTTCGCTCCGGGGACCCGCAGTGTCCCTCTACTCCCTGGGCCGGAGGCCCGGTGATCTCCACTCGTTCTTGGGGAGGAGCACATCGGGCCCCGAACAGTGCGGTAATGGAGTGAGGAACCGTACTGTGGTTCTTGTTGGAGTGCTGGAGCCGAGTCCGTCAGAAGGGGGCGCGCGAAGCCCATGAGCGGTGTGATGAAGCGTATGGGGATGATCTTCCGCGCGAAGGCAAACAAGGCCCTCGACCGGGCCGAGGATCCGCGCGAGACCCTCGATTACTCCTACCAGAAGCAGCTGGAGCTGCTACAGAAGGTGCGCCGCGGCGTCGCCGACGTGGCGACCTCCCGCAAGCGCCTTGAGCTGCAGCTGAACCAGCTGCAGGGCCAGTCGTCCAAGCTGGAGGACCAGGGCCGCAAGGCCCTCGCACTCGGCCGCGAGGACCTGGCGCGCGAGGCGCTGTCCCGCCGTGCCGCGCTGCAGCAGCAGGTCAGCGACCTGGAGGTGCAGCACCAGACCCTGCAGGGCGAGGAGGAGAAGCTCACCCTCGCGGCGCAGCGGCTGCAGGCCAAGGTCGACGCCTTCCGCACCAAGAAGGAGACGATCAAGGCGACGTACACGGCCGCCCAGGCGCAGACCCGGATCGCCGAGTCGTTCTCCGGCATCTCGGAGGAGATGAGCGACGTCGGCCTGGCCATCCAGCGGGCCGAGGACAAGACCGCCCAGCTGCAGGCGCGGGCCGGCGCGATCGACGAGCTGCTCGCCTCGGGCGCGCTCGACGACCAGTCGGGCCTGGCCAAGGACGACATCCAGGCCGAGCTGGACCGCCTCTCCGGCGGTACGGACGTGGAGCTGGAGCTCCAGCGGATGAAGGCCGAGCTGGCCGGCGGCCCGTCGGCGCAGCAGCAGGCCATCGAGGGCGGCAACGGCTCCGCCCAGAACCAGGGCCAGAACCAGCAGCAGTCCCAGCCCCGCTTCGAGAAGTAGCCCTTCGACAGGAGGACGGCACGTCATGATCGTACGGATCATGGGGGAGGGCCAGCTCAGGCTGGCGGACAGTCACCACGCGGAGCTCAACAAGCTCGACGACGATCTCCTGGAGGAGATGGAGGCGGGCGACGGCCCGGGCTTCCGCAGCACGCTCCACGCACTGCTCGACAAGGTCAGGGAGCTCGGGGACCCACTCCCCGACGACGCCCTCGAACCCTCCGAACTGATCCTTCCGGCTCCTGACGCGACCCTCGACGAGGTGCGCAAGCTGCTCTCCGACGACGGCCTGATCCCCGGCTGAGGCCTCGGGCCTGTCCGGCGGATCAGGGCCGGACAGGCCCGGCCCGTGCCCCGTCCCCCGCACAGGGATGGGGCACCGCCGCGTCCGGACCCCGTACCGTCTTCTGCTGTGACGACCAACGGCACCCTGACCCACGGCACCCCGCTCGCGCGGACCCGGGACCGGCTGCGCGCCCACCCGCTTGCCTTCGACGCGGGGCTCGCGCTCGCCGTGCTCGCCGCCATGGTCTGCGGCTCCTTCACCGACCCGCACGGCAGCCCCGACGGGCCCACCTTCGGCGACCGGACGCCCAGTGCGGTCGGTGTCGTGCTGATGCTGCTCGGCGCCGCCGTCCTGGTGTTCCGGCGCCGCCGGCCCATCCCGGTGCTCGCCGCCACCACCGTCTTCGCCCTGGTCGAGCTGATCGGCGACCAGCGCCCGGCGCCGGTCACCATGGGCGCCGTCGTCTCGCTCTTCACCGTCGCCGCGCACACCGACCGGCCCACCACCTGGCGGCTCGGCCTCGCCACCATGGCCGTGCTGACCTTCGCCGCCATGGTCTTCGGACCCACCCCCTGGTACGCGCAGGAGAACCTGGGCGTCTTCGCCTGGACCGGGATGGCCGCGGCCGCCGGGGACGCGGTGCGCAGCCGGCGGGCCTTCGTGGACGCCATACGGGAGCGGGCCGAGCGCGCCGAGCGCAGCCGCGAGGAGGAGGCCCGGCGGCGGGTCGCCGAGGAGCGGCTGCGGATCGCCCGCGATCTGCACGACGTCGTCGCCCACCACATCGCCCTGGTGAACGTGCAGGCCGGGGTCGCCGCGCACGTCATGGACAAGCGCCCCGACCAGGCCAAGGAGGCCCTGGCGCACGTCCGCACCGCCTCCCGCTCCGCCCTCGACGAGCTGCGCGCCACCGTCGGCCTGCTGCGTCAGTCGGGCGACCCGGAGGCGCCCACCGAACCGGTGTCGGGTCTCGCCGTCCTGGACGACCTGCTGGCCACCTTCCGCAACGCGGGCCTGCCGGTCGAGCTGGCCCGCACCGACAGGGCCGCCGCCCTGCCGGCCGCCGTCGACCTCGCCGCGTACCGGATCATCCAGGAGGCGCTGACCAACGTCCGCAAGCACGCCGGGGCCGAGGCGCGGGCCGAGGTGAGCGTGCTCCGGGTCGGCCGCACCGTGGAGGTCACCGTCCTCGACGACGGGCCCGCGGTCGTCCCGGCGCCCGAGCCGGGCGGCGGGCACGGCCTGGTCGGCATGCGCGAGCGCGTCACCGCGCTCGGCGGCACCCTCACCGCGGCACCCCGCTACGGGGGCGGCTTCCGGGTGCAGGCGATACTGCCCGTACCGGCCGACTGCGAGGGGGACGCGTGACCATCCGGGTACTGCTGGCCGACGACCAGGCGCTGCTGCGCAGCGCCTTCCGGGTCCTGGTCGACTCCGAGCCCGACATGGAGGTGGTCGCCGAGGCCGCCGACGGCGCCGAGGCGGTGGCGCAGGCCCGCGCGACCAAGGCGGACGTGGTCCTCATGGACATCCGCATGCCCGGCACCGACGGGCTCGCCGCCACCCGCATGATCACCGCCGATCCCGAGCTGGCCGGCGTCCGGATCGTCATGCTGACCACCTTCGAGGTCGACGAGTACGTGGTGCAGTCGCTGCGCGCCGGGGCCTCCGGGTTCCTCGGCAAGGGCGCGGAGCCGGAGGAGCTGCTCGGCGCCATCCGGGTCGCGCACGCCGGAGAGGCGCTGCTCTCCCCGGCCGCCACCAAGGGCCTGATCGCCTCCTTCCTCGCCCAGGGCGGCGGCGCGGACCCGGACGGCGCCGACGCCCCCAAGTACTCCGAGCGGCTGTCCGCGCTCACCGCCCGCGAGCGCGAGGTGCTGGTCCTGGTGGGCGGCGGCCACTCCAACGACGAGATCGCCGAGCGGCTCGACGTCAGCCCGCTCACCGTCAAGACCCATGTGAACCGGACCATGGCGAAGCTGGGCGCCCGGGACCGGGCCCAGCTGGTGGTCACGGCCTACGAGTCGGGCCTTGTACGCCCAAGGGTGGAGTGACACCGTGGCGGCTCGTACTCCAGGCGCGGTATACGCGGCATAAGGAATTGGGACCCGGGGCCGAGGAATCGGCCCCTTCCCATGGCGGAGGGTGTAGCCGGGTACCCCTCGTCGGTGCCCTGTGCCTGCCGAATGCGCCGCAGACCTGCCGCGTACGCCACAGAAACGAGTCCCCATCCATGTCCTGGCTGTCCAGGTTCAGCCTCGCCCAACGGGCCCTGATCGGGCTGATGTCCCTCGTCGCGCTCCTCTTCGGAGCGATCGCGATCCCGCAGCTGAAGCAGCAGTTGCTGCCCTCGATCGAGTTCCCGATGGTCTCGGTCATCGCCCCGTACCAGGGTGCCTCGCCCGACGTGGTGGAGAAGCAGGTCGTCGAGCCGCTGGAGAACGCCCTCAAGGCGGTCGACGGCGTCAAGGGCGTCACCTCCACCGCCTCCGAGGGCAGCGCCGTCATCATGGCGAGCTTCGACTACGGGGACGAGGGCACCAAGCAGCTCGTCGCCGACGTCCAGCAGGCCGTGAACCGGGCCCGCGCCCAGCTGCCGGACTCGGTCGACCCGCAGGTCGTGGCGGGCTCCACCGACGACATCCCGACCGTCGTCCTCGCCGTCTCCTCGGACAAGGACCCGCAGGCACTCGCCGACCAGCTGGAGCGGACCGTCGTCCCCGTCCTCAAGGACGTCGACGGCGTCGGCCAGGTCACCATCGACGGCGTCCAGGAGCTCCAGGTCTCCGTCACCCCCGACGAGAAGAAGCTCGCCGCGGCGGGTCTGACCGGCATGAAGCTCACCGAGGTGATCAGGAACGGCGGCGGCACCATGCCGGCCGGCGCCTTCACCGAGGACGGCATGACCCGCACCGTCCAGGTCGGCGGCGGCTACTCCTCGCTCCAGCAGATCCAGGACCTGCGGATCAAGCCCGCCAAGGGCAAGGCCGTCCGCCTCGGCGACGTCGCCACCGTCCGGCAGGAGGAGGCCCGCCGGGTCTCGATCACCCGCACCGACGGCAAGCCCAGCCTCGCCGTGGTGGTCACCATGGACAAGGACGGCAGCGCCGTCACCATCTCCGACGCCGTCGAGGACAAGCTGCCCAAGCTCCGCGAGGACCTGGGCGCGGGCGCGCAGCTGACCGTGGTCTCCGACCAGGGCCCGGCCGTCGCCAAGTCCATCTCCGGCCTCACCACGGAGGGCGCGCTCGGCCTGGTCATGGCCGTCCTCGTGATCCTGGTCTTCCTGGCCTCGCTGCGCTCCACCCTGGTCACCGCGGTCTCCATCCCGCTCTCCGTGGTCCTCGCCCTGATCGTGCTGTGGACCCGCGACCTCTCGCTCAACATGCTCACCCTGGGCGCCCTCACCATCGCCATCGGCCGGGTCGTCGACGACTCGATCGTGGTCCTGGAGAACATCAAGCGTCACCTGGGCTACGGCGAGGAGCGGCAGACCGCGATCGTCACCGCGGTCAAGGAGGTGGCCGGCGCGGTCACCTCCTCGACCCTCACCACCGTCGCCGTCTTCCTGCCGATCGGCCTGGTCGGCGGCATCGTCGGCGAGCTCTTCGGCTCCTTCTCGCTGACCGTCACGGCCGCGCTGCTCGCCTCGCTGCTCGTCTCGCTGACCGTGGTCCCGGTCCTGTCGTTCTGGTTCCTGCGCGCCCCCAAGGGCACCTCCGAGGACCCGGACGAGGCCCGCAGGGCGGCCGAGGAGAAGGAGGCCCGCAGCAGGCTGCAGCGCGCCTACGTCCCCGTGCTGCGCTTCGCCACCCGGCGCCGCCTCACCAGCGTCGTCATCGCCCTGGTGGTCCTCGTGGTCACCTTCGGCATGGGCGGTCTGCTGAAGACCAACTTCTTCGACCAGGGCGAGCAGAAGCTCCTCAGCATCAAGCAGGAGCTCCCGCCGGGTACGAGCCTGGCCGCCTCCGACGAGGCCGCGAAGAAGGTCGAGAAGGTCCTCGCCGACACCGAGGGCATCAAGGACTACCAGGTCACCATCGGCTCCTCCGGCTTCATGGCGGCCTTCGGCGGCGGCACCGGCACCAACCAGGCCACCTACCAGGTGACCCTGGAGGACTCCGCCTCGTACGAGAAGACCCGTGACGCCGTCGACAGCGCCCTCGGCAAGCTCGACGGCATCGGCGAGACCACCATCGCGGGCGGCGACGCCTTCAGCAACCAGGACCTCAAGGTGGTCGTGAAGGCCGCCGACGCCGATGTCCTGAAGCAGGCCGCCGACGCGGTCAAGAAGGGCGTCGAGGGCCTCAAGGACGTCACGGACGTCCAGAGCGACCTGTCCCAGTCGGTCCCGCGGGTCTCCGTCCGCGCCAACGACAAGGCCGCCGACGCCGGCTTCGACGACACCACCCTCGGTCTGATCGTCGGCCAGGCGGTGCGCGGCACCCCGGCGGGCAAGGCGATCCTCGACGACACCGAGCGGGACGTCGTCCTCACCTCGGCGAAGCCGGCCACCACCCTGGACGAGCTGAAGGCGCTGCCGATCGGCCCGGTCAGGCTGGGTGACATCGCCACCGTCGAACTGGTGCCGGGCCCGGTCTCCAAGACCCGCATCGACGGCGCCCGCGCGGCGACCATCACCGCCACCCCGACCGGCGACAACACCGGCGCGGTCAGCGCGGCGCTGCAGACCAGGCTCAAGGAGATCGACCTCCCGGCGGGCGCGACCGCGACCATCGGCGGTGTCTCCGAGGACCAGTCCGACGCCTTCGTGAACCTGGGCCTGGCCATGCTCGCGGCCGTCGCGATCGTGTTCATGCTGCTCGTGGCGACCTTCCGGTCGCTGATCCAGCCGCTGATCCTGCTGGTCTCCATCCCGTTCGCGGCCACCGGCGCGATCGGTCTGCTGGTCGCCACCGGCACGCCCATGGGTGTGCCGGCCATGATCGGCATGCTGATGCTCATCGGCATCGTGGTCACCAACGCGATCGTCCTGATCGACCTGATCAACCAGTACCGGGCCCAGGGCCTGGGCGTGGTCGAAGCGGTGATCGAGGGCGGCCGGCACCGCCTGCGCCCGATCCTCATGACCGCCCTGGCGACGATCTTCGCCCTGCTCCCGATGGCGCTCGGCGTCACCGGCGAGGGCGGCTTCATCGCCCAGCCGCTGGCCGTGGTGGTGATCGGCGGCCTGATCACCTCGACGCTGCTGACCCTGCTGCTCGTCCCGACGCTCTACGCGATGGTGGAGCTCCGCAAGGAGCGCCGGCGGCTGAAGAAGGCGGCCAAGGCGGGCAAGGCCGCCGAGGCGGCCGGCGATGCGGCCGACGCGGCCGAGGCGGAGGGCGACGCCCTGGACGCCGTGGGCGTCTGACGACGTCTCAACGCCGGAGGGGGTGCGCTCCACGCGATCGCGTGAGGCGCGCCCCCTCCGGGCGTCGGGGATGCCGCGCGCGGCGGTTGTCGCCCCGCCGCGCCGCAGGCGCGTGCCTGCCCGCCCGGGCCCCGGCCGGGCGAAGGGGTGGGCCCCCGCGCACTGCGCGGTTCATCCCCGTACGTGGTCACGGTCAGGCCGATGAGTCCCGACTTGCCCGTACGGAGCGTGCGGGCCGCCGCGGACGGGCGGTAGCCCAG
>NZ_JBFAYA010000021.1:0-108917 GCF_040681095.1 Streptomyces sp. NPDC051909 | reverse complement strand
CCGCTCGACCAGCGCCGCGTCCAGATCGGCCTCCAGACCGTTCTTCTCACCATCGACGATCCGTCGCTTCAGCCGCTCCTCCAACGGAAGCGCAAGCAGCTCCTCCGCCTTGCCGGCCTTCAACGACTTCGCCGTCGCGCCCTCGAACAGCTCAAGGAGCTTCTGCAACGGGTCATAGCCCTCCCGCCGCCGGTCGTAGATCAGATCGAGCGCGACCTCGACCTGCTCCGGCTCCAGGCGCGCGATCGGCAGGATCTTCGACGCGTGCACGATCGCCGAGTCCAGACCCGCCTTCACGCACTCGTCCAGGAACACCGAGTTCAGGACGATCCGTGCGGCCGGATTGAGCCCGAAGGAGATGTTGGAGAGCCCCAACGTGGTCTGCACATCGGGGTGGCGCCGCTTGAGCTCGCGGATCGCCTCGATCGTGGCGATGCCGTCGCCCCGCGACTCCTCCTGACCCGTGCAGATCGTGAAGGTGAGGGTGTCGATCAGGATGTCGGACTCCCTGATCCCCCACCGCCCCGTCAGGTCCTCGATGAGCCGCTCCGCGATCGCGACCTTGTCCTCGACCGTGCGGGCCTGGCCCTTCTCGTCGATCGTGAGCGCCATCAGCGCCGCGCCGTGCTCCCGCGCGAGGGTCGTGACCTGCGCGAACCGCGACTCGGGCCCGTCGCCGTCCTCGTAGTTGACCGAGTTGAGCACCGCCCGGCCGCCCAGCTTCTCCAGGCCTGCCCGCAGCACCCCCACCTCGGTGGAGTCGAGCACGATCGGCAGCGTGGAGGCCGTGGCGAAGCGCCCGGCCAGCTCCGCCATGTCGGCGGCGCCGTCCCGGCCGACGTAGTCGACGCACAGGTCGAGCATGTGCGCGCCCTCGCGGATCTGGTCGCGCGCCATCTCGACGCAGTCGTCCCAGCGGCCCTCCAGCATGGCCTCGCGGAACTTCTTCGAGCCGTTGGCGTTGGTCCGCTCGCCGATGGCCAGATACGAGGTGTCCTGCCGGAACGGCACATGGCTGTAGAGCGAGGACGCACCCGGCTCGACGACCGGCGTCCTGGCCGGCACGGCCGCGCCCCGCACCCGGTCCACGATCTCCCGCAGGTGCTCGGGTGTCGTACCGCAGCAGCCGCCCACCAGCGCCGGGCCGTAGTCCCGTACGAACGCCTCCTGGGCGTCCGCCAGTTCCCTCGGCGACAGCGGATAGTGCGCGCCGTCCGACGTGAGGACCGGCAGGCCGGCGTTCGGCATCACGGACACCGGGATCCTGGCGTGCCGCGACAGATGCCGCAGGTGCTCGGCCATCTCCGCGGGTCCGGTCGCGCAGTTCAGGCCGATCATGTCGATGCCCAGCGGCTCCAGGGCCGTCAGGGCGGCGCCGATCTCCGAGCCGAGCAGCATCGTGCCCGTCGTCTCGACCGTCACCTGCACGATCAGCGGCAGGTCCATGCCGAACTCGTCAAGGGCCCGCCGGGCGCCGATGACGGCCGCCTTCGTCTGCAGGAGGTCCTGCGAGGTCTCCACGAGCAGCGCGTCCGCGCCGCCCGCGAGCAGCCCCTCGGCGTTCTGCCGGTACGCGTCCCGCAGCGGCTCGTACGTGACGTGGCCGAGGGTCGGCAGCTTCGTGCCCGGGCCCATCGAGCCGAGCACCCAGCGGGTCCGCCCGTCCCGTGCCGTGAACCCGTCCGCGACCTCGCGCGCGATCCGCGCGCCCGCCTCCGACAGCTCGTACACGCGCTGCTCGATGCCGTACTCGGCGAGCGCCGCCAGGTTCGCGCCGAAGGTGTTGGTCTCGACGCAGTCCACGCCCACCGAGAAGTAGGCGTCGTGGACGGAGGCGACGACATCGGGCCGTGTGACGTTCAGGATCTCGTTGCAGCCCTCCAGGTTCTGGAAGTCGTCCATCGACGGGTCGGCGGCCTGGAGCATGGTGCCCATCGCCCCGTCGGCGACGACGACCCGCCTCGCGAACTCCTCACGGAGGGACGGCCTCGGGGATCCACTCATGTCAGCCCCCTCAGATGGGTGACGAGCGTCGCCGTGCAGCCGACGCCGTACGTCGTGCGGATCCGGTCCAGGAGGGAGTCCCGGTGCAGCCGGTACTCCTGCGTCCCCACGTAGTCGAGGACGGTCGCGGCGACCGCGCAGCCCAGCTGGGCCGCGCACCGCTCGGGCACGCCCCACAGGGTTCCGGCGAGGAAGCCGGCCCGGAAGGCGTCGCCGACGCCGGTGGGGTCGACCACGCCCGCGACCGGCACCGCCGGCACGGCGAGCGGGTCCCGGCCCTCGCCCCGGACGCGTACCCCGGCCTCACCATGGGTGGTGACCCAGGTGCCGACGTGCTGGAGCACCCGCGCCTCGCTCCAGCCGGTCTTCTCCAGGAGCAGCGCGGTCTCGTACTCGTTGGTGAACAGGAAGCGGGCCCCGTCCACCAGTTCCCGCACCTGGCCGCCGTCGAGCCGGGCCAGCTGCTGGGACGGGTCGGCGGCGAAGGGCACCCCGAGCTCGCGGCAGGCGCGGGCGTGCCGCAGCATCGCCTCGGGGTCGTCCGGGGAGACGAGCACCAGGTCGAGGCGCCCGGTGCGGGTGAGGACGTGGCGCAGGTCGATCTCGCGGGCCTCGGCCATCGCCCCGGCGTAGAAGGTGGCGATCTGGTTCTGCGCCCGGTCGGTGGTACAGACGAACCGGGCGGTGTGGAGCGACTCGCTGACGCGCACCGAGTCGGTGTCCACACCGTGGTCCTTCAGCCAGATCCGGTACGGCTCGAAGTCGGCGCCCACCGCCCCCACGAGGACCGGGCGCAGGCCGAGCACGCCGAGTCCGAAGGCGATGTTCGCTGCCACTCCGCCGCGCCTGACCTCCAGGTTGTCGGCGAGGAACGACAGGGAGACCGTGTCGAGCCGGTCGGCGATCAGCTGCTCGCTGAACCAGCCGGGGAAGGTCATCAGATGGTCGGTCGCGATGGATCCGGTGACAGCGATACGCATCTCTTCGCAGCTCCCCTCAGATCCCCGCGGCCTGCTTCAGCGCGTCGACCCGGTCGGTGCGCTCCCAGGTGAACTCCGGCAGCTCGCGGCCGAAGTGCCCGTACGCCGCCGTGGCCGCGTAGATGGGCCGCTTCAGGTCCAGGTCGCGGATGATCGCGGCCGGCCGCAGGTCGAAGACCGCGCTGACGGCCTCCTGGATCCGCTCGTCGGGCAGAGTTCCGGTGCCGAAGGTCTCCACGAACAGACCGACCGGCTCGGCCTTGCCGATGGCGTACGCGACCTGCACCTCGGCGCGCCGGGCCAGTCCCGCCGCGACGATGTTCTTGGCCACCCAGCGCATGGCGTACGCGGCGCTGCGGTCCACCTTCGACGGGTCCTTGCCGGAGAAGGCCCCGCCGCCGTGCCGGGCCATGCCGCCGTACGTGTCGATGATGATCTTCCGGCCGGTGAGGCCGGCGTCGCCCATCGGGCCGCCGATCTCGAAGCGCCCGGTCGGGTTCACCAGGAGCCGGTAGCCGTCGGACTCCAGGCTCACGCCCTCCTCGGCCAGCTGCTTCAGGACGTGCTCGACGACGTGCTCGCGCACGTCCGGGGCGAGCAGGCCCTCGACGGAGATGTCCGCGGCGTGCTGGGAGGACACCACCACCGTGTCGAGGCGGACCGGCCGGTCGCCGTCGTACTCGATGGTGACCTGGGTCTTCCCGTCCGGGCGCAGGTACGGCACGGTGCCGTCCTTGCGGACCTCGGTCAGGCGGCGGGAGAGGCGGTGCGCGAGCGCGATCGGCAGCGGCATCAGCTCGGCGGTGTCGTCGCAGGCGTAGCCGAACATCAGGCCCTGGTCGCCGGCGCCCTGGGCGGCGAGCTCGTCGCCCTCGCCCTCGACGCGGGACTCGTAGGCGGTGTCGACGCCCTGCGCGATGTCCGGGGACTGCGCGCCGATGGACACCGAGACGCCGCACGAGGCGCCGTCGAAGCCCTTCGCGGAGGAGTCGTAACCGATGTCGAGGACCGCGTCGCGCACCAGCTGGGCTATCGGCGCGTAGGCGGCGGTGGTGACCTCGCCGGCGATGTGCACCTGGCCGGTGGTGATCAGGGTCTCGACGGCGACGCGGGAGTGCGGGTCCTGGGCGAGGAGCGCGTCGAGGATCGTGTCGCTGATCCGGTCGGCGATCTTGTCGGGGTGGCCCTCGGTGACGGACTCCGAGGTGAAGAGGCGGCGGCTCATGCCTGCACCGCCGTCTTGAAGAAGTGCTGCTCGATGGCGGCGAGGGTCCGGATGGAGTCGACCTCCAGGGTCTCCATCTGGATCGCGGTGCCGCTCTCCTGCTCCAGCAGGAAGACGAACTCGACGAAGGACAGCGAGTCGATGAGCCGGTTCTCGATCAGGTCGAGGTCGGGGGCGATGTCCTCGCGCTCCGGGTGACGCTCGAGGATCCAGCTCTTCACCGTCTGCAGGCCGTCGGCCATGATGCTTCTCCTTTGAGCTACTGCTCGATCGAGGTGCTGGTTGCGTAGGGGGCGGTCGTGGGGGTGGGGGCGATGATCGGCGCGGCGACCGCGACCGCGTAGTCCACGTCGTGGCTGATGGACACGGTGATCTCGGAGATGCCGGACTCCCGGGCCATCCCGGCCGCGGGTCCGCGCAGCTCCACCAGCGGCCAGCCGCCCTCGGAGCGGCGTACGACGATGTCCGTCCAGGGCAGGAACCTGCCCCTGACGCGTAACGTCTTGAAGGCCGCTTCCTTGGCCGCGATCCGGCCGCACAGGCTCAGGATGTCGAGCCCGCCGGCCGTGCGGCAGTCGTCGAGTTCGCCGGGGGTGAGCATCCGCTCGAAGAACTTCTCCCCGTACTGCGAGAGGAGTCTGCGGACACGGTTGACGGACACGATGTCCATGCCGAGGTTCGCCCAGCCCAGGCCGCCCGCCGGCGGGGCCACGGGACGGGCCGGCACGTCAGATCACCGGCCCGGCCGCGAGACTCGCATCGGTGCGCATGCGGGCGTTCGCTTCGAGGACCGCCTCGGTCGCGGCGGCCCAGCCGCCGTGCCGGCGGGTCAGCGCCGACAGCCAGCGTTCCAGGCCGAAGGCGACGCAGCTGGTGAAGGCGGGACCGCCGGAGGACTCCAGGGTGATGTCGCAGCGGTCGCCGAAGAAGTTCCGGTGCGTGTTGACCGAGGCGATGGCCAGGTCCTCGTACAGGAACTCGTACTTCACCGGGGTGAGCCGCTGGAGGACGGCCTTGGAGCTGCCCTTGTCGAAGAAGGGGTCGCAAGCGGCCTCCCTGCGCAGCGGCAGGTCGAGCGCCGCGGCGAAGGCCTGGATGCGGGCGGTGAAGTCCGCCAGGTGGTGCTCGGCGTGCTCGCGCCCGCCGATGGCCACGATCTCCCGCATGCGGAAGCCGAGTTGGCGCCGCATCCCCTCGTAGTGGGTCTCCTTGCGGAAGCACCAGGAGCAGATCGTGACGAGGGTGTCGTCGGCGACCCGGGTGCCCTGGTGGGTCAGATAGACGGCGTAGCAGGACGCCGAGGGCAGTCCGAGCGCGGCCGGTTCGAGCGCGGCGGTCGGAAAGCAGCCGGTGTCGGTGGAGAAGGGCTCGGTCGCGCGGCGCTCCAGGTCGAGCGGGGCGGCGACGACGGCCTGATGGGGGAAGTTGTCGTAGTAGTCGAGCCGGGCCAGGTCGGCGGCCGGGAGCAGCGGGGGCATGGTCATCGGGCGGGCGCCCGCGGTCACGCCCCAGCCCTCGAAGGTGTCGTCGAGGAGGCGCAGCAGGCGCGTCCCCTCGGGGCCGAGCACGGGAAGTCCCCGTGTCGCGCCCTTGGTCTCCCCGGCGGTCTGCTTCGCGGGGGTCGTCACGGTCATGATCTCTTCACCTCTCGGGGCGGGTCCCGGCGCTCAGAGGACCGGCAGGGTGTCGTCGGAGAAGATCCCGATCTTCTGGAAGAAGGCCAGCGGCTTGCGGATGATCTTGCGCTCGACGGCGCGGCGGCGCTCGTCGGCGATCAGGCTCTTGCGCAGGGCGAGCGGGTCGGCGATGCCGGCGTCCTTGTACACCTGCGGGTTGTAGAGCGAGTTGACGCTGAAGACGACGTACCGCTTGAGGTACGCCTCGACCTCGCGGACCCGGTCGGCGCTGACCGCCTGGCACATGCGGGTGTAGAGCAGCGAGACCAGCTCGCGGCCGAAGGCGATGTGGCGGGACTCGTCCTGGTGGTGGATGCGGTTGACCTCGCGGATGGTGTGGCACAGGGACATGTCCTTGCCCATCAGCGAGTTGTGGTTGTCGACCAGCTCCTCGAAGAACAGGATGCGGGTGAAGACGAGGAAGTTCTCGATCTCGGGTTCCCAGGCGGAGTCCGCGCTCATGGCCGGGGAGCCGTAGATCTTGTTGCCGTAGCGCCGGCAGAACTCGGAGAAGAACCACATGTGTTCGTTCTCCTCGCCGATGAAGTGGTGGAAGAAGTCCGAGGGGACCTCGAAGCCCGGCATGTGGATGCGGCCGACGACCTCGATGAGGAGCTCGCGGATGCCGTGCACGTTGAGGCTGTAGAAGTTGATGGACTCCCACTTCGACAGGCGCTTGAGCGTGTCCTCGCCGAGCGTGTCGAAGTGGTCGGTGCCGTAGACGCTGAGCAGTTCCGGCGTCATCCAGAACTCGTTCTCCTCCAGCGTCTCGGGCCACTGGAAGGTCTGGTACGGGTTGTAGTAGTCCTCGACGGAGCGCTCGCTGAGGCGCGCGAGGACTTCCATGAACCGGTCGGTGATCGGCAGGGCGGCGGTGGTCGCCATCGGGCGGTCCCTTCGGAGTGGGGTTACGGCCGGACTTCGTAGACCGCGTTGACCGGGGTCTCGGTGGCGCGGCGCCAGCGGGTGAAGCCGGCCTCCTCGGCGATGGCGCGGAAGGCCTTCTCGCCGGAGTGGTTGCCGAGCGCGTGCGGGCCGCGCTGGGCGACCGCGACGGGCAGGCACATCACGGCGGACAGGGCCATGAACATGCGGGCGGCGGGGGTCTGGGTGTCGATGTCGGCGGGCGACACGTTCGACTCGACGAGCATCCAGGTGCCGTCGGCGTCGAGCGACTTGTGCACGTGCTGGGCGGCGGCGACCGGGTCGCCCATGTCGTGCAGGGCGTTGAAGAAGCAGACCAGGTCGTAGCCGGAGCCCGGGTAGTCGTCGGCCGAGGCGACGTCGAAGACGACGCGGTCGGACAGACCGGCCTCCTCGGCGAGCTGCCGCGCGATGGAGATGGCCTCCTCGGAGTAGTCGAAGCCGTGGACGGTGGCGTTCGGGAAGGCCTTGGCGATGAGCAGGGTGGTGTGGCCGACGCCGCAGCCGACGTCGGCGACGGTGCCGCCGGCCCCGAGCTTGTCGGTCACCTCGTGCAGGGACGGCAGCCAGTCGGGGACGAGCTTGTGCTCGTACGTCGGCTGGAAGAAGGAGCCCATGCCGGTGTCGAGCGCCGCGTCGTGCTCGGCCCAGCCGACGCCGTCGCCGGTCCGGTACGCCTCGACGAGCAGGTCCTCGGTGGCGTACAGCGCCTTCAGGGCGGTGAAGAACCCGGCGGCGTACGTGACGGCGGTCGGGTCGGCGAGGACCTCGACGTGGTCGGCGGGCAGGGTGTACGTGAGCGAGCTCGGGTGCCGCTCCACGTACCCGGCGGAGAGCTGGGCGTGCAGCCACTCCTCGATGTAGCGCTCGTTCGTGCCGGTCTTCTCGGCGAGCTGCTCGGCGGTGAGGGGGCCGCTCTCCGCCAGCGCCTTGTAGAGGCCGAGCCGCTCGCCGAGGGCGACGGTCAGTCCGCGCACGGCCGCGCCGGCGTCGGTGATGACCTTCTGGTGGAAGTCGTGGGCGCTCATGCGGCCACCTCCTGCGGGCTCGAAGGGAGGTCACACGTGAAGAGGAAGGAGCGGGGCACGCGCGGGACGTCGCGGGCCGGCACCGGGTAGGGCCAGCGGTCGAAGTCGGCGCCGGGCTCGCCCGGCTGCTTGACCTCGCGCACCGCCCAGCCGCAGGCGTCGAGCAGCGCCTCGGGCTCCTCGGTGCCGAAGAGCCACGGGTTGCCGTCCTCTTCAAGGGCCTTCATGAAGGACCGGGCGAGCGGGTTCTCCAGGGCGGCCTTGGAGATGACGTCGCCGAGCAGCACGGAGCCGGGGGCGGCGTGCGCGGCGAGCAGCGAGATGAGGGTGCGGACGGCCTGCTCGGGCAGGAAGAACAGCAGGCCCTCGACGACCCAGAGGACCGGCTCGTCGCTCTTCCAGCCGGCCTCCTTCAGCGGGCCGGTCCAGTCCTGGGTGAGGTCGACGGGGACGGTGATCCGGGTACGGCCGGCCGGCGCGGGCTCCTGGGCCAGCATCTCGGCCTTGGCCGCGAGGAGCGCCGGGCGGTCCAGCTCGTAGACGGTGACGCCGTCGGGCCAGGGCAGCCGGAAGAAGCGGGTGTCCATGCCGGCGGCGAGGAAGACGACCTGCTTGATGCCGCGCTCCTCGACCGTCTTCACGATCTGGCGGTCCAGGTAGGTGGTGCGGATGGCGAGGAACGGCACGGTGCCGCCGCCGGCGTAGCGCTCGAGCAGTTCGAAGCCGATCTGGTCGGCGACGGTGCGCGCGTAGGGATCGGCGAACAGCCGGTCCTCGCGCTCGGTCTCCAGGGCACGCGCGGCGGCGGTCCACTGGGCGGTGCGGGATACGGCCTCCACGGGAGGTCTCCCTTCACTGGTGGCTTCAGGGGTCGTTTCAGGGGTCGCTTCAGGGGTCGTTTCACAGGTGGGGGGGGTGTTCGGACGGCCGTGTTCAGGGCCGGGCCCGACGGCGGACGGATCCGTCGGTGCCTCAGGCGCTCATGGCCGCTGCGACAGGGCTCTTCCTCGTACCGCCGCAGCACCCGGCGGGGTCCGCGGCCGCGGGCATCGACGACAGATGACCGGCCTCGGAACCGGCGGGACGGCGCCGGAAGATGCTGTGCAGGATCATGCTGAACACGGCCGTCCCGTCGGCGGCCACCAGCGTGCAGCGCGGCTTGACGGTGCCGCTGGTGGGGTTGAACGGCGACGGGGTCGCGCCGAGGATCTCGACGCGCGCCTTCAGGACGTCGCCGGGGCGTACGGGACGCAGATAGCGGACCTCGTCGATGCCGGGCGAGCCCATGCAGGCGCTGTAGGCGAGCAGCCCGTCGACGTAGCGGCGCATGAACATCGCCTGCGTGTGGAAACCGCTGGCGATCAGTCCGCCGAACTGCGAGTCCTTGGCGAGCTCGGGGTCCGTGTGGAAGGGCTGCGGGTCGAAGCGCTTGCCGAACTCCAGCACCTCCTCCGCCGTGACGGTGACGGTGCCCAGCTCGTGGACGTCGCCGGGCCGGAAGTCCTCGAAGTAGCGCATCTCGCGCCCTCCTTGACCTAGGAGTGGTCGTTTCCTGGCATCACCCAATCTACGAATCGATCATTTATTTTGTCAACCCAAAAGAAGCCGGAACCTGCCCCTGAACCACCCCCGAACCACCCCCGAATCACCCCCAGTCGAGGGCCTGTCGGACGTCCGCCCAGAGGTCCTCGACGTCCTCGACGCCGACCGACATGCGGACGAGCCCGGGCGCGATGCCGGCGGCCGCGAGCGCCTCGGCGTCCAGCTCGCGGTGGGAGGTGGAGGCGGGGTGGGTGACCAGCGATTCCACGCCGCCGAGGGAGAGCGCGAGCTTCGCGACCCGTACGCCCTCGATGAAGGCCCGCCCGGCCTCCCGGCCGCCCGCGAGCTCGAAGGACAGCAGCCCGCCGCCGCCCGCGAGCACCTTGCGGGCCGTGGCGTACGAGGGATGGCCGCCCAGCCACGGGTAGTGCACGGCCGTGACGTCGGGGCGCGAGGCGAGCCGTTCGGCCAGGACGGCGGCGTTGGCGCAGTGCTCGCGCATCCGCAGCGGGAGGGTGGGAATGCCGCGCAGGGTCAGCCAGGCGGCGAACGGGTCGGCGCACGCGCCGAGTTCGACCGTGCGCGGCCAGACGGCGCGGCGCAGCGCGTCGTCGGCGAAGACGGCGGCACCGCCGAGGACGTCGGAGTGGCCGGAAAGGTACTTGGTGGTGGAGTGCACGACGACGTCCGCGCCGAGTTCGAGCGGCCGGCACAGGACGGGCGAGGCGAGGGAGTTGTCGACCAGGCTCGCGACCCCGATCCGGCGGGCGGCGGCGAGCAGCCCGGGCAGCTCGGGCACCTGCCCGGTGGGGTTGGCGATCGTCTCCAGGACGAGCAGCCGGGTCGCCGGGTGCTGTGCGGCCGCCTCGAACTCGGCGACGTCGTCACCGGATATGTACGTGACGTGGATGCCGTAGCGCGCGGCCAGGTCGGACAGGACGGCGTAGGTCCCCCCGTACAGGCAGCGCTGCGCGACCACCCGGTCCCCGGGCTTGAGCAGCGCGAGCAGCACCCCGCTGATCGCGCCCATCCCGGACGCGAAGGCGATGGCCCCGGCGCCCCCTTCGAGCCCGGCGAGGGTCTGCTCCAGGGCCCGTACGGTCGGATTGCCGCGCCGGCTGTAGACGTACTGCCCGTCGGGCCCGGCCATCGCCTCGGCGAGCTCGTCGGCGGAGGAGAAGGCGAAGGCGGAGGACTGGACGAGGGGCACGGAGAGCGGGTGACTGCCGGGCGGGAGGGGCGGGTTGGCGATGTGCACGGCACGGGTGGTGAGCTCCACGGTGTTCCTTCCGTTCTGGACCTGTGGATACGGGAAAGGGGCCGCCCGACCTCCGGCGTACCGGACATCGGGCGGCCCCTCGGGGTCGGTTCGGGGTGGGTCAGGCGTCTACGCGGAGACCTTCTCGCTCTGCGGGGCGGCGGCCGGGGCGTCGGCGGCGGGCGCCTTGTCGGACTTCATCACCAGGAGGGTGATGACTCCGCCGGCCGCGGCGATGATCGCGGCGCCGATGAAGGCGGAGGAGAAGCCCTCGGTCAGCTTGGGCAGGTTGCCGAGCTGGTCGGCGCCCTGCGACATGGCGACGGCGGTGAGCGCGGCGAGGCCGAGCGCGGAGCCGACGTTGTAGGTGGTGTTGACGATGCCGGAGGCGAGACCGGCCTGCTCCTGCGGGGCGCCGGACATGGCGGTCATCATCGTGGGGATGTAGGCGAGGGACATGCCGAGCGCGGCGACCAGCGAGGCCGGCAGGACGTCGACCAGGAAGGTGCCGGTGGGCTCGACGGCGGCCAGCCAGACCAGACCCGCGGCGAGGACGAGCAGACCGATGCCGATGAGGGGCTTGGCGCCGACCTTCGCCATCAGGCGGGCGGTGATGGCCGTCATGAAGATCATGAGGAGCACGGTCATCGGGAGCAGCGCGGCGCCGGAGGCGAAGGCCCCGTAGCCGAGGACCTGCTGGAGGTAGAGGTTGAGGAAGTACCACATCGGGATCCAGGCGGCGCCGAGCAGCGTCATCGCCAGGTTGGCGGAGCCGAGGCGCGGGACCCGCCAGACGCTGAGCGGCATGAGCGGCTCGCGGATGGCCTGCTGGATCACGAAGAAGAGACCGATGAGGACGGCGGCGCCGATCAGCTCCAGGACGGTGGCGGTGGCGCCCCAGCCGACCTCGGGGGCACGGACGACGGCGAAGACACCGAGGGCGAGACCGGCGGTCACGGCGACGGCGCCGATGACGTCGACGGAGCCGCGACGGGACTCGACGTTCGGGAGGAGCTTGGTCGCGGCGAGGGTCGCGAGGCCGATCGGGACGTAGATGACGAAGCACAGCTGCCACCAGGCCCACTCGGTGAACACACCGCCGAGGAAGACGCCGGCGGTGCCGCCGGCCGGGGCCGCGGCGCCGTAGAGGGCCATCGCCTTGCCGAGCTCACGCGGGTCGTGCATGAAGAGCATCATCAGCAGGGTCATCGCGGAGGGTGCGATGAGCGCACCGCCGACGCCCTGGACGGCGCGGCCGACGATCTCGACCCAGGCGGTCTGGGCGGCCGCCGCGACGATCGAGCCCGCGATCATGATCGCCCAGCCGGAGACGAAGATCCTGCGGGCTCCGACGAGGTCGGAGAGGCGGCCGCCGAGGAGCAGCAGACCGCCGAAGACGATCACGTAGGCGTTGAAGACCCACTGCAGCTCGCCCTGGGAGAAGCCCAGCTCCTGCTGCATCTTCGGCAGCGCGACGCCGATGATCGAGGTGTCCATGATGACCATGAACTGCGCGGCGGCGAGCACGGCAAGTGCCCACCAGCGCCGGGGATTGACGGTTGACATTGCCCTGACCCTTCACTCGCGGTTCCATACCCCTGGGGGGTACCTGCACGGAGGACCGTAGCATACCCATGGGGGGTATGTAAGAGTGAGATGAGGGCGCCGCGCGGAAGAGCCGGGAACGGCTGGAAACCGCTGGAGACCGCTGAAGGCCGCTGACCGCTGGAGACCGCTGGAGACCGCTGGAGACCGCTGGAGACCGCTGGAGACGAGTGCGCCCCGGAGTCCTGGGGACTCCGGGGCGCACTCGCCGTCCTTCCGGCCGTTCTTCCGTTCCGGCAGACCTGAGCCGCTCAGCGCAGTACGGCCTCCAGCAGGTCGGTCCCCAGCGCCGCCAGATCGGTCAGACGGGCGGAGTAGCGGACGTAGCGCCCCTGCCGCCGGGCCGTGACCAGGCCCGCGCGGCGCAGGACGGCGAGATGGCGGGAGACCTCCGGGGGCGAGAGCTCCCAGGCGCGGGCCAGCTCACCGTTGGTGTGCGAGCCGCGGGCCAGGGTGCGCAGCAGCCGCAGCCGTACCGGATGCGCGAGCGCTTCGAGCCGTAGCGTGACCGTCTCCAGTGACACCGGCTCCGGCGAACTCGCCTCGGCCACGGGGTACTGCACCACCGGCTGCCACCCGGGCGCGTGGACCACCACCAGGTGCGGACGGCCGAAGACACTGGGGAGGAAGGTGACCCCGGCGCCGTGGGCGGCGGTCGCGTTGTCCTGCAGCTTGTCCACGATGATGCTGTTGCCGTCCGGCGCCAGGGTCACGGCGCCGGAGACCGATGCGAGTGCCGCCCCGACGCCCTGGCGCTTCAGCAGGTCGTTCTTCAGGCGCAGGTCGGTGCCGAGTCGCACGGCGACATCCGCCCAGGCGGCGTCGAAGAAGGCCTCGGCGCACTGTTCGAGGGTGTGCCGCACCCGTGCCCGCACAGCGGCCGGGTCCGCGAGCAGCCGTTCCGCGAAGGTCTCCTGCAGCGCGCCGCGGGCCTGGGCCAGGTCCAGGGCCCGCTCGCGCGCCGCCGCGTCGGAGAGCGGCGACGGCGCGGCGAAGTGGACCCGGTTGCTGCCGCACGTGGTGACCAGCGCGGCGGTCACGTACGTCTCGTCGTCGATCCGGTCCACGTCGTCCAACTCCTCGGCGAGGGTGGCCCGGGGACGAGCCGGGACCAGGAAGTCCGCCCGTGAGGAACGCCAGAGGAACTCCGCCTCCCTGAGCCGCTCGGCCAGCTCCGGCCGCAGCCCGGCCCAGACGTCCCCGGCCCAGCCGGCGAGCTGCGGGTGATGCCCGGGTTCGGCCAGCACATGCAGCATCGCGGTCAGCTCGGCCAGCGGAGAGGCGGCGAACCTCAGTCGTCCGGACGGCAGGCCGCCGATGTCGATCCTCAGCGTCATCCCCTCAGCATCGCCGGTCGGACGGCCGACGACCGCGCCGTTTGACGGTGACCGTCAACCGACATGGCCGGCCCGGCGGCCGAACGGACCGTTGGCGTCATGGCAACTCTCACCAAGAACCCGACCCCGGCCCCGGCCCGGCGGGGAGTCTTCCGGCCGCGCGCCCTGGTCCGTGCCTCCGGAGGCCCCCGCTATGCCGTCGCCCTGGCCGTGGACGCGCTCGGCACCGGCCTGCTGCGGCCCTTTCTGCTGCTCTACGGGGTGACGGTGCTGAGGCTGTCCGCGTCGGCCACCGGCATCGCCATGACGGTCGGCGTCGTCACGGGTCTGGCGTGCATGCCCGCTGTCGGCCGATGGCTCGACCGGGGCGCGCGCAGCACGGTCGTGGCGGCGTCGATGCTGGTGCGGGTCCTTGGCGTGGCGCTGCTGCTCGCCACCCCGGCGGGGCACGTCTGGCTGTTCGCGACGGCGGCGCTCTTCCTCGGTATCGGCAACCAGGCGTGGCCCGCCGCCCACGCGGCCCTCGTGGCCACGGTCGCCCAGGGCCGCGAGCGCGACGCCGCTCTCGCGGGCGGCCGCGCCCTGCGCAACGCCGGCCTGGGCGTGGGCGCCCTCCTTGCCACCGCCTGCCTGGCGGGCGGCACCACCGCGCTACGGGCGCTGGCAGCCGTCACCGGACTCGCCTATCTCGCCGCGGCGGCCCTGGCACGGTCGGTCCACCTGCGCGCGGATCCGGCCGCCGCCCCGGCCGAGGACGGGGCCGACGGGCCGGTCGACGGACCCGCCGACGGGCCGGTCGACGGGCCCGCGCCCCGGATGCGCGCGCTGCTCGCCGCCAACGTGATCTACGTCTTCTGCCTCAACGTCCCCGAAATCGCGCTCCCCCTCATCCTGGTGACGCAGTTGCATGCGTCCCCCGTGTGGTCGGCGGCGATCTTCGTGGCCAACACGGTGCTCGTGGTCACCCTGCAGGTTCCGGTCACCGTCCTGTTGTCCCGCTTCTCCCGGCGGACCGTGCTGGCTCTCGCCGGCGTGGTCCTCGCCGTGTCCTACCTCGGCTTCCTCGCGGCCACCGCGCTGGAACACGGCTGGGGTGCTCCGGCCGTCGCCACGGTGTCCGTGGTCTGCACCCTCGGCGAGATCGTGTACGCCGGCAGCGCGACGGCGCTCGTCACCACCCTCGCCCCGGCCCATGTCCTGGGGCGCGCCCTGGCCCGCTTCCAGCTCTCGACGGGCTTCGGCCTCGCCGTGTCCCCGGCCGTCATCACCGCTCTCGCCTCCCGGGGCCCGGCCGCCCTCTGGGGCGGCCTCGCCGCCGCGACGCTGCTGTCCGCCGGCGCTGTCGCCACCGCCGAGAAGGACGCCTGAGGGGTACGCCGGGTCGCGGGCGGCAGAATGCCCTCATGACCGCCCCGATGAAGGCAGACCAGGCAGACCGGGAGCAGGAACTGCTCCACCGCTGGACCACGACGCTGCTCGCGGCGCGGGCCGGCCGCGAGGGGCCCGACCCCGTCCCGTACGGCCGCAATCTCCTCCACCGCTGGAATGAACCCCAGCGCCGCTATCACACCGTCGACCACCTGCGGGCGGTGCTGAGGCGCATCGACGAACTGGCCGACCAGGGCGGCGAGGGCGGGGAGCTGGAACTCGTACGCCTCGGCGCCTGGTTCCACGACGCCGTCTACCGTCCCGACCGCAGCGAGAACGAGGAGCGCTCCGCCGCCCTGGCGGAACTGGCCCTCACCGAAGCCGGTCTGACGAAGCACGAGGTCGCGGAGGTCGCCCGCCTCGTCCGCCTCACGGTCACCCACGACCCGTCCCCCGGCGACCTGAACGGCGAGACGCTCTGCGACGCGGACCTCGCGATCCTGGCGAGCGACCGGGATACCTACAGGGGGTATACGGCGGCGGTCCGCGAGGAGTACGCCTTCGTCCCGGACGACGCCTTCCGCGAGGGCCGCGCCGCCATCCTCCGCCACCTCCTCTCCCTGCCCCGCCTGTTCCGGACCCCGTATGGCGCGGCGGCCTGGGAGGAGCGGGCCCGGGAGAACCTGGAACGGGAGCTGAGGGAACTCACGGATTCGGCGGGATGAAGGCCTGAACGCGGTTCTGTAGTCTCCGAGTTGATCATTCGAATGATCAACGGATCAGCGTGAACGGGGAAGACATGAGCATGCGTGACATCCGAGCGGTGACCCGGGTCGTCGGCCGCCGAACCGCGCTGCGCTACCTGGCCATCGGCGCCGGAGCCTCGCTGCTCGCCGCCTGCGGCACGGGTAACGGCGGTGGCGGCAAGAGCAAGAGCGGGGACGGAAGCGGGAGTACGGGCGGGACCGGCGGGACCGGTGGCGGCCAGCCGAAGCCGAAGCCGACGGTCGCCGAGCGGGCCCTCACCGCGTTCGTGAGCGGCAAGTGGTCGATCACGTCGCAGATCGCAGGCGACGAGAAGCCCGTCACCTACACCGCGAACATCACCGATGGCTGGTGGACCCTGGAATTCGGCGAGGGCCAGACATCGAACAGCATGTGGGACATCTCCGGCGGCCGCCTGTCCGTGCAGGTGCCGGAGAAGCTGGGCAGCGGCGAGGACGGCGACGTGGAGGAGGCTGCGGCCTCGAACGTCCCCGCCACCGTGGGCGACGCCTTCTCCCTGGTCCTCCCCTGGCAGCCGCCCGGCGCCTCCGGCACCGGCGGCGGCGAGAAGCTCAGCGTGGACTACTCGGCCAAGACCGGCACGCTGCGCATCCGCCACATCGACGGCAGCAGCGTGAGCACGCACACCTGCACCCGGGTCTGACCGCCGCACAGCCCGTCCCGGAGTCCGAGCCGCGCAAATCCTGACTTCGTCAGGCCTCGGCCGGACGCCGGGCGACCGGACGGTCTGGCTCTGGGAGTACGACCCTGATGGCGGTGCTCGCCGCGCTCGCCGACTTCGGGCCGCACGCGCAGCGGGAGCCGGTGGTACGGCTCGGGGTGGACGCCAGTGACATGACCAAGGTGATCGACCAGCTGGCCGCGGCCGGCTGGGTCGAGCGGCGTGTCCTGCACGCCCTGCTGCTCCGTGTGTACCAGGAGCTGTAGGTCCCGACCCGTCCCGTCCCGCCCGTCCCGTATCGCGAGATGTTCACTCACCGAGGAATGACAGGCACAAACCGCAGGTTGCCCATGTCATGCCGCCTTCTTCCGCCGAGACCGCCGCCCCGCCCACCCGCATGCCCCTGGCCGTCTACATCCTCGGCCTCTCCGTCTTCGCGCTCGGCACGAGCGAGTTCATGCTCTCCGGGCTGCTCCCGCCCATCGCGGAGGACATGAACGTGTCCATCCCGCGCGCCGGCCTGCTCATCTCGGCCTTCGCGATCGGCATGGTGGTGGGCGCGCCGCTGCTCGCCGTGGCCACCCTCCGGCTCCCCCGCAAGACCACCCTGGTCGCCCTGATCACGCTCTTCGGCCTCGGTCAGGTCGCCGGCGCGCTCGCGCCGAACTACGCGGTGCTCTTCGTCTCGCGCGTGGTCAGCGCACTCGCCTGCGCCGGGTTCTGGGCGGTCGGCGCCGCCGTCGCCATCGCGATGGTGCCGATGGGCGCCCGCGCCCGCGCCATGGCCGTGATGATCGGCGGCCTGTCCATCGCCAACGTGCTCGGTGTCCCGGCCGGCGCCTTCCTCGGCGAGCACCTCGGCTGGCGGTCCGCCTTCTGGGCCGTCGCCGTCGCCTCCGCGATCGCCCTCGTCGGCGTCGTCACCCGCATCCCGCACATCCCCCTCCCCGAGACGAAGCCCCGGCTCAAGGGCGAGCTGGTCATCTACCGCGACCGGCAGGTGCTGCTCTCCGTCCTGGTCACCGCCCTCGCCGCCGGCGGCGTCTTCTGCGCCTTCTCCTACCTGGCCCCGCTGCTCACCGACGTGTCCGGCCTCGACAAGGGCTGGGTCTCCGGCGTCCTCGCCCTCTTCGGCATCGGCGCCCTCCTCGGCACGTACATCGGCGGCCGCGTCGCCGACGCCCACCTCTTCGGCGTCCTCCTCACCGGCATCACCGCCTCCACCGTCTTCCTCGTCGCCCTGGCCCTGTTCGCGTCCAGCCCGGTGGCGACCGTCGCGCTGACCTTCCTCCTCGGCGTCTCCGCGTTCTACACGGCCCCCGCCCTCAACGCCCGCATGTTCAACGTCGCGGGCGCCGCCCCCACCCTCGCCGGCGCCACGACCACCGCCGCCTTCAACCTCGGCAACACCGGCGGCCCCTGGCTCGGCGGCACGGTCATCGACGCCGGCCTCGGCTTCGCCTCCCCGGCCTGGGCGGGCGCCGCGATGACCCTCCTCGGCCTGGCCGCGGTCGCGCTCTCGCTCCGCCTGAGCACGTCCCGCTCGCGCGTGGTCATGGGCGTGTCGACGACGACGGAACCGGAGCGGACCCCAGTCGCATCCCGCTGAGCGACGACACGGCCGCCCACTGAGCGTCGGTCAGACGACCGACGGGCGCCCCTTCGGCCGGCGCAGCCCCGCCGCCGTCAGCCTGCGCAGCAGCTCCTTCGAACCGACCTCGACCGCGCCGGCCGCGACCGCCGCCGCGTAGTAGTCGGAGGGCACGTCGTAGTGGTCGCGCTCGAAGGCGCGGGGCGGGCAGCCGATCGACGCCGCGAAGACATGAAGCTCGTCGAACGAGACGTCGCTGACCAGGTGGGACCACATGCGGCCGTGGCCGGGCCAGGTGGGCGGGTCGATGTAGAGGGTCACGTCAGGCCGCCCACCGGGGCGACGACGACTCCCTGCTTGCCGCAGACCCAGTGCGGGTCCGGTCCCATCTCCGGCTCGACGTCGAGCGCGTGCGGGTCGCCGGAGGAGCAGACCGGGCACAGCGGCCAGCGCCCGTACCGTTCGAGGAGGGCGTCCTGGACGTCCTGGGCGACCAGGCCCGCCACGAACGCCCGGCCCTCCGGCCACTGCTCGACCCACCAGCGCCGGTGCGCGACGGCGTCCTCCACCATCGACACGACCTCGGCCATGGCGACCTCGCGGGCCGCGAGGTCGGCGAGGACCAGGGCGCGGGCGGCATGGAGGCACTGCTCCACGGGGTCGATGTCGTCCATGTTCACATTGTCACCCTTGTTCGGGCCCTTGACGGTCCCCACAGCCGAAAATATCTTTCACGTGTGACCAATGATGTGAAGGAAAGTTTCACCGGCGCGACCGGGCAGGCGCCGACCGGGCAGCCGGCGACCGGCCAGCCGACGACCGCGTCCGGCCAGCCCGCCGCCGCCCCGCCCGCCCCCGCAGCCCTCGCGGCGAAGGTGCGGACCCTGGCCCCCTCCATGACCCGCTCCATGCAGCGGGTCGCCGAGGCCGTCGCCGGGGACCCGGCCGGCTGCGCCGCCCTCACCGTCACCGGTCTCGCCGAGCTCACCGGCACCAGCGAGGCGACCGTCGTCCGCACCGCCCGCCTCCTCGGCTATCCGGGCTACCGCGACCTGCGGCTCGCGCTCGCCGGCCTCGCCGCGCAGCAGCAGTCCGGCCGCGCGCCCTCGGTCACCGCCGACATCGCCGTCGACGACCCGGTCGCCGACGTGGTCGCCAAGCTGGCGTACGACGAGCAGCAGACCCTCGCCGACACCGCCGCCGGGCTCGACACCGTCCAGCTCGGCGCCGCCGTCGCCGCGCTCGCCGCCGCCCGCCGCATCGACATCTACGGCATCGGCGCCTCCGGCCTGGTCGCCCAGGACCTCGGCCAGAAGCTGCTGCGCATCGGCCTGATCGCGCACGCGCACAGCGACCCGCACCTGGCGGTCACCAACGCCGTGCAGCTGCGCTCCGGCGACGTCGCCATCGCGATCACCCACTCCGGCTCGACCGGCGACGTCATAGAACCGCTGCGCGTGGCCTTCGACCACGGCGCCACGACGGTCGCCATCACCGGCCGCCCGGACGGCCCGGTGGCGCAGTACGCCGACCACGTACTGACCACCTCCACCGCCCGCGAGAGCGAGCTGAGACCCGCGGCCATGTCGTCCCGCACCAGCCAACTCCTGGTCGTGGACTGCCTGTTCACCTGTGTCACGCAGCGTACGTACGAGACGGCGGCCCCTGCCCTCGCGGCCTCGTACGAAGCCCTGGCGCACCGCCACACCCCCCGCAACCGCTGACAGCAGCCGAACGCCTGAGAGAGCCGCCCCCGTGCCCACGCCGTCCACTTCGTCCGCCTCATCCGCGTCGTCCGCGTCGTCCGCGTCGTCCGCGTCCAGTCACTCCGATGCCTCCGACCACTCCGACACCTCCGACTACTCCGAGCTGCGCGCCCAGCTCGCCACCCTCACCACCGAGGCCTTCCGCCCCGAGCTCGCCGAGATCGACCAGCTGCCGACCGCCGAGATCGCCGCGCTGATGAACCGCGAGGACCAGACCGTCCCCGCCGCCGTCGCCAGGCAGCTCCCGGCCATCGCCGCCGCCATCGACGCCACCGCCGAGCGGATGTCCCGCGGCGGCCGGCTGATCTACCTGGGCGCCGGGACCGCGGGCCGGCTCGGCGTGCTCGACGCCAGCGAGTGCCCGCCCACCTTCAACACCGACCCCTCCGAGGTCGTCGGCCTGATCGCCGGCGGCCCGTCCGCCATGGTCAAGTCCGTCGAGGGCGCGGAGGACTCGAAGGAACTCGCCGTCGAGGACCTGACCGCGCTCGGGCTCACCGCCGCCGACACGGTGGTCGGCATCTCCGCCTCCGGCCGCACCCCGTACGCCATCGGCGCCGTCGAGCACGCGCGCGCCCTCGGCGCACTCACCATCGGCCTGTCCTGCAACCTGGACAGCGCGCTCGCCGCGGCCGCCGAGCACGGCATCGAGGTCGTGACGGGGCCCGAACTCCTCACCGGTTCCACCCGGTTGAAGGCCGGCACGGCGCAGAAGCTCGTACTCAACATGATCTCGACGATCACCATGATCCGGCTCGGCAAGACCTACGGAAACCTGATGGTCGACGTCCGCGCCTCCAACGACAAGCTCCAGGCCCGCTCGCGCCGCATCGTCGCGCTGGCCACCGGGGCGCCGGACGAGCAGATCGAGACCGCGCTCGCCGCCGCCGACGGAGAGGTGAAGACGGCGATCCTGATGATCCTCGCCGACATCGATGCCAAGGCCGCCGACCAGCGGCTTCGCGACACCCACGGCCACCTGCGCGCGGCGCTGCACGCATAGGCCCCGAGCCCCCCGACCCCGCACAGCAAGGCACCACCGCACATGAGCACAGACGACAAGAACCGCGCCATCGCCGCCGCGATCCTCCCCCTCGTCGGCGGCCCGGAGAACATCGGCTCCGTGGCCCACTGCATGACCCGGCTCCGCCTCGGTCTGCGGGACCGCTCGCTCGTCCAGGACGAGGCCCTGAAGGCCCTGCCGTCCGTGATGGGTGTGGTGGAGGACGACACGTACCAGATCGTCCTGGGCCCGGGGACGGTCGCGAGGGTGACCCCGGAGTTCGAGGCGCTGGTGGCGGAAGCGGCGCCCCAGCCCCCACAGCACGGCGCGGCAGAACTGGCGGACCGGGGCGCGGCCATCAAGGCGGCGCAGAAGGCCAAGAACGCGACCCCCTTCAAACTGCTCCTCCGCCGGATCGCGAACATCTTCGTCCCGCTGATCCCCGCCCTCATCGGCTGCGGCATCATCGCCGGCCTCAACGGCCTGCTGATCAACCTCGGCGTACTGCCCGGCGTCACCCCGGCACTCGCCGCCATCGCGAGCGGCTTCATGGCGCTCATCGCGGTCTTCGTCGGCTACAACACGGCCAAGGAGTTCGGCGGCACGCCCATCCTCGGCGGCGCGGTGGCCTCCGTCATCGTCTTCGCGGGCGTCGCGAAGATCGAGGTCTTCGGCCAGACCCTCTCCCCCGGCCAGGGCGGTGTGCTCGGCGCGCTGGGCGCGGCGGTCCTCGCCGTGTACGTGGAGAAGTGGTGCCGCCGCTGGGTCCCGGAGGCCCTCGACGTCCTCGTCACCCCGACCCTGACCGTACTGGTCTCCGGCCTGGTCACGGTCTTCGGCCTGATGTACGCGGCCGGTGCGGTCTCCCAGGCCATCGGCGACTTCGCCGACTGGCTCCTCGCCCACGCGGGCGCGGGCGCGGGCTTCGTCCTCGGCGGCCTGTTCCTGCCCCTGGTGATGCTGGGCCTGCACCAGGCACTCATCCCCATCCACACCACACTGATCGAGCAGCAGGGCTACACCGTCCTGCTCCCGATCCTGGCGATGGCGGGCGCGGGCCAGGTCGGCGCGGCCATGGCGGTCTACCTTCGGCTCCCCCGCAACGGCTCGATCCGCCGCACCATCAGGTCCGCCCTCCCGGCCGGCCTCCTCGGCGTCGGCGAGCCCCTGATCTACGGCGTCTCCCTCCCCCTGGGCCGCCCCTTCGTCACCGCCTGCGTCGGCGGCGCCTTCGGCGGCGGCTTCGTCGGCCTCTTCAACATGCTGGGCGACAAGGTCGGCTCCACCGCCATCGGCCCCTCCGGCTGGGCCCTCTTCCCCCTCCTCGACGGCGACAAGGGCCTCGGCGAGACGGTCGCGATCTACGCGGGCGGGCTGCTCGTCGGCTATCTGGCGGGCTTCGTGGCGACGTACTTCTTCGGCTTCAGCAAGGAACTCCTGGAGGAGTTCGACGTGAACACGGAAGCGGAAGCGGAAGCGGAAGCGGAAGCGGAAGCGGAAGCGGAAAAGGACGGGGCGGAAAAGGAAAAGGACGGGGCGGGGAAGGCCGAACCGCCGACAGCGCCCACCGATGACGACCGACTGCCCACTCCGGCGTGATTCCGTACTGGAAGCTCGAATACGACCTCCGGGCCCGCCCTCGCGCCACACCGGCGCGGGGGCGGGCCCACTTGTACCGCCTGCTTGACACAAGCCCACCCCTCTGGCCATCTTGTACTCACCATTTGATACAAGTGCGCTCGGAGACCGTCATGCAGCCCCTCGACCCGCCCGTACCCCTGCCCCGCACCCTCCACGCGGGCCTGGCCGCCCGCTGGACGGGGCTCGTGCTCGGCGCCGGGCTCGCCTGGCTGCTGGCGGGCACCGACCGGCTCGGGATCGGACCCGGGCTCGGCCTGCTCGGGGCCGTGCCCGCGTTCGGGCTGTGCGCCGTGGCCGGGGTGCTCGTGGGAGACGCCCTGACGCCGAAGCAGACCGGCACCGTGCGCAGCGCCGCACTCACGCCGCGCCGGGTCCGCGACTTCCTGCCGCTCCGCCTCGTGTACGTGCTCACCGGCCAGGCCACCGTCCTGGTCACCCTGCTCACCGGCGCCGCGCTCACCGCCTCCGCCGACGACCTGGGCAGGGCCGGTCGCGCTCTCACCGCCGCCTGCGGCAGGCTGACCGAGTCGCACGGCCCCTGGCCCGGCCTGTTCTACGGCGTGCCGATCCTTGGCGCCCTCGCCCTCACCACCGCCGTCTGCGGCTACGCCCTGCACCGCGTCACCCGCCGCCCGGCCCCGGCCCCGACCGCGACCGCCGAGGCACGCGAGTCCGACGAACGGCAGCGCCACGACCACGCCCGCGCCCTCACCGCCGCCTGGGGCCTGACGGTCTGCGTCCCGCTCGCCGGATCCGCCTTCTTCGCCTGGGGCTCGCTGACCTCGCTGTCCTGCCTGGGCGCCACGGCCCAGACGCTCGGCTGGCTCCTGCTACCGGTCGCGGTGACGGCCCTCGGCACGGCGCTCTGGCTGCTGTTCACCCTCGTCACCCCTCGTACCACCACATGACCGGCGCGAACGGCACGAGCGGCACGAGCGGCACGAGCGGCACGAGCGGCACGAGCGGCACGAGCGGCACGAGCGGCACGACCGTACGCGTCGACACGGCGAGCCCGGTCCCCCCGTACGAACAGATCCGCGCCCGACTCGCCACGTTGATCCGCTCCGGGCGGCTCCCGACCGGCGAACGACTGCCCACCGTCCGCCAGCTCGCCGCCGACCTCGGCCTCGCCCCCGGCACGGTCGCGCGCGCCTACAAGGAGCTGGAGGCCGCCGGCCTGATCCGCACCCGCAGAGGCGCGGGCACGCGAGTCGCCCAGCCGCCGACGCGGCCGGACCCCGCCCCACTGGCCCGGCTGGCCGAGGAGTACGTCGCGGCCGCCCGCGCGCTGGGCGCGGACGACCAGGCGGTCCTGGCCGCCGTCGAGACCGCCCTGCGCTCCGCCCCCTGACGCCCTATCGGCAGGTCACATCGGCGGCCGGCCGCTCACCCGTCAGCAGGAAGCGGGTGACCGTCCGGTCGCCGCACGCGTTGCCGTTGGACAGGTACATGCCGTGGCCGCCGCGGTCGACCGAGACCATGCGGGCGCGGTCGCCGAGGGCCTCGCGCATCTTGAGGGCGGAGGAGTGCGGGGTGGAGGGGTCGCGGAGGCCCTGGATCATGAGGATGTTGGAGGGGCCGTCGGAGGTGAGGCGGGTGGGGCGCTCGACCGGGAGGTCCCTCCCGGCGCCCTTTCCGGCATCCTTCCAGGCGTCCTTCCAGAAGGAGCAGGGCGTGATGTTCACCGGCATGCCCGCCGTCAACGGGTGCGCGGCGCGGTCGGCGGCGACGGCACGACGGAAGGTCGGGACCTCGCCGCGCCAGCGCACGTCGTTGCACACCACGCCGACCGTGACGGCCGCGTCCGCGTCGGGCATCGGGCCGGCGAGCATCTGCGGCAGGACGGGGACCCCGGCCGGGTCGGAGGCCTGCTTGACCAGGCGCGCGAAGTCGGCGAAGGCGGCGTCGGAGTAGAGGGCGCTCTGGAGGGCCTGGCGCAGCAGGTTGCCGGTCAGCGGCACCCCGGGCGTGGTCGACGGCTTCGGCGCGCGGTCCAGGCGGGCGGCCAGGTCGAGGACCAGCGTCCGTACGTCCTCGGGCCGGTCCGCGAGCCGCAGGCCACCGCCCCCGGGAAGGTCCCGGTCCGGGTGCGCGGCCCAGGCCGCGAAGTCGGGGAAGCGGTCGTCGGCACCGCGCGCCATGTCGCGCAGCCAGCCCTGGGCGACCGTCGCCGGGTTCGGGTCGGCGCTGCTGTCGAGGACGATCCGGTCGGTGCGGCGCGGGAACCTCTGCGCGTACTGCGCGGTGACGTACGTGCCGTACGAGTTCGCCCACGCCGAGATCCGCCGCTCGCCGAGCGCCTGCCGCAGCCGGTCCATGTCCCGCACCTGGTTGGGCGTGGTCAGGCTGCGCAGCACGGCGCCGCCGTTGCGCGCGCAGGCCTCGGCCACCCGCCGCGACCGCTCGACGTTCTCGTCGATCGAGCCGTCGGCGGCGGGCCAGCTGCGCAGCGTCACCAGATGCCGGTCCGCCGCGTCGAGCCCGCAGTGCGCCTTCACGCTGCCGCCGACCCCGCGCGGATCGAAGGTCACCAGGTCGTACGCCCCGCCCAGCTGCTCCTTCAGCGCCGCGCCCTTCGTACTCAGCCGCTGCACGCCCGAGCTGCCGGGCCCGCCGGCCACCACGAGCAGGGTGCCTCGCCGGGCGCCGGGACCCGTGGCCCGGATACGGGACACGGCGAGGCCGACCTGGGGACCGCCGGGCCGGGCGTAGTCGAGCGGCACCCGGAGCGTGGCGCACTCCTGCCCGAGCCCGGCCGGCCCGCAGGCGCTCCAGGAGAGGGGCGGGGAGGCAGGGGAAGCAGGAAGAGCGGGGGAAGCGGGAGAAGCGGGGGCTGCCGGAGCGAGTCCAAGTGCCAGCGCGAGGGCGGCGGTTCCTGCGATGCCTGTGTAAGTTGTCATGGCACAAGACTTGTTGATTCACCATCAGCACCCCATCCGGCAGGCACGCCGGTACGGGGTGGGGCCAGCCCCCTAATATCCACGGCATGACCGACGCCCGAACCGCCGCCCTCGCCGCCGACCTCGCCCCCACCGGAACGCTGCGCGCCTCCATCAACCTCGGCAACCCGGTCCTCGCCCAAGGCACCCCGGAAGCCCCCGCCGGCATCACCGTCGACCTCGCCCGCGAGATCGGCGCGCGCCTCGGCGTGCCCGTGGAGCTGCTCTGCTTCGACGCCGCCCGCAAGTCGTACGAGGCGATGGCGACCGGCCGCGCCGACCTCTGCTTCCTCGCGGTGGACCCGGCCCGGGAGGCGGAGGTCGCGTTCACCGCCCCGTACGTCCTCATCGAGGGCGTGTACGTGGTGCCGCGCGACTCCGCGCTGCGCACCCCCGAGGACGTGGACGCGCCCGGCGTACGCGTCGGCGTGAAGGCGGGCTCCGCCTACGACCTC
Source organism: Streptomyces sp. NPDC051909 (assembly GCF_040681095.1). NCBI lineage: Bacteria > Bacillati > Actinomycetota > Actinomycetes > Kitasatosporales > Streptomycetaceae > Streptomyces > Streptomyces sp. NPDC051909. Next base: position 83,128 of record NZ_JBFAYA010000021.1, on the reverse strand, counting down.
CACCTCGGGCGCACGCTGGCGCACGCCACCGTCGTACGCGGCGAGGAAGGCGTCGACACCTTCGCCGAGCAGGCCCTGGAGGCGGGCGCGGGCATCCGCCAGCCGATGGCGGCGTATGCCGCCGCGCACCCGGAGGTCCGGCTGATCGACGAGCGTTTCATGGAGATCCGCCAGGCCGTCGGCACGACCCTCACCCGCTCCCCGGAGACCGTCGCCTTCCTCCGCGCCACGGTGGAGGAGCTGAAGGCGAACGGCTTCGTCTCCGACGCCCTGGCCCGCGCCGGCCAGGACCCGGAGCTCCTCGCCCCGCCCGCGTGATGCCGAGTTCGAGCATCGCTCAGAACCGCAGCGGCACCTCCGCCGGCAGATCGGGATAGACCTTCTGCCACACGCTCGTCACGCAGTCGACCACCCACGTCTCGTCCCCCGCCGAGCGGGCGAAGTCCCGGAGGTTCCGCTCCCCCGCCGTCAGCCGGACACCGCGCCGCCGCAGACAGTCGCCGACGGCTGTGCGCAGCGGCGCGTCCATCGTCTGCGGCCGCGCCTCGACATAGGTCGGCGCGACCATCGACAGATGCGCCAGATTGCAGTCCTGTACGGCGTTGTTGTACGTCGTCGGGTCGCCGCTCGGCGTGATCTCGTAGATCAGGGTCAGCCGGTCGGCCGGGCTGACGACCGGCTCGGTCACCGGATATCCGGCCTTCCTGACGCACGCCACGAACCGGCCCGTGGCCGTGCGGTACTCGGCCGCGTCCACCCGGCCGTCCTTCAGCGCCCACTCCTGCCCGGGCAGCGGTATGTCGCCGCTCTCCCGGCCACCGTCCGCGGGCAGCGCCTGCGCGCAGCCCGCGACGGTGGCCAGGAGCAGTGCGACGACGAGCCCGGCGCGCGTCGCCCTGCGTCGCATGGGTCAGGAGTAGGTGACGTTGCAGTTGTCACAACCCCAGTGCAGGCCGTTGCGGGCCTTGTAGGAGGAGTTGTAGCTGGCGTACGCGGAGGTGCTGGAGCCGTAGACACGGGTGGTCCAGTAGCCGTCGCTGCGGATGAGGGCCGCGCTCAGCCGGCCCGCGCAGTCGCCCGAGACCTTCTTGGTCTGGGCCCAGTTCTGGCTGCCGTTGAACCCGCTGCCGACGTAGTTCGTGCCGCAACTGCGCGACACCACACGGTTGTTACCGAGCGCATGCGCGTCGGTCGCGACGAGCAGGGGCGCCACCGCGACGAGCGCGGTCAGACCGGCCGCCGCCATGCTCTTCCGTACCGTCCGAACTGCCATTGACACTCACGATCCTTCCAGATCCGGGAGTTCCTTGGTGAGGACGCTACGGAGCGGAGACGCCCGGACGAACCCTTTGCGTCCTGATGCAAAGCCCTCTCAACCGCCGCCGTGCACCAGGCTCGTCCCCAGCGCCGTCCGCGTGTGCCGTACGGACGTCCCCAGCCGCTCCGTCACCACCAGGCCCGCCCCGCGCAGCGCGGCGGCGTGCCGGCTGGCGGAGGAGTCGGAGGTGCACAGCCGGGCGGCCAGTTCGCTCGTGCTGTGCCCGGTGTCGAGGAGGCGGAGGGCGGCGGCGCGCGTCGGCCCGATGAGCACGTCCAGTTCCGCCCCGGCCGGGGTCGCCGCCTCGCGCGGGATCCACAGCGGCCCCCTGACGACGGGGAAGACGAGCACCGGCGTCAGCTCGGGGTCGGCGAGCGCGATCGGATGGTTGTGGCAGAAGAAGCTCGGTACGAGGAGGAGCCCGCGCCCGGCGAGGTCGAGCCGGCGGACCACCGGATAGTCGACCTCCAGGACCGGCGGCCGCCAGCGCAGCTGCGGCCCGAGCCCGCACAGCAGCGCCTCGCTGCCCCGTTGGAGCACCTGCCGGGCGTGCCGGGCGGCGTCACCCCGGGCCAGGGCCGCCGCGGCGGGCGCGTACGGCGCGAGCGTGACCGCGTGGTAGCGGCGCAGCGCCCCGCCCAGGTGCCGTAACGCGGCGGGGCGGCCGCCGGCGATCCCCTCGAACCGGACCGGCCGCCCCGGACCCGTCCCCGCCACCGGAGCCAGCCGGCCGATCTCGACGCGCAGCCGCTCCTTGCCGGTGGACAGGGCGGTGTCGATGCCGGTCTCCAGGCAGGTCGTGTGCCCGGGCGGGGTGAGGAAGTCGGGGAAGTACGAGCTGGGCGGGACGAGTTCGGTGAGCATCCGCACGTCCCGGCCGAGCCCCGCCCGCGCAAGGGCCCGGCGGGCGAGCCGGCTCCACGGGCCGAAGAACGGGTCGGGGCGGACGAGTTGGTGCAGGCTGAGGGCCGTTTCCCACATGACGTCCGGCTCCGCGGCGAGCCGGAGACGCCCGAGATCGGCGCCGCTGAAACGAATGCTGAGCACAAGTCCCCCTTGTGGTCGCGCATGGTCTCCGACACATGAGACATCGATGCTCTAAACACCCCATTGACGTCTCGTTGCCGGGCCCTCCGCGCCCCCGAGGCCCTCACGGCATACGGGCCTCCCGGTTGAGCGCCCGCACACGGGCCCGCAGCACCTCGCCCGGCGGCGCGGGCGCCAGGGCCTCGGGCGGACAGTCCCACTCCCGCCCGCCGCCGGGCGGCCGCAGTTGCAGGCAGGGCCCTTCGTGCCCCATGACCTGCCCGATCCGCCCGTCGCGGGTGTCGATCGCGTACTCCCCCGCCTTCACCGCTCGTCCTCGCGCACGACCGGGCCCGCGAGGGCGACGACGAGCCGCTGCGCGGTGTCGAGGTTGCAGCGCCCGAGCTCGACGAGGGGGTGGGTGAAGGTGCCCCCGGAGGCGGCGAGGGTGACGGGGTCGAGGCCGAGGGAGGGAAGGGTGATGCCGTGGGAGGCGAGTCCGGCCTTGAGCCGACTGACGACGTCCTGAACCTGAACGTGAGCCGTGACGGGCGAGGTGGGCATTGTAGCGACCTTTCCACTCTGTGTATCGATTTCGCTTACGGAGAGTGTCGGCCGGGTGCATGCTGGGGAACAGTGAGTTCGCCCCAACAACCCCAGATGCCCAAGCGGGAGTTGATATGGCTGATGCCAGGAAGAAGAAGGACCCGTCACTGTCCCCCAGGGCGATAATCGGCGCGGAACTGCGCCATGCGCGAGAGCGCAAGGGCCTGAGCCAGGAGGCCCTGGGCGAGCTGGTCTTCGTCAGCGGCTCGTACATCGGCCAGATGGAGGCGGGCACGCGCCGCATCCGCCCGGAGATGGCGGTCCAACTGGACGAGGCGTTGGGTACGAACGGCTTCTTCGAGCGCAACTGCAAGGCGGCGAACAAGTCGAAGTACCCGGACCACTTCGCGGAGGCGGCGGAGGCGGAAGCGGAGGCGACGGGAATCAAGGAGTTCGCCCCGCTGCTGATCCCGGGCCTGCTCCAGACCCCGGCGTATGCGCGGGAGGTCTTCCGCGCGTACCAGCCGACGGCGACGGAGGACGAGATCGACGAGCTCATGTCGGGCCGGATGGAACGCGGCCGGCTGCTCGACGACCCAACAAAGCCGCTGTTGTGGGTGGTGTTCGGCGAGGCGGTCCTGCGGCAGGTAGTCGGGAGCCCGGCGGTGATGGCGGAGGCATTGCGCCACATCGCAGAGTTGGCGCGGCGGCACAGGGTGATCGTGCAGGTGCTGCCGTTCGCGGCAGGCGCGTACGGCCCGATGGAAGGCTCGTTGAAGCTGATGTCCTTCGAGGACGCCCCACCGTTGGCGTACCTCCAGGGCCTGGGCACTGGCCTCTTGGAGGACGATCCGGCCACGGTCGCGCAGCATACCCTCACCTACGATCTGCTCGGGGCCATCGCGCTGTCCCCGCGCGATTCCCTGGCCCTGATCGAGTCCGTGGCGGAGGATTACGCGCATGAAGATCGAGATCTCTGAGTACGACCTGAGCAAGGCCGTGTGGTTCAAGTCCAGCTTCAGTGGAGGCAGCGGCGGCGACTGCGTCGAGGTCGCCACCTGGCGCAAGTCCTCGTACAGCGGCGGCGACGGCGCCAACTGCCTGGAAGTGTCCGACGGGCACCCCGGCGTCGTCCCCGTCCGCGACTCCAAGGTCCCGGACGGAGCGAAGCTCGTGTTCCGCACCGGCGCCTGGTCCGTCTTCGTGGACGCCCTGAAATAGGGCACCGTGCGGCCGCCCTCTTTCCGAGAGTCGCACCCTCCACCGCCGCGTCAAGGGCGCCTTCGGCGTCGCTCCGCGATGGGCTTCGCCCACCCTTGACCCGGCGGCTCCGGGCGCGTTGAAAACTCTCGGAGGGCGGCCCGGGGCCCGGCCACGCGGAAAGCCCCGGGTATCGGCCGGCCGTCGTGGGCGGGTGACGGGCCGGTGGTGGGTGAGCCCGGGTATCGCTCCGGACGGCGGGCGTTCAACTGCCCGGTGGGTGGGGGCTCGGTTCGCGGCGGGGGCGGGTGGGGCCGTGTCCGCTGTCGGGGGTGCGCGGTCGTGGAATGGGGCGGCCGGGCCCGGCCTGGCGACCATCGGCCGTCATCGGGTGGGGACTCATGCCCCGCTGATCACGGCCGGTGATGCAAACCCTGCTCGCGCGAGGCATCGGGGCGCCGTAACCGTCTCTGAAGTCACACGTGCCCCATCCATCCCACCGGGGGGCGGGGATCGCGGACTCTGCATCGCCCGGCAGGAGCAGACGAGAGCTGCGGGCATGCGAACTCCGCTCGCGCGGTCCCCCCGTCGCCGCAGACCATCACTGGAGCCACAGAAGTTCACCCCACCCCCATCCCGGCTGCGGACCACCGACCTCGCTCCACCTGGCAGCTCTCCGGCAAAGTGCGGGCGTGCAAACGCCGTTGGCGCGAGGCACTGCTCCCCACAGATCACCTTCAGGGTCACACGAGTCCCATACGCCCCGCCCCACGGCGGGGATTTCAGGCTCTGCACCGCAGAGCGGGACTCCGGCCGGGCATCGGCGTGCAAACCCAGGAATCGCGGACTGTGGATCCCCGCAGAACACCCCTGGAGTCACACAAGTCCCACCCGCCTCACCCAGGGACGAGGATTCCCGACTTCGCCCGCCCATCACCCCCGTCCGCCCCTGCCGGGCGATGCAAAGCCCGCAATCCCGGCGTCCCAGGCCTCGCGCGAGCGGGGTTTGCCTCACCCATGGCCGTGACCAGCGAGGCATGAGCCCCGGCCGGAGGATCGCCGTCGCCCGCTGAACCCGGAATGGGCACCCCGTTTCACTCCCGCGCACCCCAGACCGGGCGGGATCCGACTCCCCGGCCTCGGCCGCGAACCGAGCCCCTACCCACCGGCCTCCAGGGACTCCCCCTGTCCGGAGCGATACCCGGGCTCACCCACCACCGGCCTCCGCCCGCCTACGGCGGGACGGGCTACCCGGGGCTTTCCGCGTGGCCGGGCCCCCGGCCGCCCTCCGAGTGTGTAAAGGCCCCCGGAGACACCGGGTCAAGGGTGGCCGCAGGCCATCGCGCAGCGACGCGACCGAAGGGAGCGCCCTTGACGCGGTGGCGGAGGGGGCCACACTCGGAGAAAGGGCGGCCACACCAGAAACCCACAAGAAACGGCCACCCCTTGGGCCCAAGACCCGCACCCGGATCCGGTCGAGAAACCGTCCCGGGCGCCGCCCGAAAACCCCTTCAGGCGGCCCGGGGCGCCCCCTTCCCGCCCCCGCCGCGCCTCCCGCGACCCCAGGGCGCCGCCCCCTCCCCGTACCCCCTCCAAGCCCCCGGCCAGACCCTCACCACACCACCTCTGACCTGGGCTTTTACGCCCTCCTCCCCTACCGTTTCCCTTACACGGAAGGGGACCCGCATGGACCGCTTTGACCGCTCGACCCGCACCGCCGACGACGTACTCCGTCTCCTCGACGGGCTGTTCGCCGAGGACGCCGACAAGTGGCAGGGCTTCTACGACGACCGGACGCGACCGGTGCCGTTCTTCGTCGACAAGCCGGACGAGTGTCTGGTCGCGCACGTCGAGGCCGGGCTCGTGCCGGCGGGCGGCCGTGTCCTCGACCTGGGGTGCGGGCCGGGGCGGAACTCCCGCTATCTCGCCGAGCAGGGCTTCGCGGTCGACGCGGTGGACCTGTCGGCGGGCGCGCTGGCGTGGGCGCGGGAGCGGGCGGAGCTGTCCGGTCTGGAGATCCGTTTCCTGCACGGCGACGCCTTCACGACGCCCGGCCTCGTGGACGGCGGCCCGTACGACCTGATCCACGACTCGGGCTGCTTCCACCACATCGCGCCGCACCGCCGCGTCACGTACCTCGACTTCCTCGCCCGCCACCTCGCTCCCGGCGGGCACTTCTCCCTCACCTGCTTCGCCGCCGGCCCCGGCGGCATGGGCTCCGAACTCCCCGACGCCGCCTTCTACCGCGACGCCTCCCTCCACGGCGGCCTCGCCTACACCGCCGACGCCCTGCGCACCCTCTTCGCGGCCTACGCCGAGGTCGAGCTCCGCCGCATGCACGCCGAACCCGCCGACTCCCCGCACTTCGGCGAGTCCTTCCTCTGGACCGGCCTCTTCCGCCGCCCCGGCGCCAATTCCGTGGCCGGACGGGCGTCCGGCTCCTAGCCTGTCCCGCATGGGCTATACGAAGACCTCGTACATCTGCCTGCCGTGCCGCGCCTCGTACAAGCAGCCGTACGACGCCTGGCGCGAGCGGCGCTGTCCGCGCTGCGCGCGGGTGTTGATCCACGCGGGCTCGGCCTTCCAGCCGCCCAAGCGGCGTGACCGGGACGCCTGGCGCGCCCTGTCCGTCGTCCTGAACGCCGGCATCGCCTTTCACAAGAGCTGCTGCGGCGGCCCCGGCTGGCGCCCGCGCACCCTCCGCGAGGTCAAGGAACGCACGGCCTACGCCCGCCGCACCGGCGAGCCCATCGCCCGGGCGCTCCTGCGCCACGACCTGCCCTGAGCCGGCACGTGAACCACCCGAACGAGAAGGAGCCCGACCGGCACACCGGCGGCGCGGGCAGAGGGTACGGTCACCCCGTCCGCGTCATCGTCTTCAGGTGCCCCGCCAGCCGGTCGTACTGCTCTCGCACGCCCGACTCCATGCCCGCCTCCAGCGCCTGGTCCCGGATCTCCGTGGTCGGCCAGAAGGACGTGCTGGTCAGGGCGGTGCCGCCGTCGGGGGTGGCGTCGAAGGAGAGGATCACGCGGACCGGGTCGGCGTCCGGCATCTGCTCGAAGACCTCCGTGTAGACCAGGCGCTCGGCGGGGACGATCTCCTCGTACGTGCCGGAGAAGACGATCTCCTGGCCGTCGGGGCCGCGCTGGCCCCAGCGCCACGCGCCGCCCGGCCGCAGGTCGATGTCGCAGACGAACATGGTCAGGGCGGCGACGCCGTACCACTGCCGTACGTGCTCGGGCCGCGTCCACGCCTCCCAGACGCGGGTCACCGGCGCGTCGAAGGTGCGGGTGATGACCAGCTCGCGGTCCGCCGGTGTCGTCAGCAAGGTGATCATGGCGTACTCCCGGGCTCCAGGGGCTCCCCTCACCAGCATCACCCCGAACGCCCGAGGGCGGCACCCCCGGCTGGGAGTGCCGCCCTCGGCAGGACTGAAGTCGACCCCGATCGCCGGACGGATTCCGGCGCGTCGAGAGGATCGGACTCAGAAGTCCATGTCACCGCCCGGCATGCCGCCGCCGGCCGGCGCGGCGGCCTTCTCCGGCTTGTCGGCGATGACAGCCTCGGTGGTGAGGAACAGGGCCGCGATGGAGGCGGCGTTCTGCAGCGCGGAGCGCGTCACCTTGGCCGGGTCGATGATGCCCTCGGCGATCATGTCGACGTACTCGCCGGAGGCGGCGTTCAGGCCGTGGCCGACGGGCAGGTTGCGGACCTTCTCCACCACGACGCCACCCTCGAGGCCGGCGTTCACGGAGATCTGGGTCAGCGGGGCGGCCAGCGCCTTGCGGACGATCTCGGCACCGGTGGCCTCGTCGCCGTCGAGCTCCAGCTTCTCGAAGACCGAACCGGCCTGCAGCAGCGCCACGCCACCACCGGCGACGATGCCCTCCTCGACGGCGGCCTTCGCGTTGCGGACGGCGTCCTCGATGCGGTGCTTGCGCTCCTTGAGCTCGACCTCGGTCGCGGCACCGGCCTTGATGACGGCGACGCCACCGGCGAGCTTCGCCAGGCGCTCCTGGAGCTTCTCGCGGTCGTAGTCCGAGTCGGAGTTCTCGATCTCGGCGCGGATCTGGTTCACGCGACCGGCGACCTGCTCGCTCTCGCCGGCACCGTCGACGATGGTGGTCTCGTCCTTGGTGATGACGACCTTGCGGGCGCGGCCCAGGAGGTCGAGACCGGCGTTCTCCAGCTTGAGGCCGACCTCCTCGGAGATGACCGTGCCGCCGGTGAGGATGGCGATGTCGTTCAGCATGGCCTTGCGGCGGTCGCCGAAGCCCGGGGCCTTGACCGCGACGGACTTGAAGGTGCCGCGGATCTTGTTGACGACCAGGGTCGACAGGGCCTCGCCCTCGACGTCCTCGGCGATGATCAGCAGCGGCTTGCCGGACTGCATGACCTTCTCCAGGAGCGGGAGCAGGTCCTTCACGGAGGAGATCTTGGAGTTGACGATGAGGATGTACGGGTCCTCGAGCGCGGCCTCCATGCGCTCCATGTCGGTCGCGAAGTACGCCGAGATGTAGCCCTTGTCGAAGCGCATGCCCTCGGTGAGCTCCAGCTCCAGACCGAAGGTCTGGGACTCCTCGACCGTGATGACGCCTTCCTTGCCGACCTTGTCCATGGCCTCGGCGATGAGCTCGCCGATCTGGGTGTCGGCGGCGGAGATGGAGGCGGTGGAGGCGATCTGCTCCTTGGTCTCGACCTCCTTGGCCTGGTCGAGCAGCGCACCGGAGACGGCCTCGACGGCCTTCTCGATGCCGCGCTTGAGGGCCATCGGGTTGGCGCCGGCGGCGACGTTGCGCAGGCCCTCGCGGACCAGCGCCTGGGCGAGCACGGTGGCGGTGGTCGTACCGTCGCCGGCGACGTCGTCCGTCTTCTTGGCGACTTCCTTGACCAGCTCGGCGCCGATCTTCTCGTACGGGTCCTCGAGCTCGATCTCCTTGGCGATGGAGACACCATCGTTGGTGATCGTGGGGGCGCCCCACTTCTTCTCGAGGACGACGTTGCGGCCCTTCGGGCCGAGGGTGACCTTGACGGCGTCAGCGAGCTGGTTCATGCCGCGCTCGAGACCGCGCCGGGCCTCCTCGTCGAACGCGATGATCTTGGCCATGTGAAGTGGTCCTCCCGGACTGGGGTGGATAACGCTCCTGGACCGCGCCGACGCCCGCGACGGACGGCCCGCGCTCCTCGTGGGTTCCTTCCCCACTCGGTCCGCGACCTCGTCTGCCCGATCCTCGTAAGCACTCTCAGCGTGAGAGTGCTAACGCCAATGATTAGCACTCGCCCTAGGCGAGTGCAAGCGACTCTCGAAGATCGGGCGCCCCGCGCAGGGCGCGGCAGGTACCCCTGGGAACGCGCGAGGGGCCCGCATCCCCACGGGATGCGGGCCCCTCGACGGAAGTGCGTCGGTGGCCGATCGCGCCGCGCTCAGGCGGTGGCGAGCTTGACCATGTCCGCCTGCGGACCCTTCTGGCCCTGCGAGATCTCGAACTCGACCCGCTGCCCTTCTTCAAGGGTGCGGTAGCCGTCCATCTGGATCGCGCTGTAGTGGACGAAAACATCCGCACCACCGTCGACCGCGATGAAGCCGTAGCCCTTCTCCGCGTTGAACCACTTGACGGTGCCCTGAGCCATGCCTAACTCCCCTATTACTGGCCCTTGCGCGGATCCGCACTTCGCGGACCCGGGTCAGACCCTGCGCCGGAACGCGTCGACCGCGGCTGAATGTATCTGCCCAACTGCCCTCTGCAACAGGTCATTCGGACGAGAATTCTGGGCACACCGGAAAGGGGAATTGGGGAGAATTTCCTTGATTACGGGGCAAGTCGGGCCCGGCAAACGGCGCAGATGGGGCACAAGGCGCGGGCACTTTGGCTGCTTCTTGTCAGGTCGGGGCGCATTCTCATATGCACCTGGCATGAGCAGCGGAGGGGGCTTCCCCAACTCTATCGCGCTCAACCATGCAGAATTGCCCCTTCCGCTTCTTCTCGCGGAAGGGGCAATTCTGCACTCATCTGTACTGAACGGTAGTACCGCCAGTAAGTCGGCTCAGCCCGACTCGACCCAGCCGACTCGACTCAACCCGACTCGGCTCAACCCGACTCGGCTCAGCAGCCGCCGGCGACGGCCGGGATGATCGAGACGCCGGCGCCGTCCGGCGTCGCCGTCTCCAGGCCCTGCTCGAAGCGCACGTCGTCGTCGTTGACGTACACGTTGACGAAGCGGCGCAGCTTGCCCTGGTCGTCCAGGACGCGGGCGGCGATGCCCGTGTGGTTCTTCTCCAGGTCGGCGATGACCTCGGCGAGGGTGCCGCCCTCGGCGGGGACCTCGGCCTGGCCGCCGGTGTAGGTGCGGAGGATGGTGGGGATGCGGACGTTCACGGCCATGTCTTCGTAACCTCTCAGCGTTCGGGGCGGGTCTCAGTGGGCCAGGCCGGCGTCGCGGAACGCGTCCAGGCTCGGGCGGATGGTGGCGGTCGCCTGAGAAGTCTCGGCAACGGCGTCCAGGGTCTTGAGGCCGTCACCGGTGTTGAGGACGACGGTGGTGAGGGTCGGGTCGAGGAGACCGGCCTCGACGAGCTTCTTCGTCACGCCGACGGTCACGCCGCCCGCGGTCTCGGCGAAGATGCCCTCGGTCTGCGCGAGCAGCTTGATCGCGTCGACGACCTGCTCGTCGTTCACGTCCTCCACGGCGCCGCCCGTGCGGCGGGCGATGTCGAGGACGTACGGGCCGTCGGCCGGGTTGCCGATGGCCAGCGACTTGGCGATGGTGTTCGGCTTCTGGGGCCGTACGACGTCGTGGCCGGCCTTGTAGGCGACGGAGACCGGCGAGCAGCCTTCGGCCTGGGCGCCGAAGAGCTTGTACGGCTTGTCCTCGACCAGACCCAGCTTGATGAGCTCCTGCAGACCCTTGTCGATCTTCGTGAACTGGGAGCCGGAGGCGATCGGGATGACCAGCTGGTCGGGCAGCCGCCAGCCGAGCTGCTCGCAGATCTCGTACGCGAGCGTCTTGGAGCCCTCGCCGTAGTACGGGCGGAGGTTGACGTTCACGAAGCCCCAGCCCTCGCCGAGCGGGTCGCCGATGAGCTCCGAGCAGAAGCGGTTGACGTCGTCGTAGTTGCCCTCGATGCCGACGAGGTCACCGCCGTAGACGGCGGCCATGACGACCTTGCCCTGCTCCAGGTCGTGCGGGATGAAGACGCAGGAGCGGAAGCCGGCGCGGGCGGCGGCGGCGCCGACGGCGCCGGCCAGGTTGCCGGTGGAGGAGCAGGACAGGGTGGTGAAGCCGAAGGCGCGGGCGGCCTCGATGGCCTGGGCGACGACCCGGTCCTTGAAGGAGTGGGTCGGGTTGCCGGAGTCGTCCTTGACGAACAGCTTGCCGGGCTCGACGCCGAGCTCGCGGGCCAGGTTGTCGGCCTGCACGAGCTTGGTCCAGCCGGGGTTCAGGTTCGGCTTCTCGGCGACGTCGGCCGGGACGGGCAGCAGCGGGGCGTAGCGCCAGATGTTCGCGGGGCCGGCCTCGATGCGCTTGCGCAGCTCCTCGGGGTCGCCGGCCGGCAGGTCGTAGGCGACTTCGAGAGGCCCGAAACAGAGTTCACAGGCGAAGATCGGGCCGAGCGGGAAGGTCTCACCGCATTCGCGGCAGGAGAGGCCGGACGCGGGACCGAGGTCGACGGAGGTGGTCGCGGATGCGACGGTCTGAACAGCCATGGAGGCGAGGCCCTTTCTCCTCATCTTCCTCATGGCGAACGTCGCCATGAGACGGATTTGGCACCTTCCCTAGTCGGGGGACCTCGCTGGAGGACGAGTAGTGACCGACTGGAGGGTTGCCGGGGCTTCAACGGGCCGTATCCCTCTGCCCCTCTGGATGAGCGGTATTCGATTGTGAGACGCGGTCGGCACCCCGACATGCATCGGGCATCCGCGTTGTTCAAGACTGTAACCGAAGCCTTCGAGGGTGGAACCGGTCGTCCGATCCGCGAGATGGAGATCACGTTGCTGGAAGAAGTGGAGCGCTGGCTGTCCCGGCGGTCCTGGTCCGTGGCCGACCGTCCGCTGGAGAGGATCCTCGCCGCCAAGCGGGGGACGACCGTCAGCGTCGTCCTGCCCGCGCTCAACGAGGAGGCGACGGTCGGGGACATCGTCGGCGTGATCCGGCGCGAGCTGATGACGGAGGCGGTGCCGCTGGTGGACGAGCTGGTGGTGATCGACTCGGGCTCCACGGACCGCACGGCGGCGGTCGCCGCGGCGGCCGGCGCGCGAGTGGTGGCGCGCGACGCGATCCTGCCGCGGATACCGGCGGTGCCCGGCAAGGGCGAGGTGCTGTGGCGGTCACTGATGGTGACCGGCGGTGACATCGTCTGCTTCGTGGACGCGGATCTGAAGGACTTCTCGGCGGACTTCGTCACGGGCATCGTGGGCCCGCTGCTCACCGACCCGGACGTGGCCTTCGTGAAGGCGATGTACGACCGTCCGCTCGGCACGGAATTCGATCAGCTCGCCTCCGGCAAGACTCCTGGTCAGGGCGGTCGGGTGACGGAGCTGGTGGCGCGGCCGCTGCTCAATCTGCACTGGCCGCAGCTGGCCGGTCTCGTGCAGCCGCTGGGCGGCGAGTACGCGGCACGGCGCTCGCTGCTCGAACGGCTGCCCTTCCCGGTCGGTTACGGAGTGGAGCTGGGGCTGCTCGTCGACGCACTGCACACGGTGGGCCTGGACGCCCTCGCACAGGTGGACGTGGGCGTGCGCAAGCACCGCCACCAGGACGGGCAGGCGCTCGGCCGGATGGCGGCGGCGATCTACCGGACGGCCCAGCTGCGCCTCTCGCGCGGGCACCTGGTGCGGCCGCGGCTGACGCAGTTCGAGCGGAGCGAGGACGAGGGCGGGGAGCGGCGCTTCATCCCCCGTACGTACGAGGTGGACACGGAGGAGCGGCCGCCGATGGTGGAGATCGCGGAGTACGCGGAGCGGCGCCGCGTGGCGTAACGCCCGATAATGAGGATTTCTGCCTAAATTTCCATCCCATGCGGTTCACAACGGATAGGGGCGGCCGGGCGGGAATCCTGCTGCCAGTCGTGGCACTCGGGGCACTCCTGCTCACCGGCACAAGCGCGGGAACTGCCTCGGCCGAGGTGATCGAGTCCCTCGGCAAGCGCTACCAGGCCACGCTGTACGGCGACTTCACCCCGAGCGCGAACCCGAGCACGAACCCGGGCACGAACCCGGGCACGAACCCGGGCGAGTCCTCGGTCGGGACCGCGGCCACACCGAGCCCGACCTTGGCCGAGACCGGCGGCGCCGACGAGCGCCTGTGGCTGCTCGGCGCGCTGGGCGTGGCCCTGGCGGCGACCGGGGTGGTGGCGATGGCGGCGCTACGGGGCCGCAGGGACTCCTGAGGCGGCTGGGACGCCCGGGGCGGCTGGTGCGCGCCTGGCCCGAAACCGCACGTCTGGAATACGTACGTTTGAGCGTTTACCGGACGGGCTAGGTTCGCCGTATGGCTTCTGTCCTCGTGGCATCCAACCGCGGCCCCGTCTCGTACACCGTGCGCGACGACGGTTCGCTCGCCCCCCGGCGGGGCGGCGGCGGCCTGGTCTCGGGCCTGAGCGCGGTGTCGTCCGAGGACAGTGTGTGGGTGTGCGCGGCGCTCGGCGAGGGCGACCGGGAGGCCGTGCGGCGCGGGGTGGCCGAGCCGGGCGTGCGGATGCTGGACATCGACCCGGAGGTGTACGCCGACGCGTACAACGGCATCGCGAACTCGGTGCTGTGGTTCCTCCACCACCATCTGTACGACATCCCGCGCGAGCCCGTCTTCGACGCGGAGTTCCTGCGCCGCTGGGAGGCGTACCGGGCCTACAACCGGGCCTTCGCCGAGGCGCTGGCCGAGGCCGCCGACGAGGGCGCGGCGGTGCTGGTGCAGGACTACCACCTGGCGCTCGTCCCCGGGATGCTGCGGGAGCTGCGCCCGGATCTGCGGATCGGACACTTCACCCACACGCCGTGGGCGGAGCCCGGCTATCTCGCGATGCTCCCGGACGACATCCGGACGGAACTGCTGCGGGGCATGCTGGGCGCGGACGAGCTGGGCTTCCACACGCACACGTGGGCGTCGGCGTTCGAGGCCTGCGCGGGCGACCTCGGACGCACCCGGGTCCGTGCGTACCCGCTCGGCGTCGACGGCGACGACCTGCTCGCCCTCGCCCACCGCCCCGAGGTCGACGAACGGCTCGCCGCGCTGCGCGCCGAGGTCGGGGACCGGAAGACCATCGTCCGGGTCGACCGCACCGAGCTGTCGAAGAACATCCTGCGCGGCCTGCTCGCCTACCGGGAGCTGCTGACCACCCGCCCCGAGTGGCGCGGCCGTGTGGTCCACCTCGCCTCCGCGTACCCCTCCCGCCAGGACCTGGAGGTCTACCGCTCGTACACCGCGGCCGTGCGGGACCTGGCGGCGCGGATCAACGAGGAGTTCGGCACCCCCGACTGGCAGCCGGTCCTGGTCTCCGTGAAGGACGACTTCACCCGCTCCCTCGCCGCGTACCGCCTGGCGGACGTGGCCCTGGTCAACCCGGTCCGCGACGGCATGAACCTGGTCGCCAAGGAGATCCCGGTGGTCTCCGAGGCGGGCTGCGCGCTCGTCCTGTCCCGCGAGGCCGGCGCGTACGAGGAGCTGCGCCAGGACGCCCTCACCGTCAACCCCTTCGACGTCACCGAGACCGCCGACGCCCTCCACCGCGCCCTGTCGATGCCCCCCGCGGAACGCACCGACCGCACCAAACGCCTCGCCGCCGCATCCACCGCCCTCCCACCCCAACGCTGGTTCCTGAACCAGCTGGAGGCCCTGCGCGGTTCCTGAGCAGAAACCGGACCCTGCCCCTCCCCTACTGCACCCCTATGTACGGAGAGGGAATTCCTCGGGGTCTCCCCCCTCCTCGTGCGCGTCCTTCCGTGCCAGACTCGCGCCGATCGTTCCCCCAGGCGATCCGTAAGTCTCCTACGGAACCACGCGAACCATGCGGCACCCCGCATGTGAGCGAAGGGATCGCGCAGCCTTGAAGAAGAAGATCGTTGTGGGCATGACCCTAGGGTCGGCGCTCACCGCACTCCTCGCCGCGGGACTCACCCCCGCCGCGGCACAGGAGGCCCGGGACGGCGGCACCAGCGGTGCCGGGACGGCGCACCGGGCGGACGACCGGCCCGGACCGCTCAGCAAGCAGCGCAGCGAGCTGCGCAAGCAGGCGATCGACCTGGTCGCCAAGGGCAAGGCGAAGGCGAACGCCCGCGGCGTCGTCGAGGTCGCGCCCGGCAAGTTCGCCGAGACCGAGACCACCACCGCCGTCCGGCAGGAGAAGATCTTCACGATCCTCTCCGAGTTCGGCGACCAGAGCTCCGGCAGGCTCGGCTCGGTCCCCGGCCCCCTGCACAACCAGATCCCCCAGCCGGACCGCAGCACGGACAACTCCAACGCCTGGACCGCGGACTTCTCCAAGGCCCACTACGAGGAGCTCTTCAACGGCTCGGGCGAGTCGATGAAGACGTACTACGAGAAGCTGTCGAGCGGCCGCTACTCGGTCTCCAACACGGTCGAGGACTGGGTCAAGGTCCCCGGCAACGCCTCCACCTACGGAGACAACTCCGTCGAGGACACCGGCGGTTCGTGGGCCTTCATCCAGGACACCGGCGACGCCTGGTGGAACGCGCAGCTCGCGGCCGGCAAGACGCCCGCCGAGATCGACGCGTACCTCGCGCAGTTCGACGTCTGGGACCGCAACGACTTCGACCACGACGGCAACTTCGACGAGGCCGACGGCTACATCGACCACTTCCAGGCCGTGCACGCCGGCATGGGCGAGGACGCGGGCGGCGGCGCGCAGGGCGAGGACGCCATCTGGTCGCACCGCTGGTACGTCAACGGCGACGACTTCGGCCTGACCGGCCCCGACGTCTCCGGCTCCCAGAACAAGGCGGGCGGCGCCCGCATCGGCCAGTCGAAGTACTGGCTCGGCGACTACACCACCGAGCCCGAGAACGGCGGACTCGGCGTCTTCTGCCACGAGTTCGGCCACGACCTCGGCCTGCCGGACTTCTACGACACCAACGGCGGCGAGAACTCCACCGCCTTCTGGACCCTGATGAGCTCCGGCTCCTGGCTCGGCCACGGCGCCGCCGCCAACCAGGGCATCGGCACCCACCCGGGTCTGATGGGCGCCGAGGAGAAGCTGTTCCTCGGCTGGCTGGACTACGCCGACGCGCCGCTCGGCGCCACCGGCTCGTACACCCTGAGCCCCGCCGCCCTCCAGGTCGCCGGCAAGGCGCAGGCCGTCCGCATCGCGCTCCCCGACAAGGCGAGCAGCACCACCTACACGACGCCCACCTCGGGCTCGCACGCCTGGTGGACCGGCTCGGCCGACGGCCTCAACCAGTCCCTCACCCGCTCCGTCGCCGCCACCTCGCGGGTCACGGTGAAGGCGAACGCCTGGTACGAGATCGAGGCGGACTTCGACTACCTCTTCGCCGAGTACTCCCTCGACGGCGGCGCGAACTGGCAGCGCGCCGGTGCGGCCGTGTCCGGCTCCTCGGCCGGCAAGTGGACGACGCTGCGCTTCTCGTACGACGCCGCCGGCCAGCCCTCGCTGTTCCGCTTCCGCTACCAGACCGACGGCGGCGTGCACTTCGCCGGCGCCTTCCTCGACGACATCACCTTCGGCTCCGGCGGCACGACGCTCGCCTCCGACGACGTCGAGCAGGGCACCGGCGCCTGGACCGCGCAGGACCGCTGGAAGATCTCCACCGGCACCGAGTCGGCCACCTACCCGCGCTTCTACCTGGTGGAGAACCGCGAGTACGTCGGCGCCGACGCGCTCCTCGCCGAGGGCCCGTACCAGTTCAGCAAGGGCATCACCGCCCCCGACTGGGTCGAGTTCTTCAAGTTCCAGAACGGCATGCTGGTCTGGTACGTGGACCGCTCGTACGACGACAACAACGTCAGCGACCACCCCGGCGGCGGCTCGGCGATGGTGGTCGACGCCCGTCCGACCCCGTTCCGCTACGACGACGGCACCGCGCCCAGCAACCGCCGTCAGCCCTTCGACGCCACCTTCGGCCTGGAGCCGACGGACGCGACCTGCCTCCACAAGGAGGTGCTGGTCGGCAAGGGCAAGCAGCAGACCGTCGCGGCGAAGGCCGCCTGCGCGCCCTCCGTCCCGGGCATGCCGGTCTTCGACGACACCGACCCGAACGCCTACTACGACCCGACGGCCCCCCAGGCCAGCGTGAAGGTCGCGGGCCACGGCACGAAGGTCACGATCACCGGTGACGCGGGCGACGACCTGACGATCACCGTGGCGAACCCGTAAGGCCCACCAGGCCGGCGACAAGCCACCGGGCCCCGGACCGCAGCACGCGGTCCGGGGCCCTTCGCCTGGTCACGCCGCCATCGCCTCCGCGAGCCCCGCGAGCAGGTCCACCACCGCCGCCGGTCCCGGCACCGTGAGGTCGGCGCGGGCGGCGAGGTCGGGAACCGCGGAGGACTCGGCGGCGGAGCAGACGAGCAGGCCGGGGGTGCCGTCGGAACGGAGCTTCTCGACGGCCGCGTAGGCGGCGAGGTCGCCCAGGTCGTCGCCCGCGTACAGGACGGCTCCGGCGCCGGTCTCGCGGAGGTAGTCGGCGAGGGCCACGCCCTTGTCCATGCCCGGCGGGCGGAGCTCCAGGACCAGGCGGCCCGGCTCCAGGACCAGGCCGTGGTGGGTGGCCAGGTCGCCGAGCGGGCCCTTCAGGGCCTCGAAGGCGCCCTGGGGGTCCTCGGCGCGGCGGGTGTGGACGGCGACCGCGCGGCCCTTCTCCTCGATCCAGACGCCGGGCCAGGCGCCGATCCGGTCGAGGAAGCCGGGGAGCTCGGCGCGGGCCGAGGCGACCCCGGGGTGCGGGGCGGCGGCCTGGACCGTACCGGTGACGGCGTCCCAGCGCTCCGCGCCGTAATGGCCGAGGACGACCAGGTGCTCAAGGCCGGGCACCCCGGCGAAGCCGCCGTACCGTACGGCCACTCCGGCCGGGCGGCCGGTGACCACCACGACGGCGGCCACCCGCGGGGCCAGGGCGGCGAGGGCCGGCACGGCGCCCGGGTGGGCGCGGGCCCGCTCCGGGTCGGGGACGATCTCGGCGAGAGTCCCGTCGAAGTCGAGGGCGACGACGGCCTTCTCGGGCCGCGCGAGGAGCGCGGCGAGACCGTCGCGGCCGGCGGCAGTGGTCGGGTGCGGCAGGCTGCTGACCATGTTCACGACCCTACCGACGGATGCCGGTCCCGTCAGTGGGACGGTCAGCGGAAAGGCCGGCGGAACGGTCAGCGGCGCGAACGCTTCTCGTCACGCACCCGGCGCAGGCGGTTGACCGTGACCGGGTCGTGCGCGAGCGCGCGCGGGTCGTCCAGGAGGGCGTTGAGCAGCTGGTAGTAGCGGGTGGCGGACAGGCCGAGCTGTTCGCGCACCGCCCGCTCCTTGGCGCCGGGGCCGGGCCAGGAGCGCCGTTCCACGGCGAGGACGGCCCGCTCGCGCTCGCCGAGCCCGCCGCGCTCGCCGCCCGTACCGCCGTTTTCGCTCGTCATACAGACCAATTTATTCGGCGGACGCGGCGCCGGTCACTCCGCGCTCTCCGCCGCCGTCGCCTGCCGGGCCAGCCGGCCAAGGACGTCCGCCGGCCGCCCGCCCGGCTGCACCGCCTTGCCGATGTCCTTCTTCACGCTGCTGCTGACCTGCGCCCAGGAGGTCTTGCCGACCGGCGGCAGCTGGGAGTCCGGCAGTGCCTCCAGGAACTCGCGCAGGTCGGCCGACTCCGCGTCGGACTGCATGGTCGCGGAGGCCGTGACGGTGGCCGGCAGCAGGTCGTTGTCGCCCGCGAACTTCAGGACGTTCTCGTCGCTGAAGACGAAGTCGAGGAAGGCGCCGATCTCCTTGCGGTGCCCGTTCTGCTTGAAGCCCATGATCCAGTCGGCGACGCCCATGGTGGCCTTGGCCTTGCCGTCGGCGCCGGGCAGCGGCACCTTGCCGACCTTGACGCCCTGCTTGGCGGCCTCCTGCATGAGCGAGGGGTGCCCGTTGAGCATGCCGACCTCGCCGCGCGCGAAGGCGGCGAAGGCCTCCTTGCGGTTGAGCCTGCCGGGGGACGTGGGGCCGGTGAGGCCGGGGGTGACAAGGTTGTCGCGCAGCCAGGCGAAGGTGCGGAGGTTGGCGTCGGAGTCCAGGTTGTAGTGGCCGGTGGCGTCGATGTAGCCGCCGCCACCGCTGAGCAGCCACATCAGGGTCTCCGCCTGGGCCTCCTCGGGACCGAGGGGCAGCGCGAAGGGGTACGTGACGCCCTTCCTCTTCAGCTTCTTTGCGGCCGCGGCCAGCTCGTCCCAGGTGGTCGGGGCCGCGGCGACGCCGGCCTTCTCGAACAGCTCCTCGTTGAAGAAGAGCAGGCGCGTGGAGGCGACGAAGGGCAGTCCGTACTGGGTGCGCTTGTACTCGCCGGCGTCGACGAGCGGCGCCAGGAAGTTGGCCTGTACGGGGATGGAGAGGAGTTCGTCGGCGGCATAGAGCTGCCCGGCGGCGGCGTAGTCGGCGTAGGCGCCGATCTGGGCGATGTCGGGGGCCTGGCCGGCCTTGACCATCTCGGCGACCTTGCGGTCCACGTCGTTCCAGGACTCGATCTGGACCTGGATCTTCACGCCGGGGTTCTTCGCCTGGAAGGCGGCGACCAGGCCGTCCCAGTACTTCTTGGTGGAGTCGCCGCCGGTCAGGTCGTAGTCGGCGGCCACGAGCCTGAGCGTGACGTCGCCGGTGTCGCCGCCGAGGGTTCCGCAGCCGGGGAGGCCGGCGGTCAGTCCGAGTGCGGTGGCCGCCGCGGCCAGTCCCAGGAATCGTCGCCGCTGCACAGCCGTAACCCACCCTTTGCTCGTCGTCGAGACCATGTTCGACCGCAAGTTTCTCCCGGGTTTTCACCGGAGGTCTACACCACTCGCATATCGCTTCGGCAACGCCGCAGCCCTCACGGGCCCGAATTTGTATCTGAGCGCAACAATCCTCCGCAGTGGACTAGACCTTTCGGGCCCTGACGCGCGAGACTGTCCCCGTGAGACACGTCATCGCCCTCGATGTGGGCGGCACCGGCATGAAGGCCGCCCTCGTCGGGGCGGACGGCACCCTGCTCCACGAGGCCCGTCGCGCCACCGGCCGCGAGCGCGGGCCCGAGGCCGTCGTCGAGACGATCCTCGGATTCGCGCAGGAGCTGCGCGCGCTCGGCCGGGAGCGGTACGGCGAGCCCGCCGCGGCCGCCGGCGTCGCCGTCCCCGGCATCGTCGACGCCACGCACGGCATCGCCGTCTACGCCGCCAACCTCGGCTGGCGCGACGTCCCGATGCGCGCCCTACTCAGCGAACGCCTCGGCGGCATCCCCGTGGCCCTCGGCCACGACGTGCGCACCGGCGGCCTCGCCGAGGGCCGGATCGGCGCGGGCAACGGCGCCGACCGCTTCCTCTTCGTACCGCTCGGCACCGGCATCGCCGGCGCCATCGGCATCGGCGGCGAGATCGAGGCCGGAGCGCACGGTTACGCGGGCGAGATCGGCCACATCGTCGTACGCCCGGGCGGTACGGAGTGCGGCTGCGGCCAGCGCGGCTGCCTGGAGCGCTACGCCTCCGCCTCCGCCGTCTCCGTCGCCTGGGCCGAGGCCTCCGGCGACCCGGACGCCGACGCCGCCGACTGCGCCAAGGCCGTCGAGTCCGGCGACCCGGTCGCCGGCCGGATCTGGCAGGACGCGGTCGACGCGCTCGCCGACGGCCTGGTCACCGCGCTCACCCTGCTCGACCCCCGCACGCTCATCATCGGTGGCGGTCTGGCCGAGGCCGGGGAAACCTTGTTCACACCGCTGCGGGCCGCCGTGGAAGCACGCGTCACCTTCCAGAAGCTGCCCGCCGTCGTCCCCGCGGCCCTCGGGGACACCGCCGGATGCCTGGGCGCGGGCCTCCTCGCCTGGGACCTGCTCGCTCACGGCTCACTCGAATCCGACTCGGAGGTATCCGCCTGATGGCCGTATCCACAGTTCTCACCGGGGCCCGTGTGGTGCTGCCGACCGGGACCGTCGAGAACGGACGAGTGATCGTCGAGAACGGCCGCATCGCAGGAGCCGCCCATGCGGACGCCCCCGCGCTCGACCTCACCGGCCACTGGCTCGTGCCCGGCTTCGTCGACCTGCACAACCACGGCGGCGGCGGCGCGTCCTTCACCTCCGGCACCGTCGACGAGATCCTCACCGGTGTCCGCACCCACCGGCAGCACGGCACCACCACCGTCGTCGCCTCCTTCGTCACCGGCGACATGGACTTCCTCACCCAGCGGGCCGGGCTGCTCTCCGAACTCGCCGAGCAGGGCGAGCTCGCCGGCATCCACTTCGAGGGCCCGTTCATCTCGCCGTGCCGCAAGGGCGCCCACGACGAGACCCTGCTGCGCGACCCCGACCCCGCCGAGGTGCGCAAGCTGATCGACGCCGCGCGCGGCCAGGCCCGCATGGTGACCCTCGCGACCGAGCTGCCCGGCGGCCTCGACTCCGTACGGCTGCTCGCCGAGCACGGCGTGATCGCCGCGATCGGCCACACCGACGCCACCTACGAGCAGACCCGGGCGGCCATCGACGCGGGCGCCACCGTCGCCACCCACCTCTACAACGCGATGCCCGCCCTCGGGCACCGCGCGCCCGGCCCCATCGCCGCGCTCCTGGAGGACGAGCGGATCACCGTCGAGCTCATCAACGACGGCACCCACCTGCACCCGGCCGCCCTGCAGCTGGCCTTCCACCACGCCGGTCCCGAGCGGGTCGCCTTCATCACCGACGCCATGGACGCGGCCGGCTTCGGCGACGGGCGCTACATGCTCGGCTCGCTGGAGGTCGAGGTGAAGGACAGCGTCGCACGGCTCGTCGAGGGCAGCTCCATCGCGGGCTCCACGCTGACGCTCGACCGCGCGTTCAAGCGCGCCGCGACCGTCGACGGGCTGCCCGTCGAGTCCGTCGTCCAGGCCATCTCCGCCAACCCGGCGAAGCTGCTCGGCGTGTACGACCGGGTCGGCTCCCTGGAGCCCGGCAAGGACGCCGACCTCGTGGTCCTCGACGCGGACTTCGAGCTCAAGGGCGTGATGCGCAAGGGCGCCTGGGTGGTCGAGCCCGAGCTGAGCTGATTTCGCCCCCGCCGTCTCCAGGCGGTTGGTCCGGGGGTCTGGGCCAACCGCCTTCTCTTTGACATGATCAGGGCGCCGACGGCCGGTGACGGGGAGACGAACAGGGAGGTGGGCCGATGATTCTGACGGTCACCCTCAACACGGCGCTCGATCTCACCTACCGCGTCCCCGCCCTCGTCCCGCACGCCTCGCACCGCGTCACCCAGGTCATCGAACGCCCCGGCGGCAAGGGCCTGAACGTCGCCCGCGTGCTCGGCGCCCTCGGCCACGAGACCGTCGTCACCGGCTTCACGGGCGGCGCCACCGGCGAGACCGTACGCGACCTGCTCGCCGCCACGACCGCAGGACAGCCCGTCCACGACGCCCTGGTCCCGATCTCCGGCGCCACCCGCCGCACCGTCGCCGTCGTCGACGCCGCCAGCGGCGACACCACCCAGCTCAACGAGCCCGGCCCGGTCATCACCCCGGAGGAATGGGCCGCGTTCACCGCGCGCTTCACCGAACTCCTCGACGGGGCCCGGGCCGTGGCCCTCTGCGGCAGCCTCCCGCCCGGCATCCACGTCGGCGCGTACGCCGAACTCGTCCGGCTCGCCCGCGCCGCCGGCGTCCCCGCGCTGCTCGACACCAGCGGCGAACCGCTGCGTCGCGGCATCGCCGCCCGCCCCGAACTCATCAAGCCCAACGCGGCCGAACTCGCCCAGCTCACCGGCTCCCGCGAGCCCTACCGCGCCACCCGCGACGCCCGCCGCCGCGGCGCCCACGCGGTCGTCACCTCGCTCGGCCCCGAGGGCCTGCTCGCCGCCACCCCCGACGGCCTGTGGCAGGCCGCCCCGCCGGCCCCCGTGAAGGGCAACCCGACCGGCGCCGGCGACTCGGCCGTCGCCGCGCTCCTCGCCGGCCTCGTCGACGGCGCCGACTGGCCCACCCGCCTCAGCCACGCCGTGGCCCTGTCCGCCGCGACCGTACTCTCCCCGGTGGCCGGCGAGTTCGACGAGTCGGCGTACGAGGCCCTGCTCCCCCGCATCACCGTCCACGACCGGGCGGCGGCGTGACCCCGATACGGAAACGGGCCCCCGAAGGGGCCCGTTCCGTACGCTGGGCGACTACCCGTTCGGCCGGATCTCCAGCCAGTCGAAGATCACGTCGCACTGGTTGCCCGGCTCGCACGACATCTTGATCGTGTTCTGCCCCTGCTTGAGATCGACCGGCGCCCAGGTGGTCTGCCAGTTCTTCTCCAGGTTCGGGTCCGAGGAGTTGATGAAGTTCTTCAGGCCTATCGGGTTCGTGTTGGCCTTGTCGTTGACCGTCAGCGTGGCGTTGGCGTCCTTCGCCGGGATCGCGTAGCGCACGTACAGCTTGTAGGTGCCGGCCTTCTCGACGTCCGCCTGCCAGGTCACCGAGGACCCGAGCGCGTTGAACCCGGTGACGTAGTTGCCGTCCGCGCCCTCCGCGCCCTTGATGTCCTTGGCCAGCGCCGCCGAGCCGCCCAGCTTCAGGGTCGCCGCGTCCTGCTGCGGCAGCGCCTGCGGGGCCTTCGAGGACTGGCTGGGGTCGACCGAGGGGGACTCCGAGACCTGGGTCGGCGCGCCGGTCGGCGAGCCGCCCGTGCCGCCCGCGTCGTTCGTCTTGTCGCCGCTGTTGGCGATCACCGCGGCGGTGATGCCGGCCACGACCACCGCGACGACCGCGACGGCGCCGATCAGCAGACCCCTGGTGTTGGGGCCGCGGCCGCCGCTGCCACGGCCACCCGGCTGCGCCGGGCCGGGCCGGTGGGCGCCGCCGCCGGGGTACGTCTCGGGGGCCGCGTACTGCGGGTTCGGCTGGCCGTAGCCCTGCTGCTGCGGGAACGGCGCCTGCGCCTGCTGCTGGTGGCCGCCGTACTGCCGCTCGCCGACCGTGCGGACCTGGTTGTACGAGGTGCGGGGCACGCCCGGCTGAGCGGCCGGACCCGGGTAGCCGTAGCCGCCGCCGGAGGGGGGCTGAGCACCCGCCGCCTGGCCGTCGGCATACAGATAGCCGAACGGATCGTCGTCCTCGGGCTTGTTCGTGCCGTCGTTACCGGCAGCCATCCGGGTCACTCCTATCCACTGCTCGCCAGCCGTCGCCGACCGGCCGAGCCTACCTCGTACGGCCATGTCACCGGTTCGGCGCTTCGTGTACGTCCGGTGAACGGCGGCGCGTACCGGCCCCGGTGCGGCGCTATCCGGCCCGCCGGTGGACCTTGGAACGCGACCGCTTCTCGATGTACATCCGCTGGTCGGCGCTGTTCAGGACCTCTTCGACGGTCATGCCGCACTCGGCCCAGCCGATGCCGAAGCTGGCCCCGACCCGCACCGCCCGTCCGTCCACCCGGATCGGCGGGATGATCGCGTTCCGCAGCCGGACCGCGAGGTCGGCGGCGTCGGCCGAGCCGAGGCCGTCGGCGAGGACGACGAACTCGTCACCGCCGAGCCGGGCCACCGTGTCCCCGTCCCGCACCCCGGTGGTGAGCCGCCGGGCCACCTCGATGAGCACGGCGTCGCCGGTGTGGTGCCCGAAGCGGTCGTTGATCGACTTGAAGCCGTCGAGGTCGCAGAAGAGGACGGCGAGGCCCTTCGTGCCGTCGTCGACGTCGCCGCCGGTGGGGGCGACGGAGTGCACGTGCCCGTCGTACCCCCCGGCGGCGCCGGCGGCCGGGGAGAAGCCGAAGCCGTGCTCGTGCTCGTAGTCGTACTCGTCGTAGCCGTACGGCGGCTCGAAGCCGGGCGTGCCCTCGGGGGCGGAGGCGGCGAAGGGGCGCTCGCAGAGCCGGGCGGAGAGCCGGGAGCGCAGTTCGGCGCTGTTGGGGAGGCCGGTGAGGGCGTCGTGCGAGGCGCGGTGGGCGAGCTGGAGCTCGTGCCGCTTGCGCTCCTCTATGTCTTCGACGTGGGTGAGGAGGAAGCGGGGGCCGTCGGCGGTGTCGGCGACGACGGAGTTGCGCAGGGAGACCCAGACGTACGTGCCGTCGCGGCGACCCAGCCGCAGCTCGGCGCGCCCGCCCTCGGCGGAGGTGCGCAGCAGGGTGCCTATGTCCTCGGGGTGGACGAGGTCGGCGAAGCTGTAGCGGCGCATCACGGAGGCGGGGCGGCCGAGCAGCCGGCACAGGGCGTCGTTGGTGCGCAGCAGGCGCCCGTGCTGGTCGCCGCCCATCTCGGCGATGGCCATGCCGGACGGCGCGTACTCGAAGGCCTGCCGGAACGACTCCTCGCTGGCGCGGAGGGCCTGCTGCTCGCGCTCCAGGCGGATCAGGGCGCGCTGCATGTTGGAGCGGAGCCGGGCGTTGCTGATGGCGATGGCGGCCTGCGAGGCGTACATCTGGAGCGCCTCGCGGCCCCAGGGGCCGGGGTGCCGTCCGTTGCGCGGGCGGTCGACGGAGATCACGCCGAGGAGCTCACGGCCGGAGCCGGAGGCGTACATGGGCGCGTAGAGGCGGTCGTGCGGGTGCCACTCGTCCTCGAAGCGGGGGGCGGGGCCCTCGGTGTGCCACTGCGGGACGTCGTCCTCGATGAGCACCCAGCCCTCGGTGTGCGGGATGAAGCGCAGATCGCCCCAGGCCTCGCCCATGGCGAGCCGCCGGTCCCAGGAGGTCCGGGAGCCGACCCGGCCGGTGATCAGGGCCTCGGCGGCGGGGCTGCCGGCGAAGGCGGAGACGATCAGATCGCCGTCGGGGCGCACGAGGTTGACGCAGGCCAGCTCGTAGTTGAGGCCCGCGACGATCCCGTCGGCGACGGCCTGCACGGTGTCCGCAAGGCTGCGGGCGGTGTTGAGGTCCCCCACGACCTGATGCAGCTGACGCAGGGTCGCAAGACGGACGTACGGCTCCGACTCGGTCTCCATCGCTCGCTCTCCCCGAGACCTCGACAGCTGACTCCAGGGTTCTCATCGGCTTCATCGGCTTTGGTGCACTGTCCCCGCCACTGAATCACAGCGAGCTGTGCACCCGGTACACAGGGTCAACAAATACTGCTCTCTGTGACTCAAGTCACAAGGCGTCGCGGGGGTTTGCGAACGGTGGGTGAACGGCATGGGTCGGGCCGGAGAAGGGCTCCCGGAGGCGGCGGGTCCTAGGACCGGCGAGGCAGCCGGCCTGGTACCGGGGCCCGATGCCCTTGGGGCCGCGCCCGGATTAGCGTGCGAGGGTGCTGCAGAAGACGCCCACGACGGCTACCACCGCCCTCGACCTGGCCATCCCTCATGCTGAGGGGGTGAGCAACGACGAGTTCAAGGCCGCCATGTCCCGCCTGGCGGCCGGCGTGGTCCTTGTCACGGCCCACGACCCGGACGACGGGCCGCACGGCGAGGACGTCGGCATGACCGCCACCGCCTTCCTCTCCGTCTCGCTCGACCCGCCCCTGGTCCTGGTCAGCCTGCGCAACGACTCCCGGATGGACGACCTGCTCGCGGACGTGCCGGTGTGGGCGGTCTCGCTGCTCTCCGAGAGCCAGCGGCACGTGGCCGGACGCTTCGCCATGAAGGGCCGGGTCAGCGACCGGCTGCTCTTCGCGGACCTGCCGTACACCCGCGGCGAGCACAGCTCCGCCCCGCTGATCGGCGGCGCGCTCGCCACCCTGGAGTGCCGCACGGAGAGCCGGGTGGTCGCGGGCGACCACACCCTCGTCATCGGCCGGGTCCTCGACACGAAGCTGCCCTCTGCGGAGGGCGGCCCGCTCACCTACTTCCGCGGGAAGTACCGCAGGCTGGGCTGAGCGCCTGCGGCACGCGCCGGTACGGCCGGGACGAGCGGCGTGCAGGGCCTGGGGCCCACGGGCCTGCCGGGCCCGCAGCGGCCCGCCTCGGCTCGTCAGCTCCAGTCGCGGGCCTGGCGGCCGCGCTTGGTCTCCGAGCGCTGTTTCTTCTCCCGCAGCCGCCGCTCGTTGATCCCGCGCGGGATCTTCGTCGCACGGCGCGGCTTCGGCGGGGGCGCGGTGGCCTCCGCGAGGAGGGCGGCGAGGCGCACGGCGGCCGTCTCCCGGTTGCGCCACTGCGAGCGGTGCTCCGAGGCCCGTACGGTCACGACCCCGTCGACCAGCCGGCTCGCGAGCCGCTCCAGGGCACGCGCCTTCCACACCTCGGGCAGGGCCTCGGTCGCCGCCAGGTCGAAGCGCAGCTCCACCTGCGAGTCGCTGGTGTTGACGTGCTGCCCGCCCGGCCCGGACGACCGCGAGAAACGCCACATGAGCTCGGCCTCGGGCAACGAGACGGAGCCGCGGATCAGATACGGACCGGACATGTGTCCCATGGTCCCGGAGCGCCACGCGCCCGTCATCTCCTTTTGGCGGCGCGGGGTCATGGAACCGCCTCGGCTCCC
Organism: Streptomyces sp. NPDC051909; assembly: GCF_040681095.1. Taxonomy (NCBI): domain Bacteria; kingdom Bacillati; phylum Actinomycetota; class Actinomycetes; order Kitasatosporales; family Streptomycetaceae; genus Streptomyces; species Streptomyces sp. NPDC051909. The sequence continues at coordinate 55,518 of NZ_JBFAYA010000021.1, read as the reverse complement.
TGTGCGTTAATGCGAGCGACGAGTTCGACACCCGCAGGACCTCAGAAAGGGACATCCCATGGCTGTAAGCCTCTCCAAGGGCGGCAACGTCTCCCTGACCAAGGAGGCCCCCGGCCTCACCGCCGTCACCGTGGGCCTCGGCTGGGACGTCCGTACGACCACGGGCACCGACTTCGACCTGGACGCCTCCGCCATCGGCGTGGACGCCATGGGCAAGGTCGTCTCCGACGGCCACTTCGTCTTCTTCAACAACAAGTCCACCCCGGACCAGACCATCGTCCACACCGGTGACAACCGCACCGGCGAGGGCGGCGGCGACGACGAGCAGATCAACGTCAACCTGGCGGGCCTGCCGGCCGGCGTCGACAAGATCGTCTTCCCGGTCTCCATCTACGACGCGGTGAACCGCTCGCAGAACTTCGGCCAGGTCCGCAACGCGTACATCCGCATCGTCAACCAGGCCGGCGGCGCCGAGATCGCCCGCTACGACCTGTCGGAGGACGCCGCCGTCGAGACCGCCATGGTCTTCGGCGAGCTCTACCGCAACGGTGCCGAGTGGAAGTTCCGCGCGGTCGGCCAGGGCTACGCCTCCGGCCTGGAGGGCATCGCCCGCGACTTCGGCGTCAACCTCTGACGTACGCCTGAGTGTGCGTAGGCACAGAGCCCCGGCACCCGGCACGACCGGGGGCCGGGGCTCTACGCTTTCCCGATGATCGTCGAACCGCTGACCGCCAGGGACCCGTACGCCCTCCCCGGCCCGCTGATCACCGAACTCACCGAGCTGTACGCGTCGAACGAGGAGTTCCAGCAACTGAGCGGCGACTTCCCGGAGCCGGACCGGATCCTGCCCGAGCAGGTCGCCGCCGCCCTCGCCGACGAACTCGCGCACCCGGACGCCGAGGTGCTGCTCGCCCGCTCGGAGGGCCGGCTGGTCGCGATCGCCATCACCCTCGCCCACCACCCCGACCCGGCCCAGCCCGACCCGTGGCTGGGCCTCCTGATGGTCCACGCGGGAGCGCACCGCGCGGGCTTCGGGCGCCGCCTCGCCGCGTACGTCGAGGACTCCTTCCGCTCCCGCGGCCGCGCCGGGCTGCGCCTCGCGGTCCTGGAGAACAACCCGCGGGCGCTGGCCTTCTGGACCTCGCTCGGTTACGAGGAGACCGCGCGCAGGCCCGACCTGGCGCACGGCCGCCCGTGCGTCGTGATGCGCAAGAGCCTCCGGGCCACGGCGCTCTAGTCGGTGATGTGCGCGGGCTTCCCGTCCCCGTACAGCCACACGTCCCACACGTCCGACAGGTCCTCGTCCGTCATCGAGTCCACGTACGCGATGAAGTCCTCGGTGGTGGCGTTGGCGTGCCGGTACTTCGCCGGCCAGCCGGCCAGGATCTCGTAGAAGGTGTCGTCGCCGACCTCCTGCCGGATCCGGTGCAGGACCATCGCGCCCCGCTGGTACACGGGCGTGCCGAACAGGTTCTCGGCGGTGGGCGGACGGGCGGGCGAGTAGGCCCAGGCGTCCTCGTTCGCGTACTGCTTCTCGAAGTTCTTCTGCGCCGGGGTGTGCGCGAAGTCCTCCTCGTACAGCCACTCCGCGTAGGTCGCGAAGCCCTCGTTGAGCCAGAGGTCCGCCCAGGTCGCGGGCGAGACGGAGTCGCCGTACCACTGGTGGGCGAGTTCGTGCACGAGCGTCGGGGCGTCGAAGGAGGAGAGGGGGAAGACCGGCCGGGTCTGGGTCTCCAGGGCGTAGCCGATGTCGCCGTCGCGCTCGACGACCGCGCCGGCGGAGGCGAAGGGGTACGGCCCGAAGTTCTCCGCCTGCCAGTCGAGGATCTCGGGGATGCGGGCGCGCAGCGCGGCCGTCTGCTCGGCCACCTCGGGGTCGGCGGCGGACAGCACCGGGACCCGGGCCCCGGCCTTGCCGGGGGCGGTGCCGGTACTCGTGTCGTACCGCCCGATGGCGAGCATCGCAAGGTAGCTGGCCATCGGCTCGGCGGCGTGCCAGACGGAGGTGGTGCGCCCGTCGGCCTCCTTGCGCTCGGCGGTGCGCACGCCGTTGGAGAGCGCGGTGAGCCCGGCCGGGACGGTGACGGTGATGTCGTACGTCGCCTTGTCGGAGGGGTGGTGGTTGCCGGGGAACCAGGCCATGGAGCCGTTGGGTTCGCCGAGCGCGACGGCGCCGTCGGCGGTCTTGAGCCAGCCCTCCTCGGCGCCGTCCGAGTCGGTGACGGTCTCCGGGGTCCCGGAGTAGCGGACGACGGCGCGGAACTCCGCCCCGTCGTCGATGTCCTCGCGGGGGCGCAGGGTCAGTTCGTTCCCGGCCCGGTTGACGGCGGCGGGCTCGCCGTCGACGGTGGCGTCGCGCACGGTGAGCCCGGCGAGGTCGAGGTTGAAGGCGCTGAGGTCCTGGGTGGCCTCGGCGGTGATCTCGGCGCGCCCGTCGAGCCGGCCGGAGGCGGGGTCGTACGACAGGGTGAGCGCGTAGTGGCGCACGTCGTAGCCGCCGTTGCCCTGCTTGGGGAAGTACGGGTCGCGCAGCCCGGCCGCGCCGGGCGTGCCCTGCACCCCGCCGCTGCCGCCGCTCGTGCAGGCCGCGGCGAGCAGGGCGAGGGCGACGGCCAGGGCGCCGGTCCGGACGCGGCTGCGGCTGCTTGTGTTCACGAACCGATCCTAAGCAGACATAAGAAGTCAGATGCGCAGGCAGGAACGTGTGTACGAGCGGAGGCGTCCGTTCAGTCGTTGAGCGAGGCCACACCGGCCTGGGCGAACTTCTCGTCCAGGTCACCGGAGGGCGCGCCGGCGACACCGATGCCCGCGATCGGGCCGCCGTCGGCGGTGACGGGGGCGCCGCCCGCGAGGAAGAGGGTGCCCGGGATGTCCTTCAGGGTCGGCACGTTGGTGAGCCGCTTGACCAGCTCGGAGGTCGGGGCGTTCCAGGAGACGGCGGTGAACGCCTTCTTCACCGCCGACTCGTAGGACTGCGGGCCCGCGCCGTCGCCGCGCAGGGTGACGATGGTGTTGCCGTTGCGGTCCACGACGGCCACGGAGACGCGCTGGTTCTCCTTCTCGGCGGCCTTCAGGGTGGCCTGCGCGGCCTTCGTCGCGGCCTCGATGGTCAGGTGGGTCGTCCGGCGCGTGTTGTCGCCCTCGGCGTCGGCCTTGGCGACGACCGCGGCCGGGGCGGCCTGCGGCGCGGAGGAGGCGTTCGCTGAGACGGCGCCGAAGGTACCGGCGGCGAGGACGACGGCGGCGGTGGTGCCGAGGAGGAACTTCTTCTTCATTGCGGGCTCCTGGTGTGGGCTCGGGAGTGGGGCGGAGGAGGGAGCGTCTGTGCCGTTCGTTCGCTCTGCATCGATCCTCCGCCGGGATCCGGCCCCGGCCGGTCCGCGTTCCGGCTGCCGTCGGCGCGCATAGTGGACGACAGGGAGGTCAGCCGATCGGTTGATGCCGCCCTGGCCCCACCGGGCCAGGATGGATACGTATTCCCAGGTCAAGTGCTACACGGAGCAGGTGGACGATGGAACGGGACCCGGATGCCCGCTGGCTGGCGCGGGTCATGCACGTGGCCTTCTTCCTGCTCCTCGGCGCCTCGCTCGCCCGCTTCCTGCTGCGCCACCCCTGGGAGGCCCGCAGCCCCTGGATCGTGGCGCTGTCCGGCGCGCTCGCCGCCCTCTACCTCCTCGGCCCGGTGCTCGGCACCCGCGCCACCCCCCGCCGGATCGCGTGGCTGTGCACGGTCGTCGCCGTGTGGGTGCTCCTCGTCGTCCTCGCGCCGAGCTTCGCGTGGTGCGCGGTCCCGCTCTTCTACACCGGTCTGCGGACCCTGCCGCACAAGGCGGCGCTCGGTCTGGTCGCCCTCCTCACCGCCTTCGTCGTCTTCGCGCAGGTACAGCTCTCGCACGGTGGCTGGGACCCCAACCTGATCGTGGCCCCGCCGGCCGTCGCCGCCATCGCCACCGGCGTCTTCGTCCACGCCGAACGGCAGGCCGAGCGGCAGCGCAGGCTCATCGAGGACCTCATCCGCACCCGCCGCGAGCTGGCCGCGATCGAGCGCCGCGAGGGCACGCTCGCCGAGCGGCAGCGGCTCTCGATGGAGATCCACGACACCCTCGCGCAGGGCCTCTCCAGCCAGCAGATGCTGCTCCAGGCCGCCGACCGCACCTGGGACAGCGAGCCGGCGACCGCCCGCCGCCATGTCCGTACGGCCGAGTCGATCGCCGAGCGGAACCTCGCCGAGGCCCGCCGCTTCGTGCACGACCTCGCGCCCGCCGACCTCGCCGAGGGCGGCGGCCTGGAGGAGGCGCTGCGCGGGCTCGCGGGCCGGGAGTCGGCCGAGTTCCGGGTCGACGGCCTGCCCGTACCGCTGCCCGACCGGGTGCAGTCGGCGCTGCTGCGCATCGCGCAGGGCGCCCTCGCCAACATCCGCGAGCACGCGGAGGCCGCCTCGGCCGCGATCACCCTGACCTATCTGGACGACCAGGTCGTCCTCGACGTCGCCGACGACGGGCGCGGCTTCGACCCGGCGGCCCGGGCGGCCTCGGGCGCGGGCGCGGACGCCGGGGTGCGCGGCCACGGACTCCCCGCGATGCGGGTGCGCGCCCGGCAGCTGGGCGGCACCCTGACCATCGAGTCCACCCCGGGCGAGGGCACCGTGCTCTCCGCCGCGATCCCGCTGGAGGTACGCCCGTGAACGCGCCGGCAGGCGAACCCGCCCGCGAGCCCGTACGCATCCTGCTCTGCGACGACCACGCGGTGGTCCGCGCCGGGCTGCTCGCGCTGCTCGGCAGCGCGCCCGGCATCGAGGTGGTCGGGGAGGCGGGCAGCGGCGAGGAGGCCGTGGCGATGGCCGCCCACCTGCGCCCGGACGTGGTCCTGATGGACCTCCAGCTGGGCGCCGGCATCGACGGCGTCGAGGCCACCCGCCGGATCGCGCCGACCGGTGTGCACGTCCTGGTCCTCACCACGTACGACACGGACGCGGACATCACCCGCGCCATCGAGGCGGGCGCCACCGGCTACCTCCTCAAGGCCGAGCGTCCGGAGGAGCTGTTCGCCGCGATCCACTCGGCCGCACAGGGCCGGACCACACTGTCGCCGCCGGTCGCCAGCCGCGTCATGGACCGGATGCGCGGGGCCGCGGGCCCGTCGCTCACCGACCGCGAGCGCGACATCCTCGGACAGCTGGCGCACGGCCTCGGCAACCGGGAGATCGCCCGTGCGCTGTTCATCAGCGAGGCCACGGTGAAGACCCACCTGGGCCGCATCTACGCGAAGCTCGGCGTCGACACGCGGGCGGGCGCGGTGGCAGTGGCGAAGGAGCAGCGCCTGCTTCCATAGGACTGCTACTGTGCGTTGCCACTCAGGCGCACTGTGTCATGTCCTCGTGGGAGCGCAAGTGAAGATCACCATCGTCGGCGGCGGGCCGGGGGGCCTGTACTTCTCCATCCTGATGAAGCGCCAGGACCCCTCCCACGAGATCACCGTGTACGAGCGGAACGCCGAGGGCTCCACGTACGGCTGGGGCGTCACCTACTGGGCGGCTCTCCTCGACAAGCTGCGCGCGGGCGACCCGGAGTCGGCGGAGGCCATCGCCGCCGCGTCGGTGACCTGGACGGACGGCGTGGCGATCGTCCGCGACGAGCGGACCGTGCACCGCGGCGACGCGGGCTTCGGCATCGGCCGGCGCCGGATGCTGGCGCTGCTCGCCGACCGGGCGCGCGAGCTCGGCGTCCGCGTCGAGCACGAGCACCCGGTGAACGGCCCGGACGCCCCCGAGCTCGCCGGCGCCGATCTCGTCGTGGCCGCGGACGGTGTGAACAGCCAGCTGCGCGAGGCGCGGCCGGAGCGCTTCGGCACCGAGGTCACCAGCGGCCGCAACCGCTATGTGTGGCTGGGCACGACGAAGGTCTTCGACTCCTTCAGCTTCGCCTTCAAGGAGACCGAGCACGGCTGGATCTGGTGTTACGCGTACGGGTTCAGCGGCGAGCAGTCGACGTGCGTGGTGGAGTGCGGCCCCGAGACGTGGTCGGGCCTGGGCCTGGACCAGCTGAACGCGGACGACAGTCTGCGCCTCCTTGAGAAGCTGTTCGCCGACCTCCTCGACGGCGAGCCGCTGATCGGCCGCGAGCAGCACGGCGACGGCGCCCCGGCCCAGTGGCTGAACTTCCGCACCCTGACGACCCGGTCCTGGCACGACGGCAACACCGTGCTCCTCGGCGACGCCGCCCACACCACCCACTACTCGATCGGCGCGGGCACCACCCTGGCCCTGGAGGACGCCCTCGGCCTCGCCGCCGCCCTGCGCACCCACGGCACGGACCTGCCCAGGGCCCTCACCGCCTACGGCCGGCGCCGCCGCGCCGAACTCGTCCCGGCCCAGAGCGCGGCCCACTACAGCGCCCAGTGGTACGAGAACCTCCCCCGCTACATGCACCTCCCCCCGCACCGGATGTTCGCCCTCCTCGGCCAGCGCCACTCCCCCCTGCTCCCCCACATCCCCCCACAGCTCTACTACCGCCTCGACCGCGCCGCCGGCAGCCTCGAACCCCTCCGCCGCCTCAAGCGCTGGCTCGGCCCGAAGGTGGCGAAGGCGGCCCACCGGGGCTGAGCCCGGGCCCCGGGACCTCCGGGGCGGGTTCCGGCACCCGTGCGGGGTCCGGGGCGCGCGCGGCATGGGACCATCGACGGGTGCTCGACATCGGCTACTCGCTCTCCCGCCGCTTTCCGGACCCCCCGCAGACGAACTACCGCGCGGCGGACGTCCACTCCCTGCGGCACGACCTGTTCTGCGGTGACGTGTACCTCGCGGACACCGTGAAGGACCAGGAGGTGTCCACAGCCTGGGGATGGGTGCCGGTGCTCGACTTCGCGTGGGCGCTGTGCGACATCGTCGAGCAGCTGGACCGCGACCCGAAGGGCAGCCGCGCCTCCCGCCCCCAGTACGCGGAGCTGGACTTCACCGAGTCGTCCGACCGCATGCTGTTCGAGCGGCGCTTCGGCTGGGTGGACGTCGAGGCCGACTGGATGCCGGGCGACGAGCCGGCGCTCACCTTCAACCACGGCGAACTGCGCCGCGAGGCCCGTGACTTCCTGCACGACCTGATCGCCGACCTCACCGACATGCACGAGGGCCTGGCGGACAACCCGGTGATCTGGGACCTCCAGGCCCGCTTCCCCCGCCTCCCCTGACCGACTCCGCCTCCCCTGACCGGCAGGGCTACGCGTCCTCCACCCGCACCCCCAACTGCGCCGCGAACACCGGCGCCAGGTCGAGCAGCTGCGCCGTGGAGATCACCGCCCCCGCCAGGGCGTCCACCCCGCGGGCGATCTCGATCCGCTGGACGGTGCGCAGGTCGACGTCCTTCAGCCGCGCCCCGCTGAAGTCGGCCCGGGTCACGACACAGTCCCGGAACTCCACCCTCTCAAGGGCCGCGCCCCCGAAGTCCGGCTCGTCGAGCACGCACCCCTCGAAGACGACGTCCTTCAGCTTCGCCGACCGCAGGTTCAGATAGTCGATCTTCCCTCCGCGCACCCAGACCCGCTCCAGCACGGATCCGTGCAGCTGCACCCCACCGAGGCGCGCGTCCACCAGCTCCACGTCCCGCAGCTGCGCGCCCGCGAGATCGGTGCCCACCCCCCGTACCCCCGTCAGCACCGAGTCGAGGAACCGCGCCGCCGTCAGCCGGGCCCCGTCCAGCCCGCAGTCGCGCACCGCGCAGTCGAGGAAGCGCGCCCCCGCACCGTCCTGGCCGGTCAGATCGAGGCCGACCAGCTCAAGGCCGTCATAGTCCCCGTCGGGCTCCAGACCGCCCTCGTACGGCTCCAGCGGGGGCAGCCCGACCTCGGGCTCGCGGGGCCTCGCCACGTTCTTCCTCTTCATGCCGTCCATCGTGACGCACGCCACTGACATCGCCCCGTCCGCGATGTCACGGACCGGGTCCCGCCGCTCGTCCCATGCGTGAAACCCATCGGAGGGAGCCATGGACATGCGGAAGATCACGATCATCGGCGGCGGCTTCGCCGGACTCACCGCGGCCGTCACCGCCGCCGAGGCGGGCGCCCGGGTCACCCTGTACGAGGCCCACCACACGCTCGGCGGGCGCGCCCGCACCGCCGAGGGCCCGTACCTGACCAACGAGGGCCCGCACGCGATCTACAACGGCGGCCCGCACTGGACCTGGCTGCACCAGCGCGGCCTGCTCGGCGAGCTCGCGCCGCTCCCGCTGCGGGAGGCCGCCAAGCTGCGCTTCCACCACCGCGGCGCGCTGCGCCGGGTCCCGCCGCTCGGGATGCTGCGCCAGACCCTCCGTACGGGCGAACAGGCGCCCGTCGACGTCGACTTCCGGACCTGGGCGACCCGGCTCGCCGGCCCGGAGGCGGCCCGCGCCGCCGCCGCGTACAGCGGGGTGGCGCTCTACCACCACGACCCGGGCGCGCTGTCCGCCCGCTTCGTGCAGGAACGGCTGCACCGGGCCGCCGCGCTCCCGCCCGAGGCCCACTTCGTCAAGGGCGGCTGGGGCCGGCTGATCGAGCGGATGGCGGCGCGCGCCCGGCAGACGGGGGTACGGATCGAGACCTCGGCCCGGATCGGCTCGCTCGGCGACCTGCCGCGCGACGCCGGCCCGGTGGTCGTCGCGACCGCGCTGCCCGCCGCCGCCCGGCTGCTCGGCGACCCGTCGCTGACCTGGGAGTCGGGCCGCACCGTGCTGTTCGACCTGGCGCTGCGTTCGCGGAAGGGCGACCCGTTCGCGATCTCGGACCTGGACGCGCCGGGCTGGGTGGAACGGTTCACCACCCAGGACCCGGGCCTCGCGCCGGCCGGCCAGGAGCTGATCCAGGCGCAGCTGCCGATCGCCCCGGACGAGTCGAAGGCGGACGGCGTCGCGCACGCGGAGCGGCTGCTGGACCTGGGCTTCGCGGGCTGGCGCGAGCGCGCGGTGTGGCGTCGGGAGGCCGTGAGCAACGGACGTACGGGCGCGGTGGACCGCCCCGGCACGACCTGGCGGGACCGGCCGGCGGTGGACCGGGGCGACGGCGTGTACCTGGCGGGCGACCAGGTGGCGGCGCCGGGCGTGCTCGCGGAGGTGTCGTTCACGAGCGCGGTGGAGGCGGTGTCGCTGGCGATGCGGGCGGAGCACCTCCGCACCGAACCCCTTGACCTCAAGTCCGCTTGAGGTCGGAGGCTGGCCCTGTTCGGGAAGACATCCGTCGATCACCGGGGAGCCCACCATGCACGCCATCCGCCTCCACGCCTTCGGCCCGGCCGAGAACCTGACGTACGAGGAGGTCCCGGACCCGGTCCCGGGCCCCGGCCAGGTCCGCGTCAAGGTCACGGCGGCCGGGGTGCACCTGCTCGACACGGCCCTGCGCGAGGGCGGCACCGGCCCCTTCCCGGCCCCCGCCGCCCTGCCCACCGTCCCCGGCCGCGAGGTCGCCGGCACCGTGGACGCACTCGGCGAGGGCACCGACCCGGCATGGCTGGGCCGACGGGTCGTGGCGCACCTCGGCATGGCGCCGGGAGGCTACGCGGAGCTCGCCGTCACCGACGCCGCCCGGCTGCACGCGCTGCCCGACCACCTCGGGGACGCCGAGGCGGTCGCGATGATCGGCACGGGCCGCACGACGCTGGGAATCCTGCGGTTCACGGAGCTCGGCCCGGACTCGGTGGCGGTCGTCCCGGCCGCGGCGGGCGGCATCGGCACGCTGCTCGTGCAGTACGCGAAGAACGCGGGCGCGGTCGTCGTCGGCCTGGCCGGCGGCCCCGAGAAGGTGGCCCGGGTCCGCGCGAACGGCGCGGACCTGGCGGTCGACTACACGGCGCCGGACTGGCCGGCCGAGGTCCGCACGTACCTCGGCTCCCTGGGCAGGCAGGCGACCGTGGTCTTCGACTCGGTGGGCGGCGAGACCGGGCGGGCGGCCGTGGACCTGCTCGGGAAGGGCGGGCAGCACCTCGTCTTCGGCTGGTCCGGCGCCGGCCTGCACGACGGCGAACCGCTCACCTTCACCCCCGAGGAGCTCGCCGCCCGCGGCATCACCTCGGAGTCCGTCCTCGGCCCCGTCATGCTCCAGAAGGCGGGCGGCGACATCCGCACCCTCGAACTCGCCGCCCTGGCCGCGGCGACGGACGGCACCCTGCGCCCGGCGGTCCACCGCTTCCCCCTCGCGGAGGCGGCGCGGGCCCACCGGGCGCTGGAGACGCGGGGCACGATCGGCAAGGTGGTCCTGGTCCCGTAGCCGGCCGTGAGACGGCTAGGGCCTGTCCGGCGGATCAGGGTCGGACAGGCCGCGGCGTCTGGTGCGGTGAATGGCAAGGCGCCGGAATGTCTCGATAGCGGAGCTATCGGGATGTTTCGGCAACGCGGCCAGGTGCCGTGCCAGGCGTCGCGGCCCCGGCCATGATCCGCCGGACAGGCCCTAGATCCCGAGGACGTCCCAGGAGTGGCCCTTGAACTCCTTCAGGAAGTCCGGGTGGTCCTCCCACATCCGGGCGATGGAACGCAGCACGTCCCAGTTGTGCTCCAGGGCCTGGTCCACCACCTGCCGCAGCTCCGGCGCCGACGCCCGCTGCTCCAGCAGCCCGTTCACCGCGGACGCGGCCTGCACGGTGTACCGGAGCGCGCGCAGGGCACGTGAGGTGTCGTCCATGCCGAAGCCGTGGTCGCTGCCGTTCTCGGGGTCGAAGAGGGGGGTGAGCCGCGCCTCGACGAAGCCGGTGATGCGCTCGAACCGCTGCTGAATGTCCTTGTCCATGCCCCCTTCCTACACTCCCCGGGCCGACGCCCCCGATCCCGCTCCCGATCCCGCTCCCGAACCCAGCGTCTTCAGCGCCCCGTCCGTGAGCCGGTAGACCGTCCACTCGTCCTGCGGGCGGGCGCCCAGGGACTCGTAGAAGTCGATGGAGGGCTTGTTCCAGTTCAGGACGGACCACTCCAGGCGCTCGTAGCCCCGCTCCACACAGATGCGGGCCAGTTCGGCGAGGAGGGCCTTGCCGTGGCCGCCGCCGCGGAGGTCGGGGCGGACGTAGAGGTCTTCGAGGTAGATGCCGTGGACACCGCGCCAGGTGGAGAAGTTGAGGAACCAGAGCGCGAAGCCGGCGATCTCGCCGGTGTCGGTCTCCGCGATGTGGGCGAAGGCGGCCGGGCGGTCGCCGAAGAGGGCCTCGTGGAGCTGGTCGGGGGTGGCGCGGGCCTCGTCGAGGGCCTTCTCGTACTCCGCGAGGTCGCGGACCATGCGGTGGATGTGGGGGACGTCGGCAGGCGTGGCGGTACGGATCATGAGCTCAGGGTGCACCCCGTCAGGGGTGCCTGGCCAGCAGGTTCCGGGCGATGGACACCTGGTCGGGGCCGAGGGACACCGCGCCCTCCTCCACCTCCCACAGGCCGTTCTGCAGCACCCGTCCGAGGGTCCACGCCCGGGCCCGCGCCCGGTCCAGGCCGAGCCGCTCCGTGAGCAGGTCGAAGCGCCACCGGGTCTCCGCCGGGTCCGGGTCCCACCGGTTGACCAGGGCCGGGAGCAGCTCGAAGCCGGGGTCGCCGGCGAGGGGCTTGGGGTCGATGGCCAGCCACGGTTCGCGCTGGGCGGCCAGGACGTTGTCGTAGTGCAGGTCCCAGTGCAGCAGCCGGTCGCCGGGCTCGCCCATGACCTCCCGTACCGCCGCCGCGCAGTCCCGGAGCAGCGCCGCCTCGCCCGGGTCCGCGAGCCGGGCCGTCGCGGCGGGCGTACGGTCCACCATCCGTGCCGCCACGTCGCCCAGCCGCCGAAGGCCGGGCGGCGCGGGCACCGCGACGAGCCGGGCCAGCAGGTCCGCCAGGATCGCCACCGCCTCCCGCACGTCCGTCATCTGCGACAAGTGCCGCCCCCCTCCCCCAGAGCCTCCGGCCTGGGAGGTGCCCCCAGCCTGTTCGAGCAGCATCGTGCCCGTCCCCGGGTCATGCTCCAGGAGCCGTACGGCCCCGTCCCCGGCCCACGCTCGCAGCGCGACCGGCTCCCCCTCCGTCTCCTCGTCGAGCAGCTGGAGCTTCAGCACGGCCGGGACGCCGTCCCGCGCCACCATCACGGGCAGCACGAGCGACGCCACCCCGTGCATCGACGGCCCGGTCACCCGCAGCCCCCACCGCTCCAGGAACTCCTCCGCCCGCGCGGGCAGCGCGGCGATGAAGGCCCGCCCCGCCTCGCCGTTGTACTTCGCCTGCGACGCCGCCAGTTCCGCCGGGATCTCGATCACCCACCGACCCTAGAGCCTGGATCGCCCGCGCCGCCCCCGGGTAACCTCCGCGCACGGACCCGGAAGAGGGATACACATGAGCACGACCAGCCAGCAGCTCAGCACGGTGAACGGCGGAATTTCCTTCTGGTACGCGCAGGAGGGCGCCCCCGCGCCCCGCGAACCGCTGCCCGGCGACACGACCGCCGACGTCTGCATCGTCGGCGGCGGCTACACCGGCCTGTGGACCGCCTACTACCTCAAGAAGGCCGTCCCCTTCCTCAACATCACCGTCCTGGAGGCCGCCTTCTGCGGTTACGGCGCCTCCGGCCGCAACGGGGGCTGGCTCTACAACGGCATCGCCGGCCGCGACCGCTACGCCAAGGAGCACGGCCACGAGGCCGCCGTACGCCTCCAGCGCGCCATGAACGACACCGTCACCGAGGTCGTCGACGTCTGCGCCGCCGAGGGCATCGACGCCGACATCCACCGCGGCGGCGTCCTGGAGGTCGCCACCTCCCCCGCCCAACTCGCCCGCCTCAAGGACTTCCACTCCGCCGAGATCGCCTTCGGCGAGAAGGAACGCGAACTCTACGGAGCCCGCGGGACCGCCGAACGCATCCGCGTCACCGGCGCCGTCGGCTCCTCCTGGACCCCGCACGGCGCCCGCCTCCACCCGGTCAAACTGGTCAAGGGCCTGGCCGCCGCCGTCGAGGCGCTCGGCGTCACCATCCACGAGTCCACCCCGGTGACCGAGATCCGCCCCAAGCACGCCGTCACCCCGTACGGCACGGTCCGCGCCCCGTACGTACTGCGCTGCACCGAGGGCTTCACCGCCTCCCTCGCCGGCCAGCGCCGCACCTGGCTCCCCATGAACTCCTCCATGATCGCCACCGAGCCGCTGACCGACGCCCAGTGGGAGTCGATCGGCTGGGACGGGCTGGAGACCCTCGGCGACATGGCGCACGCCTACATGTACGCCCAGCGCACCGCCGACGGCCGCATCGCGCTCGGCGGCCGGGGCGTCCCGTACCGCTACGGCTCGAAGACCGACAACGACGGCCGCACCCAGCCGCAGACCGTCGAGGCCCTGCGCGAGATCCTGATCCGCTTCTTCCCGCAGCTCGCGGGCGTACGAGTGGCCCACGCCTGGTCCGGCGTCCTCGGCGTGCCCCGCGACTGGTGCGCCACCGTCACCCTCGACCGCTCCACCGGCCTGGGCTGGGCCGGCGGCTACGTCGGCTCCGGCGTCGCCACCACCAACCTCGCCGCCCGCACCCTGCGCGACCTCATCAAGGAGGACTCCGGCCAGGGCGGCCCCACCGACCTGACGGCGCTGCCCTGGGTCGACCACCGGGTGCGCAAGTGGGAGCCGGAGCCGCTGCGCTGGCTCGGCGTGCAGACCATGTACGCGGCCTTCCGCGCCGCCGACCGCCGCGAGACCGCCGCCCGCAGCGCCGCCACCGACCGCATCGCGGTCATCGCCAACCGCCTCAGCGGCCGGTGACGACCCGCTCGGACACGGGGCTCACATCCCGCTCAGGCTCGCGATCGCGTCCTGCGCCCACTGCTGCGACCCGGCCGTCGCCCCTGCCGCCACCCCGGTGGCGACCGGCGCGAGCGCGCCCCGCAGCAGGGTGAGGGCGCGGCGCAGCCGCCCCGGCTCGGGCTCGGCGGTCCCGCTGATGGTGTCGAGGACCTCGTTGGCCGCCGCCTCGGTGTCCTCGCGCTCCGTCTCGCCGAGCCCCTGCTCGGGCAGTCGCGCCAGCAACTCCCGTACGAGCTCGGCGAGTTCCGTGTGCTCGGGGGCGACCTCCGCGGCCGCGGTGTAGTTGATCTGGTTCTGGGTCACCTGCTCGTTGCCCACGGCGATCTGGCCGGTCACGTTCCCGTGGATGTGAAGTCCCGACGTCTGGTTCGCCGTGGCGTCGTGCCGGGGATCGCTCATGCGGGAGCTCCGTCCTCGTCGGTCTGCTGCCGGGTGATGTACTGGTTCATCTCGACCCGTTCATTGCCCACGGCGACCTGACCGGTCACGTTCCCGTGGATCGTCACCCTGTTGTTGATGTAGGTGACGTGCGCGGGCGGCTTCTGGTTCGCCTTCTCATCCCATTCCCTCACCGGCAGCGAGGTCTCCAGCGACGCGAGCGACACCAGCCCGTTGTGCCACACCCCCACCCCACGCGTACCGGACACCGTGCACCTCACGAACCTCCCCCCGGCCTTGCCCGTGAAGCACGCACCGATGTCCGCGCAGTCGGCGAACTCGCTGTCGGAGACGTCCAGGACGGCCTGATCGTGGACGGAGAGGCCGATCGACCCCGAGCCCCTCACCCTGAGCCGCTCGGCGACCAGGCGCCCCTTCCCGAGCGCCGCCGCCCCGGCCGAGTCCACGTCACGCACGCCGCAGTCCGCGACGAACAACTGCGCCTGCTCGGCGACGGCGAAGCCCACCATGCCACGCTCGGCGGTGACCTGACGCAACGTCACCCTGGACTGCCCGAGCGCCTCCACCGCCGACAGGGAGAAGTCCTCGAACACCCCGCCCTCCACCTCGGCGGTCGTGCCCGCGTCACCCCGCGTCTCCAGATGCGTCGGGCAGCGCTCCACCCGCACGTCCTGGAAGACGGCCTTCCCGCCCTCGTACGCCCGCAGCGCGACGCTCGTCAGATCCGCCACCCGGACCCCGGTGAAACGGCCCCGGGACCCGGTGTCCTGGACGACGACGCCGACATTGCCCCGCACCACCCGCAGGCCGCGCACCTCCGGGGCGCCGCCCCCGAGCACGAACACGCCGATGTTGCCGGCCTCGGCGACCTCGCACTCCTCGAACCGGCCGCGCCCCGCCCGTACGTTGATCCCGGTGTCCCGGCAGCCGGTGAAGACACCGCCGCGCACCACCGGATCGGAGCCGTCCGCGACCGCGATGCCGTGCTCGGAGTCCGTGACCCGCACCCGGTCCACGGTGCCGCGGGACTGCTGGATGTACCCGATGCCCTCCGCGCCCGCGTCGGCGACCGTGCAGTCGGCCACCGCGAGCCAGGCCTGCGTGTCCGCGAACAACGCCGCCCGGCCCGTCCCGGAGAACCCGCAGCCGACCACCTCGGCCTGCGCACCGCTGACCCGCACCCCATGGAACCGGGCCCCCGCGAACCGGCTGTCCCGCACCGTCACCCGCGCACCCTCGATCGCGGCCAGCGCGTTGTCGGCGGCGTCCCGTAGCTCACACCGCTCCACGACACCGCTCGCCCCGGCGAACAGCACCCGCCCCTGCCGCACCACGGAGTCCCGCAACGTCACCGCCGTGCCATGCACCGCGTGCACCGCGACACCCTGGTACGCCCGGATCTCGCCCTGCTCCACGGTCAGGGTCCCCGCCCCGCACCGCACCACATCGGCGTCCCGCCCCTCGATGACGAGACCCCGCACCCGCACCACCCCGCCGGCCTCCAGCACGGTGCCGCGCGGCGCGCTCACCACCACCGACCCGGGCTCGCCCCGTGCCACCAGCTCGACCTCACCCCGCACGACGAGCGGCCCCGCGTAATGCCCGGGCTCGATCTCGATCCGCGCCGCCCGCCCCCGCCGCCCCGCCTCGGCCACCGCGGACGCGATGTCCCCGTACGCCCGCCGCCCGCCCCGCGGCGAAACGACAAACCTGACAGCCATCCGCACCTCCCCCGGTGCTCCCACAGGACGAAGGCCCCGCCGCCCGCACGGACGACAGGGCCTCGGACCTGCTGCTGTTTCGAGAGCCCCCTGTCGGGTTCGAACCGACGACCCCCGCTTTACAAGAGCGGTGCTCTGGCCAGCTGAGCTAAGGAGGCAGCGAGTGCAGTGTAACGAACACCCGCCCGCCGACGGTCGGAAATCTCACGTACCCCGGAGTGCTGACAGATCGGGCATCGCCAGGTAGCGTCACGTGCAGTTCACCCAGATGGCCTAGACCTCAATCCTTCCTTTACTCGGATCGTCCGGCACGTTCCTGCCGGTGAAGGGACACATCACCATGGCTTCCGTCACCTACGACAAGGCGACCCTGGTCTACCCCGGCGCCGAAAAGCCCTCCGTCAACGAGCTGGAGATCGAGATCGCCGACGGCGAGTTCCTCGTTCTCGTCGGCCCCTCCGGCTGTGGCAAGTCGACCTCGCTGCGCATGCTGGCCGGTCTGGAGGACGTCACCGACGGCGCCATCCGGATCGGTGACCGTGACGTCACGCACCTGCCGCCGAAGGACCGGGACATCGCCATGGTGTTCCAGAACTACGCGCTGTACCCGCACATGACCGTCGCCGACAACATGGGCTTCGCCCTCAAGATCGCCGGCGTGAACAAGAGCGAGATCCGCACGAAGGTCGAGGAGGCGGCGAAGATCCTCGACCTCACCGAGTACCTGGACCGCAAGCCGAAGGCGCTCTCCGGCGGTCAGCGCCAGCGTGTCGCCATGGGCCGCGCCATCGTGCGTGAGCCGCAGGTCTTCCTCATGGACGAGCCGCTGTCGAACCTCGACGCCAAGCTCCGCGTCTCGACCCGTACGCAGATCGCGAGCCTGCAGCGCCGGCTCGGCATCACCACCGTGTACGTGACGCACGACCAGACCGAGGCCCTCACCATGGGCGACCGGGTCGCCGTCCTCAAGGACGGTCTGCTCCAGCAGGTCGACACCCCGCGCAACATGTACGACAGGCCTGCCAACCTCTTCGTCGCCGGCTTCATCGGCTCCCCGGCCATGAACCTGATCGAGGTCCCGATCACCGACGGCGGCGTGAAGTTCGGCGAGAGCATCGTCCCGGTGTCCCGCGAGGCCATCGCCGCCGCGGCCGCCAAGGGCGACCGCACCGTCACCGTCGGCGTGCGCCCCGAGCACTTCGACGTGCAGAGCGCCACCGGCAAGGACGGCCTCGCCGTGACCGTGAACGTGGTCGAGGAGCTCGGCTCCGACGGCTTCGTCTACGGCTCCACCCGCGTCGGCGGCGAGGACAAGGACGTCGTGGTCCGCGTCGGCGGCCGCGAGGTCCCGGCCAAGGGCTCCACCCTCCAGGTCGTCCCGCGCCCGGCCGAGCTGCACGTCTTCTCGACCTCGACCGGCGAGCGACTCTCCGACTGACGCCCCGCCCGCAGGCGCCCCGCCCCCAGGGGCCCTGCACCCCCAGGTGCCCTGCACCAGGCCGCTCCTCACGGCCCCGTTCCCGCTTGCGGGTGCGGGGCCGTTGGCGTACAGGAGGCATGAAACCCGAAGTCGGCGAAAACCCCGGCAGAACTGGGCAATCGGGCGCCGGCCCCCACCTCCGCGTCAACACGGGATTCGAAAAGGCGCCTCGAACCATCCCCCGCGAGAGTGACTAAATGTCGCCATGTCATTACCGGCCGCTACGCTCACCTGCGTGACGCACACTGCCCGCCGTATCGGCCGATCTCTCGCCCTCGTCCTGCCCGTCGTCCTGGTGCTCTCCGGAACGCTCGCGGTGTCCGCCGTTCCGTGGGTCGGCCAGGGCTCCGGGACCCAGATGCTGACCGCGTCCTCCACGGACGTCTCCACCCGGGCCAAGTCCCGTGCCCCGCAGGACGTTCTCCGCGACAAGCTCCTCGCCGAGCTCCAGGAGAAGGACCCCGCGGTCGCCCTGACCCACCTGCAGCGCGAGGTGGAGAACCGCCCGTCGCTCGCCAAGCACTGCATGTCCATCGCCCGCTCGCTCGGCACCGCCGCCGTCCAGCGCTACGGCCCGACCAAGGCCCAGACCTTCTCCCGCCCGGTCTGCGACACTTCCTTCGCCTACGGCGTCATGCACGCGAGCTGATCGGGGCCCGGGCCGCATATCGTTCCCGGTATGAACTCCTCCCCGACGCAGGCCGTGGTCCTGGCGGGCGGCCAGGGCTCGCGGCTCCGCCCGTACACCGACGACCGCCCCAAGCCGATGGTCGAGATCCCGGGCACCGGGACCCCGATCATCGGCCATCAGCTGTCCTGGCTCGCCGCCGAGGGAGTCACCGACGCCGTCGTCTCCTGCGGCCATCTCGCCGAGGTGCTCCAGGAGTGGCTGGAGACCGCCGACCTGCCGCTGAAGGTGACCACGGTCGTCGAGTCCGAGCCGCTGGGCCGCGGCGGCGGCCTCAAGTACGCCGCCGCGCATCTGCCCGAGCCGGACCGGCCCTGGTACGCCACCAACGGCGACATCTGGACCCGCTTCTCGCTGCGCGAGATGGCCGAGTTCCACGCCGAGCGCGACGCCACCGCGACCCTCGCCCTGGCCCGTCCGCGCATCCCCTGGGGCGCCGTCGAGACCGACGCCTTCGGGCACATCACCGACTTCATCGAGGCGCCGCCGTCCCCGTACCTCATCAACGCCGGCGTGTACGTCTTCTCCCCCGCCTTCACCGGCCTCCTGCCGGACCGTGGCGACCACGAGCGCACCACCTTCCCCCGTCTGGCCCGTGAGCGGCGCCTGGCGGGCTTCCCGCTGCCCCAGGGGGCGTACTGGCGGGCCATCGACACCGCGAAGGACCTCACCGAGGCGGCCAGGGAGCTCGCCGCGCAGGCCTGAGCCCGCGGCTTTCCCGCCGTACGACGAAGCCGGTACGACGAAGAGGGGCGGCACCACGTGTTCGTGGTGCCGCCCCTCTCGTCCGCTCCGTCAGCCCAGCAGGCCGCCGATCGGGTTCCGCGCCCCGCCCGAGGTCGAGCCGCCGTCCGACGTGCCGCCGGTGGTGCTGCCGCTCGTCGGGGTGCCGCTGGTGCCGCCCGAGGTGGAGTCCGAGGTCGACGAGCTCGGCGAGCTCGTACGCGTCTGGCTCGGGCTCCGGGTGCTCGTCGAGGCGCTCGGGGTGCGCTCCTGGGTGCGCGTGGTCTCACGCGCCGACTCCGAGGGCGTGGCCTCCTTCGTCGGCTCCTTCGTGCCGCTCGCCCCGCTCGTCGCCGTGGGGCGCGGGCTCTTGGGGGCCTTGCGGGACGGGCTGCTCGTGCCCGGCTCCGCCGGCAGCGGCTCGCCGGGCAGGTGGTTGACCGGGTCCTCGTTCGGCCCGGGCACGGTGACCATGGTCGTGGAGCGGACCGCGCCGCCCAGCATCGAGCCGATGAGCAGGGTGAGACCGACGACGACGGCCGCGACGATCGTGCCGCGGCGCAGCACCCGGCGGCGCAGCTCCCACAGCTCGGAGCGCGGGCCGAGGGTGCGCCAGGCCTCGCCGGCGAGGCGGCCGTCGACCGAGTAGACGGGGGCGCCGGCGATGATCAGCGGCGACCAGGCGGCCAGGTAGATGATGTCGGCGGAGTCGTAGACCGGGACGGTCTTCCAGCTGACGGTGAGCAGGAGGGCGGCGGAGAGCAGGCCGCCGACCACGGCGGCGACACGCTGCCACAGGCCGAGGACGGTGAGGACGCCGACGACGACCTGGAGGAAGGCGACGGTGAGGCCGGCGCCGACGGGGTGCTGGAGCGCGAAGTCGCGGAGCGGCTCGGCCAGTGCCCACGGGTGCAGGGAGTTCAGCCACTTGACCATGGAGCCGCGCTCGCCGCCGTCGAAGTAGACGGGGTCGCAGAGCTTGCCCATGCCCGCGTAGATGGAGATGAAGCCGAGGAAGACGCGGAGCGGGAGGAGGACCACTCCGAGGTTCATCCGGCGGCCGGGGTAGTAGGCGTGCCGGACGCCCGCCGCGGCAGCGGCTGATGTCCACGCGGGGCCGTGCCGGTGGGCGCCGCGGGCGTCCGGGTCGGCGCCCTGGTCCCCGTACCCGTCGGGCCCGATCTCGTACACCTCGTCGTACGCCCCCTCCGCGCGCCGCATCGGCGGCAGCAGCGGGGCGGCGGGCGCCGGGGGGACCACCGGGGTGGGCATCGTGTCGTCGATGCGCGGGATGGTCTGGGTGGTCGGCTCCAGGGTGGAGACGCCGCCCGGCCGGCCGGGGCCGGAGGTGTCGCGGACGGCCTGCAGCAGCCCGGTCGCGCCGGGGGCGGCCTTGCCGCTCCAGACGACGGGCCGGCGACGGCCCGCGCCCGCGGCGCCACCCGCGGCGACACCGGTCATCCCGGCGGCTCCGGCGAGCGCGGCGATACGGGGGTTCGCGGCGAACTTCGGCTGGCCGGCCGGCGCGAGCCGCACACGGAAGCTGGCGTGGTTCACGATCACCTGGGCGGGATCGGAATCCACCTTGACCATGCTCAGCGGGGGCTGATCGTCGAACCCCGGCCGGGGCGTTCTGGTGTCCACACTCATCTAACCGAGTGACGCGCGGTTAGGACACTGCCTTGACGGCCCCGAAATGTCCGAGGCCCGTCAAGATCACGGCCGGGGTGATTAACCCTTTCGGGTCAGCTCCTCTTGGGGGGTACGGGTACGAGTACAGGTACGGGTACGAGTACAGGTACGGGTACGAGTACAGGTACGCCTGCGGGCTCAGCCCATACGGCGGCGCGCCGCCTCGTACAGCACCACGCCCGCGGCCACACCCGCGTTCAGCGACTCGGCGCCGCCCGGCATCGGGATGCGCACGAGGAAGTCGCAGGTCTCGCCGACGAGCCGGGACAGGCCCTTGCCCTCGGAGCCGACCACGATGACGACCGGGCCGGACAGCGCGTCCAGCTCGTGCACCTCGGTGTCGCCGTCCGCGGACAGGCCGACGACCGTGAGGCCGGCCTTCTGGTACTGCTCCAGGCAGCGGGTCAGGTTGGTGGCGCGGGCCACGGGCGTGCGGGCTGCGGTGCCGGCGGAGGTCTTCCAGGCGCCCGCGGTCATGCCGGCCGCGCGCCGCTCGGGCACGACCACGCCGTGGCCGCCGAACGCGGAGACGGAGCGGACGACGGCGCCGAGGTTGCGCGGGTCGGTGACGCCGTCGAGGGCCACGATCAGCGGGTCCTCGTGGTCGTCGTAGGCCGCCTCGGCCAGGTCCTCGGGGTGCGCGTACTCGTACGGCGGGACCTGGAGGACGAGGCCCTGGTGGTTCAGGCCGTTGGTCATCCGGTCCAGCTCGGGGCGCGGCGCCTCCATGATGTTGATGTTGCCGCGGCCGGTGGCGAGGTTCAGGGCCTCGCGCACGCGCTCGTCGTTGTCGATGAACTGCTGCACGTAGAGCGTGGTGGCGGGCACGCCGTCGCGCAGCGCCTCGAAGACCGGGTTGCGGCCGACGACCATCTCGGACTGGCCCTTGCCGCCACGGCGGGCGACGGGCTTGCGCTTGGCCGCGTTCCGGGCCATCGCGTTGGAGACGCGGTACGCCTTGTGGCCCTTGCGGTTCTCGGCCTTGGGCGTCGGACCCTTGCCTTCGAGGCCCTTGCGCCGCTGGCCACCGCTGCCGACCGTCGCGCCCTTCTTGTTGGACGTGCGACGTCCCCTGCGCTGGCTGTTCCCGGCCATGACTGCTACCTGTTCCTCGGTTTGCGTGCGTAAGTCTGTGTCTGTAAGTGAAGTGTGCCGCCCGGAGCCCCGGACGGCACACTCTCCTCGGTGCTAGCGGCCGGTGACCGACCAGCGCGGGCCGTCCGGGCTGTCCTCGATGGCCAGGCCGGACCTGTTCAGCTGGTCGCGGATCGCGTCCGCGGTCGCCCAGTCCTTGCGCGCCCGCGCCGCCTCGCGCTGGTCGAGCACGAGCCGTACGAGGGTGTCGACGACGCCGTGCAGCTCCTCGCCGCGGTCGGACTCGTCGGCCCAGTGCGGGTCGAGCGGGTCCAGGCCGAGGACGCCGAGCATGGCGCGTACCTCGGCGAGGCGGGCGATCGCCTCGTCCTTGTCGTCGGCGGCAAGCGCGCTGTTGCCCTGCCGGACGGTGGTGTGGATGATCGCGAGCGCGTGCGGCACGCCCAGGTCGTCGTCCATGGCCTCGGCGAAGGCCGGCGGCACCTCGGCGGCGGGGGCGACGGGCGCTCCGGCCTTCTCGGTGGCGCGCTGCACGAAGCCCTCGATGCGGCCGAACGCGGCCTCGGCCTCGCGCAGCGACTCCTCGCTGTACTCGATCATCGAGCGGTAGTGCGGGGTGCCCAGGTAGTAGCGCAGGACGATCGGGCGCCAGTTCTTCACCATCTCGGAGACGAGGACGCTGTTGCCCAGCGACTTCGACATCTTCTCGCCGCTCATGGTGACCCAGGCGTTGTGCACCCAGTAGTGCGCGAACTCGTCGCCGAAGGCCTTGGCCTGGGCGATCTCGTTCTCGTGGTGCGGGAAGATCAGGTCGAGGCCGCCGCCGTGGATGTCGAAGGCGGAGCCCAGGTACTTGTGGGCCATCGCCGAGCACTCCAGGTGCCAGCCGGGACGGCCGCGGCCCCACGGGGTCTCCCAGTCGGGCTCGCCCGGCTTGGTGGCCTTCCACATGGCGAAGTCGCGCGGGTCGCGCTTGCCGGTGATGCCCTCCTCGGCGGGCTGGCGCAGGTCGTCGATGTCCTGGTTCGACAGCTCCAGGTAACCCGGGAAGGAGCGCACGTCGAAGTAGACGCTGCCGTCGGCCTCGTAGGCGTGGCCGCGCTCGATGAGGCCGCGCATCATCTCGACCATCTCGGTGACGTGGCCGGTGGCGCGCGGCTCGTAGGTGGGCGGCAGGCAGCCGAGGGCCTTGTAGCCGTCGTTGAACGCGCGCTCGTTCTCGTAGCCGATGGACCACCACGGGCGGCCCTGCTCGGCGCCCTTGGTGATGATCTTGTCGTCGATGTCGGTGACGTTGCGGACGAACGTGACGTCGTAGCCGCGGTACTCGAACCAGCGGCGCATGATGTCGAAGTTCAGGCCCGAGCGGATGTGCCCGATGTGCGGGGCGGCCTGCACGGTCGCGCCACACAGGTAGATCGAGACGCAGCCCGGCTTGATCGGGGTGAAGTCACGGATCTGCCGGGCGCTGGTGTCGTACAGGCGAATAGTCACCCCCCCAGGGTAGTGGGCGGGGGGCAGTGCCCCGCGACCCCTTAGGGGACCGCGGGTCACGTTTTTCCTCGGACGGGTACCGCGGAGGGGGTACGGGGATCAGCGCACCGGGTACACGAGCGCGGTCGCGAGCGCGGCCAGGCCCTCGGCGCGGCCGGTGAGGCCGAGGCCGTCGGTGGTGGTGCCGGAGACGGAGACGGGCGCGCCGGCCGCCTCGCCCAGCGCCTTCTGGGCCTCGTCGCGGCGCTTGCCGATCTTGGGGCGGACGCCGACGACCTGGACGGCGATGTTGCCGATCTCGTAGCCCTCGGCGCGGACGATCCGGGCGGCCTCGGCGAGCAGGGTGACGCCGGAGGCGCCGGACCACTCGGGGCGGGAGGTGCCGAAGTGGGCGCCGAGGTCGCCGATGCCGGCGGCGGAGAAGAGCGCGTCGCAGGCGGCGTGGGCGGCGACGTCACCGTCGGAGTGCCCGGCGAGCCCGTACCCGTCGCTGTCGGGGCCTTCCCAGAGGAGGCCCGCGCACCACAGCTCGCGGCCCTTCTCGAAGGCGTGGACGTCGGTGCCGATGCCGGTCCGGGGGAGGACCGGGGGCGTCAGGGGCTGGTCAGAAGCCATCGTTGGCCCTCCTGCGGGCGAGTACGGCCTCGGCGAGGACGAGGTCGAGGGGGCGGGTCACCTTGAAGGCCTCTTCGTGGCCGGGCACGACCACCACGGGCGCGCCGAGCTTCTCGACCATGCCGGCGTCGTCGGTGGCGCCGTCGCCGATGAGGGCGACGGTGGCGTGGGCGTTGACCAGGGTCTCCCGGTCGAACCCCTGCGGGGTCTGTACGGCGCGGAGGCGGGCGCGCACCGGGGTGGCGACGACCTGCTCGGGGTCGCCCGGGCGCTCGGCCGGCTCGACCTCCTTGACGGTGTCGGCGACGGGCAGCGCCGGGACGACGGCGACGGCCCCGTCCCGTACCGCCTCGATGACCGCGTCGACGGTGTCGACCGGCACCAGCGGGCGCGCGGCGTCGTGGACGAGGACGACGGTGAAGTCGTCGGGCACGGCCTTGAGGCCGAGGTGGACGGACTCCTGGCGGGTCTCGCCGCCGGGGACGACCACGTAGTCGGTGCGGTCGGGCAGGGCGTGGGCGTCGAGGAGGTTCTTCACCTCGGCGGCGCCGTCGGACGGCGCGACCACGACGACGAGGGAGACGGCGCGGGAGGCGGCCATCGCCCGGACGGCGTGGATGAGCATGGGGGTGCCGTTCAGCGCGCGCAGCGCCTTGGGGGCGCCCGGGCCGAGGCGCACGCCCCGGCCGGCCGCGGGAATCACCACGGCGGTGCGAGGAGGACGCGCTTGGTCTGTCATCGGTTGCACTCCGGCAGGTTTGTTTCCGAGGGCGTCGTGGGTATGGCGTCAGCGGGCTTGCTGCGACGCCTCGACCGGGCCCTTCCGTGACGACGGTCGGGGCGTCGCCATGCGAGAGCCGCTGGGGATGGGTTGTCGGTCGTCGGTCGGTCGGTCGGGAGAGAAAGAGAAGAACAGGGATATGAACATGCCGCAGTGCCCGGCGACGGCACTGTGGAATCGATGGGATTCACAGCGCGCCGACGGGCACCGCGGCATTGATGCTGCGCTTGCTGGGCATGGCGGGTGGTGCGCCAGGCGTCAAGCTGCTTCAGGCGACAGGAGCCGGCGTCAGGACGCGAGCACCTCGTCGAGGAGCGCCTCGGCCTTGTCCTCGTTGGTGTTCTCCGCGAGGGCCAGCTCGCTCACCAGGATCTGACGAGCCTTGGCGAGCATGCGCTTCTCACCGGCGGAGAGACCGCGCTCGCGCTCACGACGCCACAGGTCGCGCACCACTTCGGCGACCTTGATGACGTCGCCGGAGGCGAGCTTCTCCAGGTTTGCCTTGTAGCGACGGGACCAGTTCGTCGGCTCTTCGGCGTACGGCGCACGCAGCACCTCGAAGACCCGGTCCAGCCCGTCCTGACCGACCACGTCGCGAACACCGACGAACTCCGCATTGTCCGCCGGCACACGAACCGTCAGGTCGCCCTGCGCGACCTTGAGCACCAAGTAGGTCTTGTCCACGCCTTTGATCTGGCGAGTTTCGATGGCCTCGATCAGCGCGGCCCCGTGATGGGGATAGACCACGGTGTCGCCAACCTTGAACGTCATGTGACAGGTACCCCTTCCGTGGCTATCCAGGGTAACACGGATACGGCTTCTTCTGAATGGCGTTTTCGCAGGTCAGGGCATATCTCGGGGCTTGACAAGTGTGTCGCCCGCATGCTGCGGCGGCCTTCCGGAAGGCGGTATTCGCAGGTCGGAGCGGCTGCATCGACGCAGCGAAACGTCCACGTCACAGACTTCGGAGGGGGCCGGGAGGAGGGGTGATGTCCCGGTTTGCCGGGTTGGATGTGGCCCGCTTCACGTACTCCGTTCGAGGATCGGCCACCCGTACGGACGGATTCCCGAATTGATCAACGGCGGTTTCTCGAATGTCGCCGACTCCTCGTCGATGGCGTAATGCGCGGCCGGCGGCCGAATTGATCACGACACTTATGTGAACGACGCACCAATGCGTCGTGTTCCGGCCATGACGGCGAGTTCTCGACGTGGGGCGAGGGCGGGGGCGCGGGCGGGGCGGGAGAGGGGGCGAGCGGGGGGCGGCGGACCGGCCTCGGGGTGCCGGTCGGGGCGGCGGTCGGGGCAGCGGCGGGGCGTCGGGGGGACGTCGGGGGGACGCACCTGTACGTAGGGGGCGGGTCGGGTGCGGGACGGAGAGTGCGGCTCGGTAACCTAAGCGCGCTGACACACCTTTAGCCGTTCCTGTTCCTAAGCCTGTCCGTACGTCCTAGGAGTTGCCGCCGCCGTGAGCCGCAGCCTTCGACGCGGCGCCCTCGCCGCCACCGCCGTCGTGATCTCGATCGCCGCCCTGTCCGCCTGTGGTGCGGGCAACGACGCACAGACGCTCGGCGTGAAGCCGGACAACGTCGCCGTCACGGTGGACGACGTCAAGATCCAGAACGCGCTCGTGATCACCCAGCCCGACCCGGGCGTGGTGGGCCCGGCGGTCGTCTCCGCCACCGTCTTCAACAACGGCCAGACCCGCCAGACCATCGACTCGATCACCCTGCCGGGCGCCGTCGGCACCGTGAAGCTCAAGGCGGCCGAGGGCGACGGCCCGATCGTCGTCCCCGCCGGCGGCTCCGTCGTCATCGGCGGCAAGGGCAACGCGTCCGCCGTGATCGAGGGCGGCCTGCGCGAGGCCAAGAACGGCGACTCGCAGGCGGTCGTCTTCAAGCTGAGCCAGACCGGCGACGTGGCGCTCCGCGCCCTCGTCGTCCCGGCGTACAGCTACTTCAAGGAGTACGGTCCGTCCGAGCTCCCGAAGGCCCCGGCCACCACCCCGACCGCGAGCGCCACCGCCACGGCCACCCCGACCGGCACGGCGACCCCCACGGGCGAGGCCACGCCGACCGGCGAAGCCACCCCGACGGGCGAGGCGAGCCACGCGGCCGCCGGCCACTGAGTCGTACGACGCACATACGTAAGGGGCGCCCCCTCCGAGGAGGGGGCGCCCCTTACGTATGCCGACCTACGGGTTCGCTCTACGGCTCGAACTTGTAACCGAGGCCCCGCACCGTCACCAGATACCGCGGCGCACCCGGATCGGGCTCAAGCCCCTGCCCGCACTGCGCCGGTCTCCGCCCGGCGGTCGTGGGCCGGGTTCGCTCTACGGCTCGAACTTGTAGCCCAAGCCCCGCACCGTCACCAGATACCGCGGCGCACCCGGGTCCGGCTCGATCTTGGCGCGGAGGCGCTTCACGTGGACGTCGAGGGTCTTCGTGTCGCCGACGTAGTCCGCGCCCCAGACGCGGTCGATGAGCTGCATACGGGTGAGGACGCGGCCCGCGTTGCGGAGCAGCATCTCCAGGAGGTCGAACTCCTTCAGCGGCAGGTCGACCTTGCCGCCCGCGACGGTGACCACGTGGCGGTCGACGTCCATGCGGACCGGGCCGGCCTCAAGGGCGGCGGGGGTGACCTCCTCCGGCTCGCCGCGGCGGCGCAGCACCGCGCGGATGCGGGCGACCAGCTCCCGCGAGGAGAAGGGCTTCGTCACGTAGTCGTCGGCTCCTATTTCCAGGCCGACGACCTTGTCGATCTCGCTGTCCTTCGCGGTCACCATGATGACCGGGACGTTGGAGCGGCTGCGCAGCTGGCGGCACACCTCCGTACCGGGCAGACCCGGCAGCATCAGGTCGAGGAGGACGAGATCCGCTCCGTTGCGCTCGAACTCGTCGAGGCCGTCGGGCCCGGTCGCCGCGACGGCGACCTCGAAGCCCTCCTTGCGGAGCATGTACGACAGGGCGTCGCTGAAGGATTCCTCATCCTCGACGACAAGCACACGGGTCACGGAAGGACCTCCGGGGCGGGGAGTGGTTCGGTCATGAGATCGGGGGTGGGGGAGGTGGAGGCGGCACCGTGGCCGGAGCCGAACCCGCCGCCGCCTTCGGCGTCGGGCCCGTCCTCGTCGGATCGGCGGTTCCGCGCGGCGCCCGCCTCGGGGAGCCGCAGGGTGAAGGTCGAGCCCTGGCCCTCGGTGCTCCACACGGTGACCTCGCCACCGTGGGAGGCGGCCACGTGCTTGACGATGGCCAGGCCGAGTCCCGTACCGCCGGTGGCACGGGAGCGGGCCGGGTCGACCCGGTAGAAGCGTTCGAAGATCCGCTCGCGGTCCTTCTCCGAGATGCCGATGCCCTGGTCGGTCACCGCTATCTCGATCAGGTCGCCCCCGGGCGCCGCCACCCGGCGGGCGGCGATGCCCACCCGGGTGCGGGCCGGCGAGTAGTTGACGGCGTTCTCCACGAGGTTGCCGAGGGCGGCGGCGAGCTGCCCCCGGCTGCCCCAGACGGACAGGTCGGCCGTGCCACCTGAGGCCATGGTGATCTGCTTGGTGGACGCGGTGTGGCGGGAACGGTCGATCGCCTCGGCGACCAGCTCGTCCACCCGCACCGGCTCGGAGTCCTCCAGCGGGTCGTCGTTCTGCACCCGCGAGAGGTCGATGAGCTCCTGCACGAGGTTGGTGAGACGGGTGGCCTCGATCTGCATCCGGCCCGCGAAGCGGGTGACCGCCTCGGGGTCGTCCGAGGCGTCCATGACCGCCTCGGAGAGCAGGGAGAGCGCGCCGGTCGGGGTCTTCAGCTCGTGGCTCACGTTCGCCACGAAGTCGCGCCGCACCGCTTCGATGCGCCGCGCCTCCGTCAGGTCCTCGACGAGCAGGAGCACGAGCCGGGACCCCAGCGGGGCGACCCGGGCGGAGACGGCGAGGGCCTCGCCGCGTCCGGTGCCGCGCCGTGGCAGGTCCAGCTCGACCTGCCGTATCTCCCCGTCCCTGCGGGTGTCGCGGGCCATGTTGAGCATGGGCTCCACGGCCAGCTTCCCGCCGCGGACCAGGCCGAGCGCGTACGCCGCCGAGCTGGCCTTGACCACCGAGTCGCTCTCGTCGAGGACGACCGCGGAGGAGCGCAGCACGGACAGCACGGTGTCGACGCCGGGCGGCAGCACGGCGTCGGTGTGCAGGGTGGTACGGGTGGGTCGCGCCTGGTCGCGCTCGCTCCAGCGGAATGCCAGCATGGCGATCACGCCGGTGCACACCCCGGCGATCGCGGCCAATGCGGCGACCGCCGCGTTCACGTCCATGCCATCCAGGTTATGCGGGACGAATGACACTCTCCCAGCCGTCCGAGTGGCTGCTCGAACAGTCGTCGCCCAGAGTTCACCGAGGGGACGGGCCGGGTTCATTTGCCCTGATCGGGACTGCGGCGTCCGTTGCCCAGAGTTCACCTGGGTGACAGGGGTGATTCACGCAAGGGGCTGGTGCTCGACGCGTAGGGGGCCGACCGTGTGAGATGCGATGCGCGGAGTCGCATCCGCACAGGCCGACAGGCCTACAGGCTTACAGACGTACCGGCGTACAGGCGCACAGCAGAGGCGTGTACAGCAGAGGCGTAACAGAGAGGGACATCGATGCGGGACGCGTACCACGAGGAACTTGACTCGATCGGCGAGGGCCTGGTCGAGATGGCCCGCCTGGTCGGGTCCGCGATCGGGCGCGCCACCACGGCCATGCTGGACGCCGACCTGAAGCTCGCGGAGAGCGTCATCGCCGCGGACCAGAAGGTCGACGACCTCCAGCACGACCTGGAGGCGCGGGCGATCGCGCTGCTCGCCCGGCAGCAGCCGGTGGCGACGGACCTGCGGATCGTGGTGACCTCGCTGCGGATGAGCGCCGACCTGGAGCGCTCGGGCGACCTCGCCCAGCACGTGGCCAAGCTGACCCGGCTGCGTTTCCCGGACCGGGCCGTGCCGAACGACCTGCACGCGACGATCCTGGAGATGGGTCAGCTGGCGCAGCGCCTGATGGCGAAGGCCGCCGAGGTGATCATCACCAAGGACGTCGACCTGGCGATGCAGCTGGAGCAGGACGACGACGAGATGGACCTGCTGCACCGCACGCTCTTCCAGCACCTGATGGACGACCGCTGGAAGCACGGCATCGAGACCGCCGTGGACGTGACGCTGCTCGGCCGCTACTACGAGCGGTTCGCCGACCACGCGGTGTCGGTGGCCAAGCGCGTGGTGTACCTGGTGACGGGCGAGCACGCGGACGAACTGCAGCAGTCGGACGTGCCGGTCGAGGGCGCGTAAGGCGCGGCGGGGCGCGTGGGGGGTTCGGGGCCAGGCGGTCGCACATCAGTGCGCCGTTGATGCGCCCTGAGCGGTGGGCATGCAATGGGGGGAGGCGAGGTACGCCTCTCAGGGAGGGACCCCATGGCCGACACCGCTCCGATCACCGACCCCCCGCAGGAGCCGCTGGCCCCGCGCGGCGCCGAGTTCCTGCCCGTCCTCGGCGCCTGCGGCTGTGGCTCCGGCTGCGGCTGCGGCTGCCAGTCCGGCGGGCCGTGCCAGTGCGGGGGCTGCTCCTCGTAGGACTCGGGTGTGGGGCCTGCCGCGCGGCGGGCCCCGTGCCCCTGTACGAGGTCGCTGTACGAGGTCGCTATACGAGGTCGAGTACGCCGACGGCCTGGTCGCCGGCCAGTTCGCCGGTCTCGCGAAAGCCGAGCCGGCGGTAGAAGTCGCCGGGCCCGTGCTCGGCGCCGATGTTCAGCCGCCACAGACCGCCGCGCCGGTCGGCCGGGGCCCCCTCGGCGTTCCACCGGATGTCGACGAAGGCGCCTGGCGCCGCCCTCCGTCAATGCCTTGCGCTGTTCGCGGGCGCCGCCAGGATGGGCGTATGTCCGCCGTACCCGCGCTCCTCCGCCGTACCGTCCTCGCCCGGGCGAACGCCCCCGAGGACGTGTCCCCCGCGCTGCGCCGGCAGCTGATCGACTGCTGGATCGCGGTCACCAACGCGGGCGGCGCCGCCGGTTTCCCCTTCCCGCCGGTCGCGGAGGCGGAGGTCGCCCCGGTCGCGGACGCGCTGATCGCGCGCCTCGCGCCGGACGGACACCGCCTGATCACCGCGACGGTCGGCCCGCGGCTCGCCGGCTGGGTGGTGCTCGGTCACGACCCGAACCCGCTGGTCGCGCACTGGGGCTCGGTCCACCATCTGCAGACCCACCCCGACTTCCGCGGCCACGGCCTGGGCACGGCCCTGATGCGCGAGCTGCACCGGGTGGCCCGCGACGAGCTCTCGCTCACCCGTCTCCGCCTCGCCGCCCGCGGCGGCGAGGGCCTGGAGGCCTTCTACGGCTCCCTCGGCTGGACCGAGACCGGCCGCTGGCCCGACGCCCTGCGCCTGGGCCCGGCCCCGGAGGACCTCCGGGACGAGGTCCTCATGGGTCGGGACCTCCGGCCGGCGGCCGACGCCGCGGTCAGCGGCTGAGGAGGACCACCGAGCGCAGCTTCAGGCGGTCCGAGGCCGGGCGGCGTTGCCCTACGGCATGAACACCTGGTCCAGACGGTGGATCGCGCCGTCCTCGCCCACCTCGTAACGGAACACCAGACCGGAGTCCGGGTGCGCGTTCACCCAGTCGATGAGCTCCTGGACACCGATCCGCTGGTTCTCGGTGCTCGTGACGATGGGGTTGGTGGCGGTGACGTACGCCGCCTGGTCGAGCGCCCAGCGGCTGTCCTCGCCGCTGACGACGAACGGCGCGCCGTCGCTGTCCGGGGTGCCGCAGCCCCAGGCCCCGTGCTGGAGGACGAGGTTGACCTTGCCGGTGCTTCCGGGAAGCTCCTCGATGCGGTAAAGGGCGAACTCGTCAGGGTCGTACGCGTCGGGGTTCGGCGCGCTGGTCACGCAGCCGGGCGTCGCCGTACCGCCACCGCTCGCGCTGCCGGAGGTGCTCCCCTTCGCCGACCCCTTCTTGGTGCCCTTGGACGTCTTCTCGGTGCCGGACGTGGAGGAGGGCTTGGAAGCGGGTGCGGCGGTGGGCGCGTCCGTGGTCGGGGCGGGCGCCGGAGCCTTGGTCGGGGTGGTCGAGGTGGTCGGAGCGGCCGGGGCGGGGGCCGCCGCGTGGTCCTTCTGACACCCCGTGAGCGCGGCGGTCAGTGCGACGGCGGCGAGCGCGACGGCGGCGGATCTGAAGCGCGTGACGTTCATTCCGGGACTCCCCCTCTTCTACGGCGGCCATCCGAAGCCGCATCCCGGTCCGGAACGTAGCAACGCACCACCCACAGGCGCGAGATCCGGCCACGCTCTGTCGCACACCCGGGACATTCCCGTCACGCGACCCGAACGCCCGGATCCCACCCATCCCAGGCGCCACAGGAGCATCGCCCACAAACGAAGAGCCCCCGCCCCGCCGGACACCGGCAGGTCGGGGGCTCTTTCGCGAGTAAGAACTACTTCTTGCCCTGGGTCTGGAGGGCCCGTTTTTCACCCCTGGTCAGGGGGCTACGCGCCCCAAGTGACCTGCAGCCGAGCAGTCGTTGTTGGTCGCTGGTGGTCGTCGCCGGTCACCCTCGGAGGGCCCAGAGAGGGCCCAGCTCGGGGCGAGCCGGGCCGCCGCCCGTACGCCCGTGCCTGCTATGCCCTGGCCCGAATCCTGGGGACGACGGTGTGGGACCTGTGGCCCGCGCTGCGTCCGCAGGAGACGCGGCAGGCGCCCGCCGTGGTGCCGATGCCGCCGGTGCTGCTGGCCGCCGCGCGGGACGCGCTGAGCCGGGTCGAGAACCTCGACCTCGGCAGCGCGAGCCCGACCGCGATGGCCATGCACCTCGGCTCCCTGTCGGCCGCCCTGCGCACGGTGCTCGACCTGGTCGACGTCTCCGGGGTGAACGCGTGAGCCTGCACGCCCGCCCCCAGATGAACACCGCCCGCCGGCGCGCCCGCAAAGCACAGCTCGCCGCCCGTGACGGCTGGCGGTGCACCTACTGCTGGCGCCGCTTCCGCCACCTGCGGGAAGCGACGATGGACCACGTCGTGCCGATCTCGCTCTACCGGACCTGGTCGGCGAACTCGCTCGTACTCGCCTGCGAGCCGTGCAACAAGGCCAAGGCCGACCGGCTGTTCCTATCGATCGCGCTGCTCCTGGTCTGGTCGACCGACCTTACGTTCACGGGTGTTCGATCGACCCCTGAACAGCCCGGAGAGGCGTTCACGGCACCCGACCGATCCACCCCCGACGACCCGATCCAGCTCGGGCCCGACCAGGTCGACTGGTTGATGCTCGCCCGGCTCGTTCAGGACCGTTCACAGGCCGAGCAGTTGGGATCCGACCAGCGCGAACGCGCCCGACCGGTCGACCGCCGCGTACGGGTCGGTCGAATCGAGCACGCTCGCCGATCGGCCCGGATGAACGCCTGTGAGCAGTCGACCGATCGAGGGGTGAGCGCGTGAACACGACCAGCCAGGCCATGAACGGCACCACCCGACCGATCCACCCCAACCAGTCGACGGCGAGCACCGACCCGGCGTCCATGAACACCGGATCGGCCACCGTGAACAAGCGCCCGCCGGCCGCCGACGACGGGGGCAAGAAGCCGTCGGCCGCCGTGCGGCTGGTCCAGCTCGCGAAGGAGCGGTACCGGTTCGTCGTCTCGGCCGACGGACGGCCGTACGCGGTGGCGATCGACGGCCCGAACATCGCTCTCCCGCTGCGTGGCCGCTCCGGGGTCCGTCAGAGGCTCGCCCGGCTGTACGCGGAGACGTACGAGGGGGACGTGGCCTCCCAGTCCGCTCTCGCGGACGCCATGACCGTGCTGGAGGGCATCGCGGAGGACGACGACCCCGTCCCGGTCCACCTGCGGGTGGGTCAGGATGACCTCGGCACGATCGTGGTCGACCTTGGCACCGCCGACGGGCGCGCCGTGGCCGTGTCGGCCGGCGGCTGGCACGTGGTCGACCGCTCGCCGCTGCTGTTCCGCCGATCCGGCGCCATGGCTCCCATGCCCGCACCGGTCCTGGAGGGCGACGGGCTGTCCATGCTGCACAGCCTGCTGAACATGGATGAGTCCGCGTTCCGCCAGCTCGTGGCGTGGCTGATCGCCGCGTGGATGCCGAACATCCCTCACCCGGTGCTGACGTTCAAGGGCGAGCAGGGGACGGGGAAGTCCGCGACCGCGCAGATGGCCGTCAACCTGGTCGACCCGACCCCCGCGGCGAAGCGCTCCGCACCGAGGGACATCAAGTCCTGGGGCACACAGGCCCACAGCTCGTGGGCACTCTGTCTGGACAACATCTCCGCCATCCCCGGATGGCTGTCCGACACCCTGTGCAAGGCCGTCACCGGCGACGCCATCGTGGACCGGGCCCTGTACACGGACGACGACGTGGTGGTCCTCACCTTCCGCCGTGTCCTCGCGATGACCACGATCGACGCCGGGGCGCTGGCCGGTGACCTGGCCGAGCGGCTGCTGATGCTGGAGCTCCAGTTGATCGCCCCTGGGCGGCGCCGCACCGAGGAGGAGTTGGCGACCGCGTTCGAGACGGTACGCCCGGCCGTCCTCGGCTCGCTCTTCGACCTCTTGGCCACGGTCCTGGCGGTGCTGCCGAACGTGAAGCTCGACTCGATGCCGCGCATGGCGGACTTCTCCCGCGTCCTCGCGGCCGTCGACCAGGTCATGGACTGGCACACCCTGGACGACTACCTTGCCGCGTCCGCAAACGTCGCCGGAGACGCGTTGGAGGGCGACCCGTTCGGCTCCGCCGTCGTCGCCCTGGTCGACCAGTGCGGCACCTGGACCGGCACCGCCGCCCAACTCCTCGAACAGGTCCAACCCCCGGGCGGCATGCGCCCACCGTCGTGGCCCAAGGACGCCACCCGCGCCGGCGGGAAGGTCAAGCGGA
Source organism: Streptomyces sp. NPDC051909 (assembly GCF_040681095.1). NCBI lineage: Bacteria > Bacillati > Actinomycetota > Actinomycetes > Kitasatosporales > Streptomycetaceae > Streptomyces > Streptomyces sp. NPDC051909. Next base: position 21,193 of record NZ_JBFAYA010000021.1, on the reverse strand, counting down.
TCGCCCCGCTCCTGCGGACCGTCGGCATCACCGTGGACGACACGCAACGTAGCCGGGACCGGCACCGCCACAAGCTCTTGGTGCTTACTCGGACCGCTCTTCCTGACGAGTCAGCGTCCGCACTAGCGTCCGCAGCCCTCAATCCATCTGACCTGGGACAACGGGCCGGTGCGGACGCTGGGACGCTGCGGACGCTGAAATACACCAACTCTCTAGGACGGCCACCGGCACCACTCCCACCTTCCGTGCACCGGACACGAGGAGTCACCGAATCCCATGGCCAGCAAGCCGCTTGAGACCCTGCGCGCCGGGCTCCCGGACCGCTATCTCATCCCCGAGGACATCGCCGCGATGTTCTCCGTCCCCATCGAAACCGTCTACCGCTGGCGCAAGCAGCGCACCGGCCCGCCCGGCTTCCGCGTCGGCCGCCACGTCCGCTACGCCCCCGCCGCCGTCCACGCCTGGGTTCAGCAGCAGGAAGCCCACGACCTCGACGCGTAACGGCCCTGCGGCTGTCGCCCGGGATTCGAACCCGGGGTTCCGCAGCCGGGCGAACCGGCGTACGGAGTCCTCGGCCGCTAGACGACGACAACCGCGCGCAGCGTATCCGGTCAGGGAGGCAGGGAGAACTCCCTGACCGCCTCCCTGACCCGCCTCCCTCGCCCTGACCAGGGCAACACCCCGCCAGGGAGGCAGGGAGGCACCCTCCCGAACCCCCTCAGAACCCCTCCGTAGTCGCCTCCACGGCACCCCCTTGCCTCCCTCCCTGAGGGCAGGCACACCACCCACCCGAGAGGACCCAGCCCACATGGCCGGCAGCATCCAAGACCGTTGGTTCAAGACCGAGACCGACGCCAACGGCAGGATCATCCGCACCAAGACCGCCCGCCACGGCAGCGGCCTGCGCTACCGGGCCCGCTACTTCGCGCCCGACGGAAAGCGGAAGTCCAAGTCCTTCGCCGACGGGCAGAAGCGCCTCGCCGAGCAGTGGCTCAGCAGCATCAGCGCGGACGTGGCCCGGGGCCAGTACATCGACCCGAGCGCGGCACGGACGACCTTCCAGGAGTTCGCGGAGAGGTGGCTGGCGAGCCAGAGCGGCGACCCGAACACCAAGGCGTCGATGCAGTCCCAGCTCAAGCTCCACGCCTTCCCGCGGATCGGGTCCCGCCCGTTGGGCTCGTTCCAGCCGAGCCACATCCGCGAGTTCGTGACGCAGCTCGAAGCTTCCGGCATGTCCGGCTCGTACGCCCGCGTCATCTTCTCCAACGTGCGAGCCATCCTGAGCGCGGCCGTCGAGGACGGCTGCCTGCCCCGGAACCCCTGCAACTCGCGCACGGTGACGCTCCCGGAGATGGGCGCGCGGCGCGTGGTCCCCTGGTTGCCGGAACGAGTCTTCGCCATGCGCGCCGCCCTGGTCGAGCGGTTCCAGCCCATGGTGGACGTAGGCGCCGGATGCGGTCTCCGGCAGGGCGAGATCCTCGGGCTGTCCGTCGAAGAGCTGGACTTCGACAACGGCACGCTGCACGTCGTGCAGCAGCTCAAGCTGAGTCTGAGTCAGCCGGTGTTCGCCCCGCCGAAGGGCGGCAAGCTGCGGGACGTGCCCCTGCCCGACCCCGTGGCGGACGCGCTCAAGGCCCACATGAAGCTCTTCCCGCCGGTGGAGATCACGCTGCCCTGGATGCGCGCCGGCGGTCCACCGGTGACCAAGCGTCTGCTCTTCACCGGCCCGCTGGGCGGGCACGTCTGGCGCACGTCCCTGAACGAGGACCACTGGAAGCCGGCGCTGGCCAAGGTCGGCGTCATCCCCACCGCGAAGAGTCGGGAGCACGCCGCCGCGCGGGAGCACGGGATGCACGCACTGAGGCACTTCTATGCCTCGGTGCTGCTGGACGCCGGAGAGAGCATCAAGGCCGTCAGCGAGTACCTGGGACACTCGGACCCGGGGCTCACGCTGAAGGTGTACGCGCACCTGATGCCGAGCAGCCGGGACCGTGCACGGCAGGCACTCGGCAGGGCCCTGAGGCCTGACGATTCCCCGCGCTGAGGGCCCAGGGTGGGCCCAGAGAGCGAAAATGCCCCTGATCTGCGCCGTGAGCGCAGGTCAGGGGCATGATCACTATCCCTACTTCTTCTTGCCCTGGTTCTTCACGGCCTCGATGGCCGCGGCCGCCGCGTCCGGGTCCAGGTACGTGCCGCCCGGCTTCAGCGGCTTGAAGTTCTCGTCCAGCTCGTAGGCCAGCGGGATGCCCGTGGGGATGTTGAGGCCCGCGATGTCGGCGTCCGAGATGCCGTCGAGGTGCTTGACCAGGGCGCGCAGGCTGTTGCCGTGGGCGGCGATCAGGACCGTGCGGCCGGCGAGGAGGTCGGGGACGATGCCGTCGTACCAGTACGGGAGCATGCGCTCCACGACGTCCTTCAGGCACTCGGTCTGCGGACGCAGCTCCGGCGGGATCGACGCGTAGCGGGCGTCGTCGGCCTGGGAGAACTCGGCGTCGTCGGCGAGGGCCGGCGGCGGGGTGTCGTAGGAGCGGCGCCAGAGCATGAACTGCTCCTCGCCGAACTCCGCGAGGGTCTGCGCCTTGTCCTTGCCCTGCAGCGCACCGTAGTGGCGCTCGTTCAGGCGCCACGAGCGGTGGACCGGGATCCAGTGGCGGTCGGCGGACTCGAGGGCGAGCTGCGCCGTGCGGATGGCGCGCTTCTGCAGCGAGGTGTGCAGCACGTCGGGCAGCAGGCCGGCGTCCTTCAGCAGCTCACCGCCGCGGACCGCCTCCTTCTCGCCCTTCTCGGTGAGGTTGACGTCCACCCAGCCGGTGAACAGGTTCTTCGCGTTCCATTCGCTCTCGCCGTGGCGGAGGAGGATCAGCTTGTACGGTGCGTCGGCCATGTGTCCGAGCCTAGACGACGCCCGTCGATTGACGCGCACCGTCAATTCACTGGCGTCCGGCCTATGAGATTCGTAAGTTACGAGGGCTGCAAGCGGGACTTACTCACAGGGGGCCGGGCCACACATGTCCATCGATTCGCTCAGACGATCAGCGCGCGCCACCGTCTCGGGACTGCCGGGCGGGTTCTGGTGGCTCTGGCTGTCGACCCTCGTCAACCGGACCGGCGCCTTCGTCCTCACCTTCCTCTCCCTCTACCTCACCCAGGAGCTCGGGCTCTCCGCCTGGTTCGCCGGACTCGTCGTCGCCCTGCACGGCCTCGGCGGCGTCGCCGGCTCCCCGCTCGGCGGCATGCTCACCGACCGCTGGGGCCGCCGCCCCACCATGGTCACGATGCACCTCGCGGCCGCCTCCTGCGCCGTGCTGCTCGCGCTGGTCACCAGCGCCTGGGGCATCGCCCTCGTCGTCCTCCTCATGGGCGTCGCCATGCAGGGCGTCCGGCCGTCCATCAATGCCGCCATCGCCGACATGGTCCCGGCCCACGAGGTGCGCCGCGCCTACGCGCTCAACTACTGGGCGCTCAACCTCGGCTTCGCCATCGCCGCCATCGGTGGCGGCGCCGCGATCGTCCTCGGCTACCGCACCCTCTTCCTCGTCGACGCCGCAGCGACCGCGCTCTGCGCCCTGATCGTCTTCCTCCGCCTGCCGGAGACCCGGCCCGCCGCCGCACTCGACGCGACCACCGGCGAGGCCGTCGCCGAGGAGAAGGTCAGCGTCCTCACCGTGCTGCGCGACGCGCCCTTCCGCACCCTGGTGGCCCTCAACCTGCTCGTCTGCCTGGTCTTCACCGCGCCCTGGATCGGTCTGCCGCTCACCATGACCGGCGAGGGCCTGAAGCCCTCGGCGTACGGCGCGGTCATCGCCGTCAACGGCATCGTCATCGTCGGCTTCCAGCTGCTCGTCAACAAGGTCACCGACAAGCGCTCGCCGGTGCTCCTCCTGTCCGTCTCCTCCCTCCTCTTCGCCCTCGGCACCGGCGCAACCGCCCTGGCCGGCAGCTCCGTCGCCTTCGCCGCGACCGTCGTCGTCTGGACCATCGGCGAGATGATCCACGTCCCGACGAACGCCGCCGCCACCGCCCGCCTCGCGCCCGAGCACGCCCGCGGCCGCTACCAGGGCGTGATGGGCATGTCCTGGGCGGTGGCCGGTTTCGTCGCCCCGATCCTGGCCGGCTGGATCGTGGACGGGCCCGGCCCGGACGTGCTGTGGATCTCCTGCGCCGTGATCGGCGCCGTCGCCGCCCTCGGCTACCAGACCCGGCTGCGGACGGCCCTCGCCGACGCCGAGGAGGACGAGGTCCACGAGGCGGCGCCCGCGCCGACCGCCAAGCCCTCCAAGGCCTCCAAGCCCTCCGCCGAGGAGAGGGTCAGCTCCTCCTGAACCGCCTCTGCGCCTCGTACAGGTTCCGGGGGCGTACGGCGCCGGGCGCGCCGTACGCCTCCAGGCGCGCGTGCAGCTCGCCCGCGAAGTCGGGCACGTCGATCTGGTCGAACTCCCGCACCTCGCTGATGCCGACGGTCGCGCTGTACGGGGCGATCCCGTCCAGCTTCACGAGCCCCGCCCGGCCGTTGGTCACCGTGACGTTCCAGTGGGCGAACCGGGCGCCGTAGAGCGGCCCGGCGGAGGCGTCGCCGCCGTGCCGGCCGTCGTTCTCGACGGTGATCTCGGTGCGCACGTTGGCGAAGGGCATGCCCCGGTGGGTGTCGAAGGTGCCCGTCCCCATCACCCCGCGCGACCACACGTTGTGGCTGGACAGGCCCTCGACGTTGATGCCGTGCAGCTGGGTTCCGGGCGCGGCGGGGACGCTGCGGGCGCCGATCCGGAAGTCCTCGACGAGGTTGTCGTGCGCGCCCTCGCGGCAGAAGTACGGGTGGTGGGCGCCGCGCCCCTCGACGGCGGTGCGGCGCAGGGTGCAGGCGGAGGCGGCGACGAGCCCGAAGCCGTTGTCGACGTGGCGGACGACCACGTCCTCGGCCCAGCAGTCGTACGCGCACTGGAAGGTGACGCCGTTGAAGCCCTTGTCGAGGAGGTGCGGGGACTGCGGGATGAGCGGCGCCTCCAGGGTCAGGCCGGTGACCCCTGAGCCGGTGAGCGGGGTGATCCCGGAGATGAGCCGGGGGTCCCACTCGGGGCGGACGTCGAGCGGCAGCGGGCGTTCCAGGTGCACCCGGTGGCCCTCGACCCGGGTGATCCGTACGGGCCACTCGTAAGGGACGTAGCTCGTCAGCTTGGTCTTGTCGTCCCAGGTGTACGCCTCGGGGCCGGGGCCGCCGCCCGCCATGTGCTCCAGGAGGGTGTGCCCGGGGTCGTCGGCGAGCCGGAGGATCACGAACCGCCCGCGGCGCAGCGCGGCCGGGTCGTCGACGGTGACGGTGCGGTCGCCGCGCCGGGCGGGGCGTACGGGGGTCAGCGTGGTCCACTCGTCGCGCCGGTTGCCGGTCCAGCCCTCGAAGGGCCAGGCCTTCTCCCGTATCGCGGCGAGGAGGGCGGTGTGCCGGGCCCGGGGCGAGAGCCAGATCAGGCCGCCGGCCCAGGACCAGGCGGACTTGGTGCCGCCGTAGCGGGACCCGTAGGGGCCGAGGAGTTCGGTGAGGCTGCGGGTGGCCCTCAGGGTCGTACGGCCGGAGCCGGCGCCGCGCAGCACCACGCCGCTGTCGCCGATGTGCACGTAGCCGTCGATCCGGTACGTCCCCGGCGGCACGAGCACGCTGCCGCCGCCCCGCTCGCCCGCCGCCGCGAGGGCGCGGTCGAAGGCGGGGGTGGAGTCGGTGGAGCCGTCGGGGGTGGCCCCGTAGGCGAGGACGTTCGCGACGACGGGCGGGCGCGGGAGGCGGGCGGCGCCGCCGTGGGCGCCTGCGGAGCCCACGTAGGGGATCTGGGGGTGGGTGTAGGGGGCGTCGAGGTACTCCTCCCAGAGGGAGGAGCGGGCGGTGGTCGTGAATCCCGTGGTGGTCCCGACCGCCGCGGCCACCCCGATCGCGCCGCCCATGAAATTCCGTCTGCTGAGCCTGCCGAGTGCCATGAACCTGAGCCCTTCACGTATATGAATGGTGTTCAGATCTGCGATGGCGGTGAGCATGGCAGGGCGAAGCCCTTACGGGAAGGGGGCGAGAAGGGGTCAGTTCGCCGGCTTCTGGGTCAGGTTCTTGAACGCGTCGAGGTTGCGGGTCGACTCCCCGCGCGACACCCGCCACGCGTACTCGCGGCGGATCGCCGACGCGAAGCCCAGCTCCAGGAGCGTGTTGAAGTCGCCGTCCGCCGCCTCCAGGACGGACCCGAGGAGCCGGTCCAGCTCCTCCGGGGTGACGGCCGCGAGCGGGAGCTTGCCGGCGAGGTAGATGTCGCCGAGCGGATCGATCGCGTAACTCACCCCGTACAGGCGCAGATTGCGTTCGAGCAGCCAGCGGTGCACGCCGGCCTCGTTCTCGTCGGGGTGCCGGATGACGAAGGCGTTGAGCGAGAGGGAGTGGCGCCCCACGCGCAGCGACAGCGTCGTGAACAGCTTGCGCGTGCCCGGCAGCTTGACGACGTAGGAGCCCGGTTCGGTGGACTCCCACTCCAGTTCCGCGTCCTTGAAGGTGTCCTCGACGATCCGCCGGACGTCCCCCGCCCCCACTGCCTCCGCTGCCTCAGCCATGGTGCGAGCGTACGCGACGCCGGTGCTCGCGCAGTTCGCGCAGCTCGCGCAGCCCGTGGTCGTGGCGCGCCCGGTGGTCGTGCATGGCGGCCGTGTACACGTCCGCCGTCGCCGAGGCCGCCGTGTCCCAGCCGAAGGAACCGGCGTGCCGCGCCGCCGCCGCGCCCATCCGGTCGGCCAGCCGCGGCTCGGCCACGAACCGCTCCAGGGCGCGGGCGTAGTCCGCCGGGTCGTGCCCCTGCACGAGGAAACCGGTCGTGTCGTCCCGTACGGCCACGGGCAGACCGCCCACCGCCGCCGCGACGACCGGGGTGCCGGCCGCCTGGGCCTCGATGGCGACCAGGCCGAAGGACTCGCTGTACGAGGGCACGACGAGCACGCTCGCGGCGCGGAACCAATCGGCGAGCCGGTCCTGCCCGACCGGCGGATGGAAGCGCACGACATCGGATATGCCGAGCTTGGCGGCGAGCTTCTGCAGCCCCTCCGGCTTGGCGAGGCCGCTGCCGCTGGGGCCGCCGACCACCGGCACGACCATCCGGGAGCGGAGGGAGGGGTCGCGGTCGACGAGGATCGCGGCGGCGCGAAGGAGTATGTCGGGGGCCTTGAGGGGCTGTATGCGGCCCGCGAAGGCGGGGATGAAGGCGTCCTGCGGCAGCCCGAGCCGGGCGCGGGCGGCGGCGCGGCCGTCGGCGGGGCGGAAGTGGTCCAGGTTGACCCCGGGGTGCACCACGGCGATCTTGGCCGGATCGGCGTCGTAGAAGCGGGAGAGCTCGTCGGCCTCCTCGGCCGTGTTGGCGATGAGCCGGTCGGCGGCCTCGACGATCTGCGTCTCGCCGATCACCCGGGCGACGGGCTCGGGGGTGTCGCCCTCCGCGAGCGCCGCGTTCTTGACCTTGGCCATGGTGTGCATGGTGTGGACGAGCGGGACGCCCCAGCGCTCGGCGGCGAGCCAGCCGACGTGGCCGGAGAGCCAGTAGTGCGAGTGCACCAGGTCGTAGTGCCCGGAGCGGTGTCCCGCCCAGGCCTGCATGACGCCGTGCGTGAAGGCGCACAGCTGCGCCGGCAGCTCCTCCTTCGCCAGGCCCTCGTACGGACCGGCGTCCACGTGCCGTACGAGCACGCCGGGCGCGAGCTCGACGACGGGCGCGAGGCCGCCGGTGGTGGCGCGGGTGAAGATCTCCACCTCGACGTTGATCGCGGCGAGCCGCTTGGCCAGCTCCACGATGTAGACGTTCATGCCGCCCGCGTCGCCGGTCCCCGGCTGGTGCAGCGGCGAGGTGTGCACACTGAGCATGGCCACCCGGCGCGGCCCGCGGTGCCGGCCGGGAAGCCGGAGCCGGGACTGCGTCGCCAGGGTGCCGGCGAACCGGGACACGTACTGGCTCACGTCGGCGGTCCTTCCACTGTGGTTCCGCTGTCGGGCATGGCTGAGGGAGGGTGCGGAACACCCACCGGCCTCCAGAACACCGGAATGCCCGCATTCATTTCCGTCCGGGGCCTCGCTTTGCCAATTCATTACGGCGGGCGAGGGGCGCTTCACACCCCTCACGCTCGCTTACGCTCGTGGCATGGCCCGCCGCACCACCAGTACCGCCGTCGTCCGACCCGTCGGGACGGTGACGCGTGGGACCACGAATCCGAACCGCCTGCGGCGCCAGGACCGGTGGATCGCGGCCGTGCACGGCCCGGCGCTGCGACGCTCGGAGGCGGCGCCGGTCGCCGTGGACCTCGGGTACGGGGCGGCGCCGTGGACCGCGGTGGAGCTGCTCGGGCGGCTGCGGACGGCCGATCCGCGGGCACTGGTCGTCGGGGTCGAGATCGAGCCGGCCCGGGTGGCGGCGGCGCGGCCGTACGAGCGGGAGGGGCTGACCTTCCGGCACGGCGGCTTCGAGGTGCCCGTGCCCGGCGAGGTCTCGCTGATCCGGGCCGCGAACGTGCTGCGGCAGTACGACGAGGAGCAGGTCGCCGCCGTCTGGGAGCGCCTGTGCGGTCGGCTCGCGCCGGACGGGCTGCTCGTGGAGGGCACCTGCGACGAGATCGGGCGCCGGCACGTCTGGGTCGCGCTCGACCGCTCCGGCCCGCGCACGGTGACCTTCGCGACCCGCCTCGGCTCGCTCGACCGCCCCTCCGACCTGGCCGAGCGGCTGCCCAAGGCGCTCATCCACCGGAACGTGCCCGGCGAGCCCGTGCACGCCTTCCTCCGCGACTTCGACCGCGCCTGGGCCGCCGCGGCGCCCTTCGCCTCGCTCGGCGCCCGGCAGCGCTGGATCCGCTCCGTCCGCGCGCTCGCGGCGGACTGGCCGCTCACCGACGGGCCCCGGCGCTGGCGCCAGGGCGAGGTGAGCGTGCGCTGGGACGCGCTGGCGCCCCGTAAGGGCTGAGTGTCCCGTACGGGATGAGCGCCCCGTAAGGGCTGAGTGTCCCGTACGGGATGAATGAACTCCCCCTGAATTTCCCCGGACTGGGGAACGCGCCCCGCGCGGCGCTCGTCCACCGTGGGGGGAGGTGACCCGACAGGCCCGGCTTTCCCCTGTTGCTTTCGGGTTCGGCATGGCACTATCGCCAAGGTCACCAGCAAGTTACTGACGGTAAATCAGATATCAGCACCACAGAGAGATCTCGGTGTCCTGAGGGGGAGCCAGTGAACCGACGCCGCCACGCCATCGCCACGCTCACCGTGGTCTGCGCCCTGACGGTGCTTGCCTCACCCGTGCTCACGCTCCAGGCCGCCGCGGCCCCGCTCCCGCCCGGGCCGCCCGCGCAGCCGAAGAAGACCCTCGAAGAGGTCCGCAAGGAGATCGACGGGCTCTACCGTCAGGCGGCCGCCGCCACCGACGCGTACAACCTGGCCGAGGAGAAGGCCCAGGAGCAGTCCGACGAGATCGTGAAGCTCGCCCAGCAGATCGTGGCCGGCCGGGAGAAGATCGACGACCTCAAGGCCCGCGCCGGCGCCGCGGCCCGCGCGCAGTACCGCAACGGCGGACTGCCGGACGGCGCGCAGTTCGTCCTCACCAACGACCCGCAGCTCTTCCTCGACAACGCCGGGCGCCTCAAGGAGGGCCACAAGGCCACCAAGGACCTGCTCGCCGAGATGACGAACACCCAGGCCCTGCTGACCGCCTACGCCAAGGACGCCAGCCTCAACTGGACGAAGCTGGAGGCCAACCGGGTCAAGCAGGCCAAGGCGAAGAAGGAGATCAACGACAAGATCGAGGCGGCGAAGACGCTGGAGTCCCAGCTCGCCGCCGAGGAGCGGGCCCGGCTGCTGCGCCTGGAGGAGCAGGAGCACTACCGGGCACAGACCGCCTGGATCAATTCCGGCGTCCTCAAAGGTCTCAGCGAGGAGGCCACCCCGGAGGGCAGGCGGGCGGTGGAGTTCGCGACGGCGCAGATCGGCAAGCCGTACGTCTGGGGCGCCGAGGGCCCCCGCTCGTACGACTGCTCCGGCCTCACCCAGTCCGCCTGGGCGGCGGCCGGCCGCCCGATCCCGCGCACCTCGCAGGAGCAGTGGCGGCTGCTGCCACACGTGGACATCAAGGACATGCGCCCCGGCGACCTGATCGTCTACTACAAGGACGCCAGCCACATCGGGATGTACGTGGGCAACGGCGCCATCGTGCACGCGCCGCGCCCCGGCCGGAACGTGACGATCGCGGGCGCCGGCTCGATGGAGATCCTGGGCGTGGTGCGCCCGGCCTAGGCCGGCCGTGTCTTCCGGATCCTGCCGGGGTCGGTCCTCCCCGACGTGACGTTTCTCATCGCTCGGAACGCCGCCCCGTACGCCGTCACGGCCTCCGGGCGGCGACTACCTCCCCATCCGTGGCATATGCCATACCGCCGTGCCGGTTCACTCGGTGATCGCCATTCCGCTGCGCCCCGCCGTACCGCTATGGTCGGTGCCGGCCCTCGGGGGGAGGGAAGGAAACCCAGACCGATGCCCGTACCCGTACCGCGCCAGAGAATCGATTCTCCCGCGGCACCCGTGACGCCCGGCACCGCCCACGACCTCACGCTCCTGGTCGTCGAGGACGACCCGGCCGGCGCCCTCGCCGTACCCGAGCTGCTCGACGCGGCCGGCACCCGGGTCCGTATCCGCACCGCCCGTAACCTCACCGAGGCCGAGCGGCTGCTCACCGACGACGTGCACTGCGTCCTCGTCGACCTCGCCCTGCCCTCCCCCCGCGGGGCCGAGGACGACCTGCTCGCACCGCTGCGGCACATCCTGCGGCTCGCGCCGCGGCACGCCGTGCTCGCGCTCGCGGCGTCGGCGGACGCGGAGCTCGCGGCCGAGGCGGTACGGGTCGGGGCGCAGGACCACCTCTTCAAGGAGGAGCTGGACGGACGGGTGCTGAGCCGCGCCATCCGCTACGCGGTCGAGCGCAAGCGCAACGACGTCGTGAAGATCAAGCTGGCCGAGTCGCGGCTGCGCGCCCAGGAGAACGCCCGGCTGGAGCGCGGGCTGCTGCCCACGCCGCTCCTGGAGGGCTCCGACCTGCGGTTCGCGGCGCGCTACCGGCCCGGCCGGTCCCGGGCGCTGCTCGGCGGCGACTTCTACGACACCGTGCGCACCCCGGACGGCACCGTGCACGCGATGATCGGCGACGTCTGCGGCCACGGCCCGGACGAGGCGGCGCTCGGCGTGGAGCTGCGGATCGCCTGGCGCGCGCTGACCTTCGCGGGACTGTGCGGGGACGAGCTGCTCTCCACGCTCCAGCAGGTGCTCGAGCACGAGCGGGCGAGCGACGAGATCTTCGCGACGCTGTGCACGGTCGACATCTCGGCCGACGGCCGCCGCGCCGGGCTGTGCCTGGCGGGCCACCCCTCGCCGCTGATCGCCCGGCACGGGCGGGCGGCGGAGCTGCTGCCGTACGAGGACGGGGGCCCGGCCCTGGGTCTGCTGCCGCGCGCCCGCTGGCCGCGCCGGCAGGTGGAGCTGGGCGGTTCCTGGAGCCTGCTGATGTACACCGACGGCCTGATCGAGGGCCGCTCGGCGGGCCCGGACTCGCCGCGGCTCGGTCAGGACGGCATGGTCGAGATGATCAACCGGCAGCTGGCGGAGGGGCTGCGCGGCGAAGAGCTGCTCGACGCGGCGGTGACGGAGGTGCGCTCGCTGAACGGCGGGGAGCTGACGGACGACGTCGCGGTGCTCGTCCTGGAACGGGACAAGGCCCGGGCGTGACGCCCGGACCTTGATCGCACTCTCTTCTACGTTCTTTCGTTCTTACGCTCTTACGGCCGTCGGCTACCGGCTACCGGCCGCCGTTGTACGGGCCGTACGGGCCGTCGCTGCTGGAACCGCCGCGGCGGCCGCCACCGGAGATCTGGCGGATGGCCGGCCGCACGTCGACCATGAAGACAATGGCGGCGATGAGCCCGGCGATCTGCAGGAACAGCATCGGCAGCAGCAGATTGAGGATCAGGTTGATGCCGAGCAGGATCAGCCAGAACTTCTTGGTCTGCTTGTCCGCCGCGCGGTACGCGTCCTCGCGCGCCGTGGCGGCGAAGGCGAACGCGACGACGGCGAAGCCGGTGAAGACCAGGAAGGTCACCAGGGAGAGGATCGAGTCGAAGCCGTTCGCCAACATGCTGAGCACCGCCTAGGTGTGTGGGTGGAGCGCCTCGCGGCCAAGGTACCCGGTACAACGCTCCGGACACCGGGTTTGGTGCCCGGACCGCCCGCCCGGCGCTACTCGGCGGTCTCGGCGGCCGCGGCCTTCTTGGCCGGCGCCTTGCGGGTGCTGGTCTTGCGGGCGGGAGCCGCCTTCTTGGCCTCGGGCTCGGCCTGGGGCTCCTCGGCCTTGGCCTCGGCGGCCGGCTCGGGGTCGGGCTCGACGACGACGGCGATCTCGGTGATCTCCTCGGCGACCTCGCCGCGCCAGGCCTTCACGGTCTCCTCGCCGTGCGCGGCGAGCTCCTCGTACTTCTCGCGCGCCTTGACCGCGTACTCGGCGGCGACGCCGACCCCGCGCAGCGCCAGGTCCTGGGCCTGCTCGCCGAGCTTCTTCAGGTCGGTGTCCAGACCGCCGACGAACTCGGCGAACTTCGCCTGCGCCTTCTCCTGCACCGCCTTCGTGTCCGTGTTGCGCACGGCCTCGATGCGGGCGGGCGCGTCGGCGGCGAGCTGCTCGATCAACCCGGGCACCTTCTTGGCCTGCTGCGCGGCGAGGTCGGCGGCGCCGGCGGCGAAGTAGAGGGGGGTACGGAGTTCGTCGATGATGGCCATGGTCGTGGTCCTCCCGGAGGTTCAGGTACTACGTGTCGGTGGGCTGCGCCTGCTGGTCTGCCTGCTGCGCCTGCTGCTGCTCGGCGGCGTTCTCCTTGCGGAAGGAGTCGTAGATCTGGAGCAGCACCTGCTTCTGCCGCTCGTTGATCGAGGGATCGGCCAGGATGACGGCCCGCGTCTCCAGCTCGTCCCGCTCCTGCTCGTCGAGGATCCCGGCGCGCACGTACAGCGTCTCGGCGGAGATCCGCAGCGCCTTGGCGACCTGCTGCAGCACCTCGGCACTGGGCTTGCGCAGCCCCCGCTCGATCTGACTCAGATACGGATTCGACACCCCCGCCGCCTCGGCGAGCTGCCGCAGTGACAACTGCGCGGTGCGCCGCTGCTCACGGAGGTACTCACCGAGATTGCCGACGTTGAGTGAAGCCATGCTCCGACCATGCCAGCTGCCGCTAACTATTGCAAGCACCTGCTTGCAATAGTTGCCCGTACACGTACATGTCCCGCCGCTCCGCGCCCACCTGCCGCCAGCCGCGCAGCAGGCCCTCGCGGCGGAATCCGGCCTGTTCGGCGGTGCGGAGGGGGAGGTCGGTGAGGCGCCAGGGGCGGAGGGTGAGGCCGGACGGGGTCGGGAGGACGGGGACGGCGAGGGGCATCCGCCGATCCTGCCCGAGCCCCGCACCGTCCGCGCCGGGGGCGGCGCTCACGCTCCCACGTAGTCCGCCAGGTGGCGGCCCGTGAGGGTGGAGCGGGCGGCGACCAGGTCGGACGGGGTGCCCTCGAAGACGATGCGGCCGCCGTCGTGGCCGGCGCCGGGACCGAGGTCGATGATCCAGTCGGCGTGGGCCATGACCGCCTGGTGGTGCTCGACGACGATGACGGACTTGCCGGAGTCGACGAGGCGGTCGAGCAGGCCGAGGAGCTGCTCGACGTCGGCGAGGTGGAGACCGGCGGTGGGCTCGTCGAGGACGTACACGCCGCCCTTGTCGCCCATGTGCGTGGCCAGCTTGAGGCGCTGACGCTCGCCGCCCGACAGGGTGGTCAGCGGCTGACCCGCCGTCAGATAACCGAGGCCGACGTCCACCAGCCGCTCCAGGACGCGGTGCGCGGCCGGGGTGCGGGCCTCGCCCGCGCCGAAGAACTCCTCCGCCTCCGCCACCGACATCTCCAGGACCTCGGCGATGTTCCGCCCGCCGAAGCGGTATTCGAGCACCGAGGCCTGGAACCGCTTCCCCTCGCACTCCTCGCAGACGGTCGCGACCCCGGCCATCATCGCCAGGTCGGTGTAGATCACCCCGGCGCCGTTGCAGGTGGGACAGGCGCCCTCCGAGTTCGCGCTGAACAGCGCCGGCTTCACCCCGTTGGCCTTGGCGAAGGCCTTGCGGATCGGCTCGAGGAGACCGGTGTACGTGGCGGGGTTGCTGCGCCGCGAGCCCCGGATGGCGCCCTGGTCGACCGAGACGACGCCCGCGCCCGCCGGGATCGACCCGTGCACCAGGGAGCTCTTGCCTGACCCGGCGACGCCGGTGACGACGGCGAGCACCCCGAGCGGCACGTCGACGTCGACGTCCTGGAGGTTGTTGGCGTGGGCGCCGCGGATCTCCAGGGTGCCGGTGGGCGTGCGCACCGAGTCCTTGATCTTGGCACGGTCCCCGAAGTGCCGGCCGGTGACCGTGCCGCTCTTCCGCAGCCCCGCCACGGTGCCCTCGAAGCAGACGCTGCCGCCCGCCGAACCCGCGCCCGGGCCGAGGTCCACGACGTGGTCGGCGACGACGATCGTCTCCGGCTTGTGCTCCACCACCAGGACCGTGTTGCCCTTGTCGCGCAGCCGCAGCAGCAGGTCGTTCATGCGCTGGATGTCGTGCGGGTGCAGACCGGTGGTCGGCTCGTCGAAGACGTACGTGACATCGGTGAGGGAGGAGCCGAGGTGCCGGATCATCTTGACCCGCTGCGCCTCGCCGCCGGACAGCGTGCCCGAGGGCCGGTCGAGCGCCAGATAGCCGAGGCCGATCTCCACGAACGAGTCCAGGGTCTGCTGGAGGGTGGCGAGCAGCGGCGCGACGGAGGGCTCGTCGATGCTGCGCACCCACTCCGCGAGGTCGCTGATCTGCATCGCGCAGGCGTCGGCGATGCTCACCTTGCCGATCTTCGAGGAGCGGGCCCCCTCGTTGAGCCGGGTGCCGTCGCAGTCCGGGCAGGTGGTGAAGGTGACGGCGCGCTCCACGAAGGCGCGGACGTGCGGCTGGAGGGAGTCGACGTCCTTCGACAGCATCGACTTCTGCAGCTTGGGGATCAGGCCCTCGTAGGTGAGGTTGATGCCCTCGACCTTGATCTTGGTGGGCTCGCGGTGAAGCAGGTCGGCCAGCTCGCGCTTGGTGTAGCGGCGGATCGGCTTGTCCATGTCGAAGTAGCCGCTGCCGCTGAAGATCCGCCCGTACCAGCCGTCCATCGTGTAGCCGGGGATGGTGAGCGCGCCCTCCGCGAGGGACTTCGAGTCGTCGTACAGCGCGGTGAGGTCGATGTCGGAGACCGTGCCGCGGCCCTCGCAGCGCGCGCACATGCCGCCGGTGACGGTGAAGGTGCGCTTCTCCTTGACCGTCCGGCCGCCCTTCTCGACGGTCACCGCGCCGGCGCCGCTGATCGAGGCGACGTTGAAGGAGAAGGCCTTCGGGCCGCCGATGTGCGGCTCGCCGAGCCGGCTGAAGAGGATCCGCAGCATCGCGTTGGCATCGGTGGCGGTGCCGACGGTGGAGCGCGGGTTGCCGCCCATCCGCTGCTGGTCGACGGTGATCGCCGTGGTCAGACCGTCGAGGACGTCGACCTCGGGGCGGGCGAGGGACGGCATGAAGCCCTGCACGAAGGCGCTGTACGTCTCGTTGATCAGCCGCTGCGACTCGGCGGCGATCGTGTCGAAGACCAGGGAGCTCTTGCCCGAGCCCGAGACGCCCGTGAACACCGTGAGGCGGCGCTTGGGGATCTCGATGCTGACGTCCTTCAGGTTGTTCTCGCGCGCGCCGTGCACGCGGATCAGATCGTGGCTGTCGGCGGCGTGCGGCTTGGTCATCGTCTCTCCCTGCGGCCCCGTGTCATGTCCTGGGAGCCAGGCTAGGCGCGGGCCCGCCGCCGTGCTTCTCGATTCCTGCCCACCTGTGGAAAACCTGATCGCCCCTTGATGCCCTGTGGACAACCGGGGGGCCGGGCGGGGCCTCGTGCCATCCTGGAGGTTGTGACGCCACCCACCCTCGACGACCTGGTCAGACTGCGGCGGGCCCGGGACATGATGGACCGCGACTACGCGGAGCCGCTGGACGTCCCGGCCCTGGCACGGGCCGCCCTGATGTCGGCGGGGCACTTCCAGCGCAGCTTCCGCGCCGCGTACGGGGAGACGCCGTACAGCTATCTCATGACCCGCCGGGTCGAGCGGGCGAAGGCCCTGCTGCGGCGCGGCGACCTGAGCGTGACGGAGGTCTGCTTCGCGGTGGGCTGTACGTCGCTGGGGTCGTTCAGCACGCGGTTCACGGAGCTGGTCGGGGAGAGCCCGAGCGCGTACCGGGCGCGGAACCACGACGCGGGCGAGCCGATCCCGGCGTGCGTGGCGAAGTTCCTGACCCGCCCGACCCGGGCGCCCCGCGCCAAGCCGGTAGCGAAGGAACCGGTCACGGAGCCTGTCGCGGAACCGGTCAGGAACGGAGAAGCGGAAAGCCCGGCACCCTCGTAGCGTCGACGGCATGAACAACACCATCAATCTCGCCCAGTGCTTCATCGCCGTCGACGACCACGACAAGGCGCTCACCTTCTACCGCGACGCCCTCGGTCTGGAGGTGCGCAACGACGTCGCCTTCGAGGGCATGCGGTGGGTGACCGTCGGCTCCCCCACCCAGCCGGACGTCGAGATCGTCCTGGAACCGCCGCTGGCCGACCCGAACGCCCCCGCCGCCGACCGCCAGGCCGCGGCCGAACTCCTCGCCAAGGGCATGCTGCGCGGCGTCATCTTCCGCACCGACGACGTCGACGCCACCTTCGAACGCGTCCGCGCGGCGGGCGGCGAGGTCCTCCAGGAGCCCATGGACCAGCCGTACGGCGTCCGCGACTGCGCCTTCCGCGACCCGGCGGGCAACATGCTCCGCTTCAACCAGCCGCGCGCCTAGGGCGTGTCCTCAGCCGGCCGAGACGGTGGCCCAGAGTGCGAGCCCGAGGAAGATCGGGAGGGCCGCCGCCCCGGCGGCGAGGAAACGGCGCGGCACGGTCAGCCGCCTCACGGCGGGCGTGCAGGCGACGACCGCCGGCACTGCCACGGCGGGGAGCCCGAACAGCACGCCGCGCACCAGCAGTTCGCCGGCGGATTCGCCGCCGAGGAGCAGCAGGAACGCCAGCAGGGCGAGCCAGTGGAGTACCAGCACCACAACCGCCCACACCACGCCCGCCGCGACCGCGACCGCCGTGTCCCGCCCCCGCGCCCCCGGCGCCGCCCGGCCCGGCCCGTACAGCCGTGTGGAGGTCTGGGGGTTCATGGGCGGGCTCCTTGGGCCGGGGGGGCGGGGCGGGTTCCCCAGGACGTTCCCATCCTGTCCTCGCCCCCGTGCCGGCTCCTGAGCACCTGCGCTCATCTTCCCGGCGCCCGCGTACTCAGCCTCAGCCGTGCCGCGCCAGCCACTCCCGCACCGCCGTGAAGTCCGCCTCCGTGAGGCCCGTGTGAGAGGCGACGCGGTGGAGGAGGGTGGGGGCGGGGTGGTGGGTGTGGGTCCAGGTGCGGTCGGTGGGGGTGATCTCGTCGTCGAGCCAGACGTACGGGCGCCCCGCCGCCCACGCCGCGAGCGGGCGGGTCTTCCAGTGCAGCCCGCCGCCGGCCTCGGTCTCGTCCTCGTCCTCGTCCCCGTCCGGCCAGTCGACGACCGGCAGCGGCGGCAGTCCGAGGCGCGGGGCCAGGACCTCGTTGGCCTCGGAGGTCCAGGTGGTCGCCCAGACCAGCTCGCCGCCGAGGGCCGCGAGCCGGAGTCCGTGGGCCGGGTCGACACGGCCGAGCAGGGGGTGGGCGTCCGGCGCGGGGTTCGGGGCGAAGGTCGGGTGCGGAGCGGGGCCGCCGAAGGGGATCAGGGGGCCGTCCACGTCGAGGAAGATCAGGGGCCGCATGGCTCCACCCTGCCACCGTCCGCCCGCCGATCGTCCGCAACGGAACGTTCCTCGTTACCCTGGCCGCATGACTGCCATGGCGCCCACCCGGACCGAGCCCGACCTGTCCTATCTCCTCGACCACACCAGCCACGTGCTGCGCACGCAGATGGCCGCCCGGCTCGCCGAGATCGGGCTGACCGCCCGGATGCACTGCGTCCTGGTGCACGCCCTCGAGGAGGAGCGGACGCAGGCGCAGCTCGCCGAGCTCGGGGACATGGACAAGACGACGATGGTGGTCACCGTCGACGCGCTGGAGAAGGCCGGTCTCGCGGAGCGGCGGCCGTCCAGCAGCGACCGGCGGGCGCGGATCATCGCCGTCACCGAGGAGGGGGCGAAGGTCGCCGCGCGGAGCCGGCGGATCG
The DNA here is from genome assembly GCF_040681095.1 of Streptomyces sp. NPDC051909. Lineage (NCBI taxonomy): Bacteria > Bacillati > Actinomycetota > Actinomycetes > Kitasatosporales > Streptomycetaceae > Streptomyces > Streptomyces sp. NPDC051909. The sequence goes on along the minus strand of NZ_JBFAYA010000021.1, from coordinate 2,860 downwards.
TCGACGAGGTGCACCAGGGTGCGCTGGGCTCACTGCCGGACGACGAGCGCGCGGCCCTGCTCAGCGCGCTGAACCGGCTGGTCACCGGGCATCTCGAAACCCCGGCCGAGGGCCCGTACACCGCCCGCCGGGCACGGCAGAAGGCCTGACCGCGATTCGCCCCACAGACCATCGATAGACCATCGATAGACCATCGATCCGAGATAGATGGTCTGCAACAAAACTATCTGCTAGCGTCCTGCCTGTCGCCTCACCCGACAGGAGAACCGCCATGCGCACATCCCGCCACCGCACCTCCTCCCCATGGACCGCCCTCGGCGTCCTCGCCACCGCCCTCCTCATGACCGTCCTCGACGGCAGCATCGTCACCGTGGCCATGCCGGCCATCCAGGCCGACCTCGGCTTCAGCCCGGCCGGGCTCAGCTGGGTCGTGAACGCCTACCTCATCGCCTTCGGCGCCCTCCTCCTGCTCGCCGGGCGCCTCGGCGACCTCCTCGGCCGCAAGCGGATGTTCCTCGCCGGGACCGGCGTCTTCACCGCCGCCTCGCTGCTCGCCGGCGTCGCCGCCTCCCCCGCCGTCCTGATCGCCGCCCGATTCCTGCAGGGCGTGGGCAGCGCGATGGCCTCCGCCGTCAGTCTCGGCATCCTCGTCACGCTCTTCACCGAACCCCGCGAACGCGCCAAGGCCATCGCCGTGTTCAGCTTCACCGGCGCCGCCGGCGCCTCCATCGGACAGGTCGCGGGCGGACTGCTCACCGACGCCCTGTCCTGGAACTGGATCTTCTTCATCAACCTCCCCATCGGCATCGCCGCCCTGCTGCTCGCCCTCCCCGCGCTCCCCGCCGACCGCCCGGCCGAGGCAAGGGGCGGCGCGGACGTGATCGGCGCCCTGCTGGTCACCTCCGGACTCACCGCCGGCATCTACGCCGTCGTCACCATCGGGGAGTACGGGGCCGGTTCGGCCCACACGCTCGGTCTCGGCGCGCTCGCGCTCGCCCTCCTCGCCGGCTTCCTGGTCCGCCAGGCGACCGCCGCGCGGCCCCTGATGCCGCTGCGGATCCTGCGCTCACCGGCCGTCGCCGGGGCCAATCTGGTGCAGATGCTGATGGTGGCCGCGCTGTTCTCCTTCCAGATCCTGGTCGCGCTCTACCTGCAGAAGGTGCTGGGTTACGGCGCCGCCGAGACCGGCCTCGCGATGCTGCCCGCAGCGGTCGTGATCGGCGCGGTCTCCCTCGGCCTCTCGGCCCGGCTGATCGCCCGCTTCGGCGAGCGGAACGTGCTGCTCACCGGCCTCGTCCTGCTCGTCGGTGTGCTCGGTCTGCTCGCCCGGGTGCCGGTCCGCGCCTCCTACGCCGTCGACCTGCTGCCGGTGATGCTGCTCGCCGCCGGGTTCGGCCTCGCGCTGCCCGCGCTCACCGGGCTCGCCATGTCGGGCGCCCGGGAGGAGGACGCGGGCCTCGCCTCCGGCCTCTTCAACACCACCCAGCAGATCGGCATGGCCCTCGGCGTCGCCGTCCTGTCCACCCTGGCCGCCTCCCGCACCGAATCCCTCGCCGCAGCCGGCCGGCCCACCGCCGAGGCCCTGACCGGCGGCTATCACCTCGCCTTCGCCGTCGGCGCCGGACTGCTCGTCGCCGCCGTCGCGGTCGCCTTCGCCCTCCTCCGCAAGCCGCAGGCGACGCCCGGGCCGGAACCGGAGGCAGAGCCACAGCAGCCCACCGCCCGGCCTCACCGCGCGCACCTCACCTCCTAATGATGTTGTCAAGCTGCAGTGGTGACGGGGAGGTTGCTTTGGTAGCACTGTCCGTCACGGATGAGAGCCCACAGGACGTTCACGCGGCGACGGGCCAGGGCGAGCACGGCCTGAGTGTGCCGCTTGCCTTCGGCGCGCTTTCGTTCGTAGAAGCGGCGCGACTGGTCGCAACTGCGGATGCTGATCAGCGCGGAGGTATAGAAGACGCGTTGCAGGCCTCGGTGGTAACGACGGGGACGGTGCAGGTTGCCGCTGACGTTGCCGGAGTCGCGAGGGACCGGGGCGACGCCGGCGAGGCTGGCCAGGCGGTCGGCGGTGCCGTAGCGGCTCATGTCCCCGGCGGTGGCGGCCAGGAACTCGGCCCCCAACAGCGGGCCAATTCCTGGCAGGCTCTCGATCACTTCGGCAAGTTCGTGCTCGCGAAACCGGGCCCCAAAGAGCTTGTCGATCTCGGCGATCCGTTCGTTGAGGCTCATCACCTCCTTGGCCAGGGTGTGGATCACTTGTGCGGTGATCTTCTCCCCGGGGACGGCGGTGTGCTGGCGCTCGGCCGCCTCCAGGGCGGCTGTGGCGAGGGCTTCGGCGCCGCGGACGTGGCGGTTGTGCAGCCACGTCTCCAGCCGCCTCCGGCCCGTGCGGCGCAGGGCGGCCGGGGTCTGGTAGCCGGTCAGCAAGATCAGTGGTCCAGTGTTGCCGAGGTCGAGTACCCGCTCCAAGGCCGGAAAGATGCTGGTGAGCTGGCCGCGCAGGCGGTTGATCCGGCGAGTGCGGTCGGCGGTCAGGTCGGTCCTTCGGTTGGTGAGGACACGCAGCTCGATGGCATGCTCACTGTCCGGCCGCAGGACTGTCAGGTCCCGGCGCATCCTGGCCTGGTCGGCGATGACGATGGCGTCCTTGGCGTCGGTCTTGCCCATGCCTCGGTAGCCGGCCGAGGCTCGGTTGACCGCCAGGCCAGGTATGTAGACGAGGTGCTGGCCGTGGTTGAGCAGCACGCTGATCCACAGTCCGGCCATGCCGTCGGCGACATCGACCGCCCAGACCACGTCTTCGCCAAGGGCCAGCACGTCCGCGAGCAGGGCCAGCAGTTCCGGCTCGTCGTTCAGCACA